>CAZRLY010000312.1:0-5888 GCA_964601015.1 uncultured bacterium
GGATCGCCGTAACACCAAGGCGGCGGGCCTTTTCGGGGGGCGGAGAAGGTATTGCCCTCTCCTTTGGCTTGTCCCCCCCCCCCCAACATAAAGATGAAGGAGACAACTGATGACTGAAAAAACAGTTTTCCTGGATAAAGAGCCAAAAGTCCTGCTCGTAGATGATGAACCAAAGGTACTGGCGGGTTACAAACGCAACTTGCGTAAACAATTCACAATCGAGGTTGCAGAAAGTGGAAAACAGGCACTTGAAGTCATAGACGGCAAAGGGCCATTTGCTGTCATCGTAAGCGACATGCGCATGCCCGGTATGGACGGCATACAGTTTCTCGCCGAGGTAAAAGAACGCGCTCCTGACAGCGTACGCATGATGCTTACAGGAAACGCTGACCAACAGACAGCCATCGAAGCTGTGAATGAAGGGAACATTTTTCGTTTCCTCACCAAACCCTGCCCGCCGGAAACCCTTGCTAAATCGCTCAAGGCAGGCATCAAACAATATCGACTTATCATCGCTGAACAGCAACTGCTAAAAGACACGCTCGCTGGTAGTGTCAAGGTTTTAACTGAAATATTAGGCATGGTAAATCCGGCGGCCTTCAGCCGTGGTTCTCGAATTAGACGCTACGTCAAAAGCATCGCCGCCCGAATGCTATTATCCAACCAGTGGCAGTTTGAATTGGCAGCCATGCTTTCACAAATTGGATGCGTCACCTTGCCCCCCGAAATATGCGATAAGGTTTACGCTGGGGAGCCATTGTCCGACGACGAATTGAGAATATTCTCCACTCATCCGTCGGCCGGACACAAACTGTTGTCCAACATTCCACGATTAGAACCAGTAGCTCAGATGATAAAAGAACAACAGCAGCGATTTGTGCGTGCCGACAACATGATGCCAAAATCAACTCAAGAGCAGATGATTATACTGGGGGCAGACATCCTCAAGGTTACCCTCGACTTTGACCGACTGGTGGCTGGAGGGTTATCACATAAAGCTGCTTTATCCAAATTGCGCGGTCGACCGGGCATATACAATCCAACGGTGCTGGAGGTTCTTGAGAAACTCCAGATGGACGAAGTTGATGTGGAAACGAGAATCGAGGACATTGGGGTAAGTGAACTCAAGGCAGGCATGGTTGCAGACGAGGATATTTGGTCTAAAGAAGGCACTCTATTGGTGCCTAAAGGGCAGGAGGTGACGCATCCTCTTCTTGCCCGCTTGCGCAACTTTTCCAAGGGCCCAGACATTGAGACAGGCGTTGCGGAGCCTTTTCGAGTACGGGTAGTGTCTCGTTGAGCGGGTAAGCGGGTGCGTGAAGCATCTTTTGCTTGATGACGTTATTGGTGATTGGTTACGAGGGAAAATGCTAAATGTTAAATTATCAATGATAAATGATAAAAAAGGCAAGAAAACTCCAGCCGGGAGACACGAGACTTTCAGGCACCAGACACGAGGTTTTGCCTGGTGCCCCGGAGCCTGGAAGTCTGGTTATTTTTGAAATCTAACTCGTTGGGAGGAAACAAACATAATGTTATGTATCGAATTCAAACGCATAATTTTTCACACAACTGTTTTTTTACTATTAATAAGTTTGTCCGTTGGAGTGATAGGTGAGGAAAAAGGGGCTGTAGACGTACTTGTTGGGGGTGAGTTGCGTGATGTAGCCGGTGGCAAAAAGTATGTCTGGGCTGCCACGGAAAAGGGCGTCAACCGCTTTGACCGCGAGACGGGCAAATGGTATTTCTTCACGGCAGCCGATGGACTGGCAGACAACTCAGTCAACTGCATCGCGGTCGAACTGAAAGAGGGCATACTAAGAAGCGTGCCTTCAGGACGCATCTGGTTCGGCACGGATGCGGGAGTATCGTTATACGACACGGAAACGGACGCCTGGATAAGCTATACGTCACAGGACGGCTTGTTAGAGGACAAAGTAACTTCGATTTTTGCCTATGGCAGCAACGTCTGGTTTGGCACAGCCAAAGGCGCGAGCATATACAATAAGAGTAAGCACAAGTGGATTTCATTCCCCTCTTTCGAGGGACTGTCATCCAACGAAGTAACCTGCATATATCAAGACCAAAATTATGTCTGGATAGGTACTAAGGGCGGATTGGCGCGGTACAATCAACGCTACAAGAAGTGGGAATATTTCTCAAGTGCCGGCAGCGTATGGTATGCTTTCGATGGCACTGAGCGCAAATCGCCAGATTGTCCAATACCCGCAGATACCATCCATTCCATCGACGGCGAAGGCGATGGCGTTTACGTCGCCACAGGCAGGGGTTTGGTGAAATACGATAAATCAATTCCACGAGATGCCCAGCGAGCGCGCGTCGCCTATAAATCCCGGCATCGCAGCAGAAACCGCCGGGAATTCTGGGAGGTAATGGGCTGGCAATACAGGCAGTTTTCAACCTTTGCCGTAACAGTCCGTTTAAGTGCCGCTGCCAACTTTCTTGTGGTGAGGGCGACACCAGGTAGAATATGGGCGGGGACGAACTCGGGATTGGCTATGTTGGATTCCTGGATGGGTGCAGGACGCATATTCACTGCGGAGGATGGACTCATCGACAATGAAGTGACTGCGCTTGCAATAGTAGGACAGGAGGTTTGGGCAGGCACACCACACGGACTCACAAGATACAATTTGGATGCTCAGACGTGGGAAAACTTTCGCATTGAAAGGGCGTTGCCTTCCAGTTACGTCACGGCCGTCGCCGCAGACTACAAATATGCGTGGTTTGCTACCCGGAATGCTTTAAGCAGGTTCGAGTGGGAAGGCGAAAATTGGCGTACATTTACCCGCTCAGATGGCATGGCAGGTTCTTCAATCAGGAGCATCGAATTGGTCGGGAACTACGTCTGGCTGGGTACGGACGAAGGCGTATCCCGACTGGACAAATCATCAGTAACCGTTTCATCATCGAATTGGGATAACTTCAAAGCAAACAAAACGGGCTTGCCGTCCGACGAGGTGACGGCTATCGTAGTAGACGGAAAATATATCTGGGTAGGTACAAAAGCAGGTTTGTCAAGATACGACGACACTACGGGCGAGTGGAAAACCTTTAGGTTGAGTGATGACAAACCAACCGCAGATGAGATTTCATCTTACATTACGACTTTGACTGTTGACCCAAAATGCCTTTGGGTAGGCACAAAAGCTGGGATAAGAAAATACGATAAGGGGCAGGGTGTTTGGGATACGTTTAAGGTATCGGACAATATGGCAGGGAATGTGATTACAGATGTGGATGTGGATGAGAAGAGAGTCTGGGCTGGGACGAAGGGAGGACTGAGCATCCTTGACAAAGAAACGGGAGATTGGACTGAATTTACCGTCGAAGACGGTTTGCCCAAAAATGTCATAAACGCTCTCGCACTTGATGGTAAAGGCGTATGGCTGGCATACAGAGGGGGAATCTGCTACTTCACCCTTGAAACTGGAAAACCCAAATGCAAAATATTCACCGACGATGACGTAGAAGGACTGTCACGCGTCAGCGTTAAGGATGTAGACAACACAGAACCGTACGTGTGGTTCGCCACCGATGGAGGTATCTACAGGTACAACAAACTTGACGGAGCGTGGTGGGTTTACTCTCCGACCAAACAGGGCAGCAGAGACGTGCTGGTTGATGCAAACGTTCAAACAATAGCAGGAGACGAAGAATTTATGTATTTTGGCACACCCGCCGGGATAAGCAAATACGACAAAATAACGCAAAACTGGCTCAATTATGTCCCTCCAGCATCTGGATTGCCGGCTGAAGGGTTGATAAACTCCAACGTACATGCGTTATTAGTGGATGGAATTGACCTTTGGGTTGGCACAGATGCCGGCATAAGCCGATATGACGCAGTGTCAGATATGTGGACTGGGTATATGGGAAAAGAAGGGCTGTCGGATGAAACTGTATTTTCATTAGCGGCGGACGACGAGGCAATATGGGCGGGAACTCGCAAAGGCGCGTCCCGATTCGATAAGAAAACCTCCAAGTGGACAACCCTATCCAAAGCCGACGGATTACCAGATGACCACATTTGGGCAGTGATGGTAGATGGGACGGATATATGGTTCGGCACAGACGCTGGCGTAGCCCGAAAGAACAGCGCATTTGTCTCTCACGAAGGTATACACCCGCTCAAGACAGAGACAAATGAATGGACTACCTTCACGGTAAGCGACGGGTTGATTAACAACAAGGTACTCTCTATCGGCGTAGAAGGCAAATACGTCTTCTTTACCACACCCTCCGGAGTATCCATCTATGACAAGGAAATCGGTTCGTTCAGCCCATTAAAAAAATCAGACGGACTGGCGGGAGCGAAGGTGAAAGCAGTGGATACGGTACAAGATTATGCCTGGTTCGGCACATCAGGAGGGGCGACGCTTTACGACGAAGTCACCGATAGGGGAAAAGCGTTCACCGAGCGCGACGGATTGGCGGGCAACAACGTCCAATCCCTGTTGGTCGACCGCGACATCGTCTGGTTCGGCACCGATTCTGGCTTATCAAGATACGATGTGCTAAATGACCGATGGTTGACTTACAATAAAGTACCTGCGGTGGAGACGAAGGAATCTTTGGTCACAGGACTGAGCAGCTACAACATAAAATCTGTCGCATCCGGACCAACTTATGTATGGGTAGGAACTCGCATTGGACTAAGCAGATACGACAAGTTAGGAGACAAATGGGAGGAAATACCATTGGAGACGGTGGGATTCGATGAAGTATCAGCGACGCTATACGACATATCCATTCAAACCCTCGCTGAAAGAATATCCCCCTCCTCGGGTGGCACTTCAGCCGTGCGGGCAAGCATTCGAGTTATAGCCGAATCTAACAGATATTTGTGGCTCGGTTCTGACAATGGGTTATTTATGTTCGACAAATCCGCGAACGGAACGGTGGCGTTTTTCCAGTTCCTCAATGGCATCAGAGATATTGAAATCGGCACCAAACGGTTGTGGGTATTGTGCGCCAACAAGTTAGCCGTATTCGAGCCGCATCGCACATGGGCGTCGTGGCAGGTGTTCTCAGGCTCATCGTATACAGATTACGTCGCCGATGGACGGCACTTCGCATCACCGACAAAAAGCGTCGAAGAACACATCGGTTTGGTTGATTGTACATCGTTGGGCATCATCGGAGATTGCGCTTACATCGGACGCGAAAGAGGACTGCTCGTATACAATATCAACGACAAGAAACCAGCAGAAGACGTCAATATACCTGAAGAACTGACGCGCAAGAAAATCACTGTCGTCCTTGTGGATGGTGACTCGGTATGGGTAGGTACGCGGGAAGGACTTCACCGATACGATACGGTTGGGGGATTCTGGAAAACCTTCACTGAAAAAGATGGACTGGCGAGCAATCGCGTAAGCTCAATAACTGCTGACAGCCAGTATATCTGGGTAGGGAGTTCCAACAGGGGAGTAAGCCGATACGACACATCAACTGAATCATGGGATGTGTTCACCAGCCGCGATGGTTTGTCAGACGACAACATCCGAGATATTGCCATAGACGGCAGATATATTTGGTTTGGCACATTCTCAGGCGGCGTATGTAGATATGACAAAAATTCTGACCTTTGGACGAATTTTAAGGCAGAAGATTGGGGAAAAGAATTGGCAAAAAAGGAAACCGGAGATTGAAGATTGACTATTGAAGATTGAAGATTGAAAAGATAAAACAATCTTCAATCCAAGCAATCGTCAATCCATTAAAAAGCAGGCTTCCTTCATTATGGACACATTCTTACTATGTTGGGACAGCAGGCGAGGTGTCCGCTGAAACAATCCGTAAATACATTGAAGCTCAAGAAGGGGTTTAGTCATGATATGCACTTACAAATACCGTTTATATCC
>CAZRLY010000313.1:0-5887 GCA_964601015.1 uncultured bacterium
CATTGCTCAAAGCTGAGGGAAATTTTTTCCTTGACATAGTGAGTCTACTTTTCACACAGCCTCTCAACGAGAAATAAGTCATCGTCTGTCCAATAATCCGCTCTATCACCGTAGTCAGTTACATGCAGCCCAAAATTTACCACTTTGGGGAATAAAATGCAAGTGATGGCAATTGCCGCGTCCTCCACAATACGATTTCGTTGATAAGTTCTGAGAAGATTTTCAGCGCGAATCTGAGTTTCATTGCGCCAATACACGTTAAGCAAAATTTGGTCAGTCGCATTGAGCATCTCGGAAACTACATTCTGGCATTTCAGGGTAAAGTTACACGGACTTTCTGAATAATCTTTCATCACCCCTACAGCGGATAAAACAGCGCTGTTTAGTTCTAAATCGGGATGAAACGCCGCAATCTCCTCAATAAAATATGACACTGCTAAAGGCATAAGGTTTCCATCAAAAGAATGAAGTGGGGCGCGTAATCGTTGGCAACGCCTGAGTCGTCGCACTCCAAAGACGACAATGATTGATTCATTGCACTCCAAAAATGGCTCCAAAATAGCCCTGTCTAAAATAATGCGTTCTGCACGATGAACGATGCGAACACTAACGAAACCATCGACATCAACTTTATCAAAATGTTGAGTGATGGGCCGGAGGTGTCTTTAAACGGGTCACCGACTGTATCGCCGATGACGCTTGCCTTGTGGAATTCCGAGCCTTTGCCGCGATGGACATGCACGAGTTCAAAACCTTCCTTCTGTCCTTCGGAAAGGCTTTTCAACACCTCATCGTCTTGTCCTTTATCTGTCAGCACCAGCACGCCGTTTTCCACATTAGCGTCGGGTGCGTTTTTAGCGGTGGCTACGAGTTCCTTTGGTGCCCACAGTTCTTCCACGAGTGCGGCTTTTTCGATGTACTTTTTGGCGTTGTCCCAGGCACCGCCGGCGTTAGCCATCATGACCGCGACGGCGAAGCCCGTTACCAGCGCGCCCGCAAGCAATCCGACAACTCCTGCAACCCCCAACAGAAGTCCTATTACGATGGGTGAAGCTATCGCCAGAATGGAAGGTATTATCATCTCCTTCTGCGCCGAGATTGTGCTGATGCGCACGCAACTTTGATAGTCAGGTTTGTTTTTCCTGTCCATCAAGCCGAGTTCAGCAAACTGCCTGAGCACTTCGGTGACTATCTTGCCAGCCGCTCTTCCGACAGCTTGCATCGTGAGCGAGCAGAATACGAACGGCAACATCGCACCGATGAACAGTCCTATCAACACGGTTGGATTGTCAAGCGTGATGTCGAAAAATTCGTGCAGGAACTGCAACGCTAAATACTTCAAGTCCGTAGTGCGCTCCATTATTCCGAAAGCCTCAAACTTATCTAAAGCGGTTGTCGCGACACCATTTGCATCAACTCCAGAAATAACTTCTTTGATTTTTCCGCTTTCAGATTGACTCAAAGCCGCTAATTGTTCAGGGGTAATTTTCTGGAGCAGCGGAATTAATGTCTCTGATTTGAAGTCGCACAGGAACTTGAGAGCCTCCTCCTTGAATGCAGAAATTAGAGCTAACGCGGTCAAAGCCGCTGAACCGATAGCAAAACCTTTCCCGGTTGCCGCTGTAGTATTTCCGAGAGCGTCAAGCGCGTCCGTTCGCTCGCGGACTTCCGGGGGCAGTTCTGCCATCTCTGCGTTTCCACCTGCGTTGTCGGCGACCGGGCCGTAGGCGTCAGTCGCTAACGTGATTCCCAGAGTGCTCAACATTCCCACCGCCGCTATGCCGACACCGTAAAGCCCCATGCTGACATCAAGACTTTTCAGGGATGCTCCGCCAGCCGTCGCGCTGAACAGGAAACTGAGTAAAATTCCTATGGCGACTGTAAGGACAGGGATGGCGGTGCTCATCATTCCTACCGATAAACCTTGAATGATGACGGTGGCTGGGCCGGTTTTGGCTTGCTGTGCAATTGACCGGGTAGGACGGTAATTATCGGATGTAAAAAATTCCGTAACGTACCCGATAATCAGCCCGGCAATCAACCCCATCATAACCGAACCCCAGATGCCTACATACTCGCCGCCAAGGGTTATTATCACTATAAATAGAGCGGCGATTGCTATTAGAGCAGCACTGAAATAGATGCCGATGCGCAATGCTCTGAGCAGGACTTTTTGTGTAGCGTCCTCACCCGCTCGGACAAGAAACGTTCCCAAGATGGATGCTACAACTCCAATGGCTGCCATTACCATCGGGACGGTGATGCTTTGCAAAGCCATGCCGTATTTTGCGAAAGCCGCCGCGCCAAGTGCCATCGTTGCGACGATAGAGCCGACGTAGGATTCGTACAAATCAGCACCCATTCCGGCTACATCGCCAACGTTGTCGCCCACGTTATCAGCGATGACAGCGGGGTTCCTCGGGTCATCTTCGGGAATGTCAAGGGAAACTTTTCCAACTAAGTCCGCACCAACGTCAGCGGCTTTTGTGAAGATTCCGCCGCCTACGCGGGCGAATAACGCTTGTGAAGAAGCGCCCATGCCGAACGTCAACATCGTACTTGTAATGGTACGGATTTGGTCGGCTTCCGTGAAACCTTCTTTGATAGGGTAGAGGAAGTATTTCAAGACGTAAAACCAAAGGCTAATATCCAACAACCCGAATCCTACCACCATCAAACCCATAACAGCGCCGCTGGAAAACGCCACTCGCAAGCCGCTGTTCAAACTTGTCCGCGCGGCGTTTGCGGTACGTGCGTTGGAGTGGGTGGCTATCTTCATGCCCAAATAGCCGCACAAACCTGAGAAAAACCCGCCAGTCAGGAATGCGAATGGGACGGGTGCCGCCAGATATTTCGCAGCCTTGCCCAACGGGAAAACCCACGACATCAGCCCTAACAATACGAACATAACCGCGAAGTAAATCGCCACGACAGCATATTGACGTTTCAGATAGGCGTTCGCGCCCTCCCGCACTGCCTCGGCAATGCTCTTCATCATGTCGGTGCCCTCGTCAACTCGAAAAATCTTGAAAGTTAAGTAGACGGTAAAAAGTAACGCTAAAATCGAACCAACAAGCGCAAGCCATGTCAAATTCGGTTTTTCGGAAGATGCCTCTTGCGCCCAAACCGGGGAGGTAAACATCACGGATATCCCGAGTATGGCGAAAAAAATTAAAATTCTCCTCCCCAATTTCGCCGTGTGGGATTTGTTGTTTATCATTTTTCCTCCTAATTTTGAATTTATAGCAACCCCGCTTCATCCGATAGAGCGCCCACAAGACGCCCACAGGGGGTGTTACGCTACGACTTTATCTGCCGTATAATTCTTTGCAGTTAGTTTAATCCTTGACTTGATGCAGCCAACTATTGCCTCGGTTATGTTTTCGATAGCTTCCTCTATTGTATCGCCTTCCGAAAGACATCCGGGCAATGTGGTGCATTCAACGACATATTTTCCATCTTCGTCAACTTCAAGAACAATATCGAAAGTGATGTCTTTTGCAAGTTGATTAGTCACGTTTATCTCGCCTTTGCTTGAGAGTGTAGAAGACCAACCTGAAAGTTGGAATACAGCTTGTTAATAGGAACTATGGCTACCCGTTTTTAGGATAGGTACTTAATCAGATTCAGTAACTTTTCCACCGGAGCCATTTTGCTCGATTAGCCTTTTTATCTGCTCTTTGGAAAGATTAGGAAACATCTCCTCAAGGAGCCTCTCTCGCCCGGCCGTCTCTATCACTTTGTCCAAACCAGCCGTTTCTATCACTTCGTCCAAGCCAATCGTATCTATCACCTTCTCCTTGCCGAGCGTCTCCAGCACTTTTTCCGTACCGAAAAGGTCAATAATTGCTGGAAGATTCAGGTCAAATCCTCGCAGACTGCTTAAATCCATCATTTTTAACACCTCCTTGAGGGCTTCAATGTGAATTGTAGACACAAAACGAGCATATCTCTTGAGTTTCTGGTAATGCTTTACGAAGAACGCCGCTATCTCTTTCTGTCGTTCAAAATTTCCCCTGTAAACCATCAACAATGGAAACGTATTTAACGTGAGTTCGGGTTATTATTGAAGCCGTGTAAAAACCTTCTCTTTTAATCACGAATTTTACGAATGCGACGAATTTCACAAATAGAGACTTTTAGTTTACGATACGAGTGTATTGGACGCTTTTCTCGCCGAAGTTAATGAGAATACCGAGTTTCAATCCTGTTGCTCTCAGGTAGGATAATACTGCCATGAAAACCTCCAGCTTTGAATTTTACCAAATCGCCGTTGATTTTTCAAACGAAAAATGTGACGCGTCCAGAACAAGTTCGCCACAGGTTGGATTCAGTATCATCGCTTTTTCTCATGAGTGGCTCTAATCAGTCACTCCCGCCAGCCATCTTTCGTAATCAGCTACGCTACCGCCGTCGTGTGCCTCATAATCGCTGTTGAATATTTTTCCAACCTTGTGAAAAATCGGAAATTCGCTAACAGCACAATGTTGTGATAAGCAGATATTCAAGCCGGGCTTGTCACAGTAGCATCCCCACCGAATGTAGACACTCACTCCCGCCGCTTTATCCGGTTTCTTCGGGCAGTTTTCTATGAGTTCAAAAGCACGAACACTACCAGCACGTTCACACATCTGTTTCCTTATGTCACTTGCTACTTCACGTTGTGCTTCTGGTGATTCAGCAAGTCTCGCCGTCCACAGTTCTATTAATCTATCCAGATTGATTTTCTGCTTGATGCCCCACTCCCACGATTCCTCTATCTGGGGCCAAATTAAAATCTCTTCAATGTCCTCGTCTAACACCGGAATAACGAAATCGCCAACTTTCCACGCTACTCCGTATCCTTCAATGCTGTTGAGAATTCTCAAGGCAGATATTACTTCATCTTTCTCCGTAGCGCCAAGATGGGTTACAAGTTCGCTACAATTTGGGTTTAGTATCATAGTTTTACCTCCAGATGCGGGCAATCGTATCGCCTTTCAAAATCTATTTCACGCGCTGCCATTATTTCACTCGGCGTTGATAGTTCCATAACGCCATCGGTGTCAAAACTGCATCCCTTCACAAACCCGTTTTCGTCAACACTGAGAATCCCTTTCCCGTAATGACAACTGTTTCTCCAACCGGCATATTTTCTCTCAGTCAGTATGCGATGTGTTAAGTCATCAACGTAGAAGTGTGCGTATTTTGCCGAGAGATATTTGTACTGCGATTCGTATTTTAGCATGTCCGGTCCGGGCGTTTGCTTCGGATATAAAACATAGACGCTGTCAACATCGTTTAAAAACATATCGGTTACAATTTGCGTAAAGGTCAAATGGCGCATCATTGCGCTGTCTACAAGCAGATTACAACCCACTTTGACATCGGTACATTTTTTCAACCGTTTCACCAACTTGAAATATGTTCTTACGTCATCGCCATTCCTTATTTTGTATTTGTCGAAACTGATATTCAGCATGGTAATCCCACGAGTTAGGATTTTTAACTCGTCATCCAAGATGTATACCAACAGCTTTCCATTTGTAGTAACATTGAGAATAAGTTGGTATTTCTGGCATTCTTCCGAAATTCGCGCCACAAAATCTGGTTTTATGAAAGGCTCCCCGCCTCCGAGTGCAATTTGCCGAGCAAGCTGGCTGAGATATGGAATCAGTTCATAGAAAAAATTCTCGTCTTTCTGGTGAACCGTGGGCTGTCTTCTGCGATAGCATACAGGACAGTTCAAATTACAATCGGTGAAAGGGTGAAGGGCTATTACGTTGAATTTTATATTTTCGCTCATCTATAGTAGTTTGCTTTATAACCCAAGCAGTTACATCGCTTCTCCAAGCGGGACAAACGAACCAGTAAGGCAGACAAAATCGTTTTTGCCTGCGATGTTTAA
>CAZRLY010000314.1:0-5885 GCA_964601015.1 uncultured bacterium
AATAAGGCAGTTCACTCTTTACTTTTCACTCTTTACTATTCAGGGTAAAAAACAAGTCAGCGTGAGAATTATCAAGTATTTAGTGATAACACATAATAACGTGAATTCGGGATAAGAATTTGGGGTAAAGATTAGAACACGAATGACAGTATCACGAATGCCTCAAATTAAGCGAATATCACAAATTTAAAAGAATTTGTGTAATTCGTCCAATTCGTGTAATTTGTGTTGATTCTTATCTGCCTGTGCAGAAGGTAGATAGGTAACAACTGTATCGTTATCCCGAACTGACGTTAATACACTCCTATCTGTACTTTCTAATGGTTTCGAGCATTGCCCATATATTCTCTTCTGGCGTTCCTGGCATTATGTAGTTGGACGCGCCAATTATAACCCCGCCATATTTTTCCGCCACCTCAATGCAAGATAACACCTCTTCTATGACTTCTTCCTTTGTGCCGAGGTGCAACGTATGCGAACTGATATTGCCGATGAGCGTAAGGTGTGGGAAACGCTCTTTCAATTTACCTAAGTCCATTCCTGCTCTGCGGTCAATTTCAAAATACCCGTCCACACCTGAGTTGCCGAACACATCATCAGCGACGGGCCAGAGATTGCCGTCGCTGGCGGTGAGGTAATACATACCGTGTTTATGGCATGCTTGGGTGATTTTCTTCAGCCCCGGCAGCAGAATTTCACGGAATACCTTGGGTGAATACATCGGCCCCTCGTTTGATGCGAAATCGCTTCCGGCAAATACAAGTTTCACTCCTGAAGCTGCCAATCTTGCCATCTGTCTGGCAGTTCTTTCGGCTTGTATATTGGCAGAGCGTGCGACTAAATCCGGTCGCAGGGCTGTAGTCTCAAGCCAAAATTGGTTATACGGAATACTCACCGTACCGCCGCCAATTCTCACAGCATAATCCTTATATTTTTCCAGCGTAGTTTGAATGTCAGAGTCCGCCTCCTCGCTTGGATGGTAATTCTCCAACTCTTTTTCCTGCCTTTCCAAACTCGCCTCTAATTCCTCCATCGACGACTTTTTCGGTTCTTCTGGCGTAGGAAGTTGTTTTTCTGTGTTTCCATATCCTTCTGTCCTGTGAAATAACTCGATATTTGGGTCAAAACATAAGGTATACCAATTTTTCTCAGGGTTGCCGAAGAGGAAAGTATATTCATCTATTTTTTGCGTCGGCTTTGTCGTCCACCTCCAATATTGAAGACGAAGTATATCGTGGTCAGCCGCCAAAGCTACGTCAACTGCGTCCTTTTCTGACTTTTCTAAAAATTCCCTGTGCGCATCTGTTCCATCCCATAGAGCTTTCATTTCACGCCACTGCTGTATGGCACCGCCCACATAAGCCTCTCTTCCCAATATCACTGAAGCCGCGTACCCGGAAAACCCGATGTGATGTACAGGTATTTTATCAGTCGGTTTACGTGCGAAAGCTACTAAAACTCTTTCCCGAGATGTCATATTTTTTTCCTCCTGTATCTAATATCGTAGGGCGAGATTCACATCTCGACATTAATCTGTCAAGTTTCGAGTGGATTCGATTTTGGTTTGCTATTCTTGCGCCGGTGTTTAGGCATTAAATTCCCTCTAACTCGTTGATTATACGAGCGTTCATTTCCAACTCTTCAATCGTTCTCATTCCCACGCAGATTGAATGCACATACGGCAGATTGAATATGTAGGACAAGTAGGATTCAACACTTCCAGCCCGTTTATTTCTGTCTAAGGGTTTCATGGCATATACGCCCTTGCCGTTATCATGCAACGCTTTGGCAACGACTAACATATCAGCAAGCTTGCCGCCACGACGAATATTTGCACCCGTCTTACTAATAACTGTCAGCACAACGTCAATGTCAGAAACTGTTGACAGTGCTTGTGTGGCTTCCACTGTGTGAGTAGATACCCCTACGGCGCGTATCAATCCTTTTTCCTTGGATTCCCGTAGCACCCGCAGAGCATCGTGCCGTCCTTGAAAATCTTCCATCGTGTCAACTGCGTGGAGGTGGAAGATGTCGATATAATCGGTGTTTAGCTCTTCAAGAGATGAATACAAATCTTTTTGCGCACCGTCGTAGGTTTTTGCATAAGTTTTTGAAGCGACGGCGATGTCCTGTCTATTTAGCCCGCGCAGCCCTTCTCTAACGGCGGGATGTGTTCCATAGCCACTATCCGTATCCCAGAAATTCACCCCCAACTCAAAAGCCCTCTTCAGCAGTTTACCTCCATAATCAGCACTTATTTTCGTATCCGTACCTACTGATAGCTTTGAAACGGATAGCCCCGTTTTACCAAGAATAACTTTTTGCATTTATAACACCTCCCAATCATGCAGAGTATCTTCGTCTCTTTTTAGTATTTTACCGTTCAGATTTTAGTCTGTCAAGCGAAATTTGATTGATTCAGAAATTCCCCACGCCGTTTGAAAATATTAATTGGAGTGAAAAGATCGCTTCGCCCCTTCGGGCAAAAATCAACGAAGTGTATTTTTGCATGTAGCGTAGCGGAGAGCAATTTTTTCAATCGTGGGGGAGACTTCTGTCTTTTCAATCTTCAATCCATTCACCTTTTCACGAAAATGTCGTAGTGGACGCTCTCCGTCCCGTCCTGCTGCGAAAACATATTTTTCGCACTCCAAAGGCTGGGACAGAGAGCAGTCGCTACAAAAGTAATGATTAACGAATCAAACTACGATATTCGCAAGGCGTTTTGGCACGACTACAACCTTTTTCACTTCCTTGCCGGCGATGTATTTCTGGATTCTCTCGTCTGCCAGGGCAGCCTCGCGGATTTCATCTTCGGTTGAGTCGGCGGGGACGTTGATTCTGCCGCGGAGTCTGCCGTTGACCTGAATGACAATCAGAATTTCCTCTACTTTCAGCGCTTGCTCATCCCACTCAGGCCAAGGTGCGTTGAGGATACTGGGTTGTTT
The DNA here is from genome assembly GCA_964601015.1 of uncultured bacterium. Taxonomy (GTDB): domain Bacteria; phylum Poribacteria; class WGA-4E; order DTYX01; family CAZRLY01; genus CAZRLY01. The sequence goes on from CAZRLY010000314.1 coordinate 2,949, forward strand.
GCCAAGTTTTTCCCATAGTTCCTCGGCGATGTGGGGGGCAAAAGGTGAAAGCAGCAGCACCAGCGATTCGATTGATTCCCGCAGGACGGAAAGGTAGGTGCCATCTTCGGGAGGTTTAATTTGGTATAGAAAGTTGACGAGTTCGTCAATACGGCTGATGGCGGTGTTGAAATGCAGGCGTTCCTCAATGTCGATGCTCACCTGTTTGATAGTTTCGTGGGTAATTTGGCGGAGTTTTTGAGCGTCGCCCACAATTTTGCCTGCGTCGTATTCAGGAGAGACATTTTCAATCTGCGGCAGGAATTTGTGAAAGATGCGCCAGATGCGATTCAGACGCCGAGAACTACCCGCAACAGCCTGCTCGCTCCAATCTAAGTCGCGTTCTGGAGGAGCGGTAAAGAGCATGAACACACGCATTGTGTCAGCACCGTATTGTGTAATGATATCATCCGGGTCAACGACATTGTTCTTCGATTTGGACATCTTCTCATTCTTCACTTCGAGAGTCCTGCCACATTTGGAACATTTTGCTATTTCATCCTCGAAGACTACCTCTTCCTCAAAGAGGTAATTGTGTCCTTCGCAACGATACCATTCCTTGCGTACCATCCCCTGTGTTAGCAGTTTCGTAAATGGCTCGTCGAATGAGAGCAGTCCAATATCGCGCATCACCTTTGTGAAAAAGCGCGCATAGAGTAGGTGCATTACAGCGTGTTCAATGCCGCCAACGTAGTGGTCGACAGGCAGCCAGTAGGCAGCTTTATCTCCTCCAAACGGCAGTTCGTCATTGTTTGGGTCAATATATCGGGCGAAGTACCATGCCGAATCTACAAAGGTTGACATCGTGTCAGTCTCTCGGCATGCGGTTTTTCCACATTTGGGACAATCAACTTCGTAAAATTCCTTGTGTGCCATCAGCGTCTCCCGTCCGCTTCCCAGGAATTTAGCGTCTTCCGGCAGGATGACCGGAAGTTGCGAATAAGGCACAGGCACGATACCGCAGTCGTCGCAGTATATCATCGGAATCGGATTGCCCCAATAACGCTGCCTTGAGACGCCCCAATCGCGCAGATGGTAACTGACAGCGTGTTTGCCGATGTTTATTTTCTCCATGTAATCGGTAATCTTCTGGATTCCGGTTGTGTTATCCAGCCCGTTAAACTGCCCCGAATTCGCCATGACGCCGGGTTTGATGTAAGCCGTCTCCATCGTAACGCCGTCCAGTTCCTCACCCGGAGGCTGAATGACGGCGCGTATCGTCAGCCCGTATTTTTTGGCGAAATCGAAGTCCCTCTCGTCATGCGCGGGGACTGCCATTATTGCGCCAGTGCCGTATTCTAACAGCACATAGTCGGCAATCCAAATCGGAATGTCCTCCTTGGTAAAGGGGTTGACACAGCATGCGCCTATGGACATCCCTTTCTTCTCTACATCCGCCGCTGTACGAACCTCTTTCTCCATCCGGGAGACTTCCTCGACGAAAGCCATCGTTTCGGCTTCCTTATCCGTGTTCGCGACGAGTTCCGCCACCAGCGGGTGTTCGGGGGCGAGTACCATGTAGGTAGCGCCGAATACGGTGTCAGGGCGGGTTGTGAAAACCTTGACTACCCCGTCTCGTCCTGCCAGCGGGAAATCTATCTCCGCGCCCACGCTCTTGCCTATCCAATCCTGCTGCATGATGCGGACAGGCTCAGGCCAACCTGGGAGTTGCTCCAGCATATCGAGTAGTTCATCAGCATATTCGGTTATCTTAAAAAACCACTGACCGAACGTCCTCTTGACAACAGCACTCCCGCAACGCCAACATTCCCCACTTTCCGCTTCCTCGTCCGCCAGCACCGTGTTACAATCTTCGCACCAGTTTGCTGGCGCATCTTTGCGATAAGCCAGCCCTTTTTCATAAAATTTGAGGAACATCCACTGTCCCCATTTATAGTAATCCGGCGAGCAGGTAGCTACCTCTCTGTCCCAGTCGTAGCTTATGCCGAGTTTCATCAGTTGCGCTTTCATGGTAGTGATGTTATCATACGTCCATTCAGCCGGGTGTACTTCGCGGTTGATAGCTGCGTTCTCTGCGGGCAGCCCAAAAGCATCCCACCCCATCGGATGAATTACGTTGTATCCGTGCATGATACGATAGCGCGCCATCACGTCGCCGATGGAATAGTTGCGAACGTGTCCCATGTGAATCCTGCCAGAGGGATACGGAAACATCTCCAGTTGGTAGTATTTTGGTTTTTCTGAATATTCCGTTGCTTTGAATAGTTCGTTTTCCACCCAATATTTTTGCCATTTTGCTTCAATTTGGGCGAAAGGGTATGTGTCAGCCATGACAAATTCCTCCTGTCGTGTTAAATTGTACTGCAAACAAAAAGCCCATCACCGATTTGTTCGGCGATGGGCTGTGGAGTGTTTTGAAATGAATACAAATTCTACGAATTAGTTGCTATATCACTGCCCACCACCGCTTGCAGGCACAACAAGCCCAATGCGTACAAGCGCAAAGCAAACGCACAAACGTTACCGGTAAGGAGTAGCGTTTGTTGATGTGCTAAATTGTTGGTGAACAGTTCAAAATAATTCATCTTTTTACGGCAGGATACCCCGTCTGATTTGGAATGAAATGCCGTAAGACGAAGTCGTCGGGCTTTATCGGAGAATCAGAAGGGGAGGAATGCCGATTCCCCTTAGAATAAGTGAGGGGTTTTGGTCGGTCCCCTCGAACCGTCTCCGGTTTCCCGGGTAAGAGTCACCTCGCTAAGGTTAGTAAACGGTTTCTTGTATGCCGCACTGCGTATCCCCCTTTGGCTGCAACTGAACGAAGACTTCAATGGCATTATTGCCAGTGGAAGTCATGTGTTATTGCACCCAAAACGAAGTATCCCTCTTTGGCTGTTTAACGACATACCGTAGAGTGTTGGGCTGGTGAAGCACCTG
>CAZRLY010000315.1:0-5836 GCA_964601015.1 uncultured bacterium
ATTCGGAACCGGATTTTTCCGTAAAAAAAGGACTTGACAAACGGAATTTACAACTACTTTCATTGACAGGTAGGAGCCGGAAGAACAACCGGCAATCAGGAGTCTCCCGCGTGGAGATTCCATCCTTTGGGCTTGCTCTTGAGAGAGCCGTTCCTGTGTAAAAAAGGCTTTCTGGTTCGTGTTCGGTTCTTGTGTTACCATCTCAGTTCCTCCTTCACGTAATGTGTAGGGCGAAATTCACATTTCGACTGTCGATTTATGAAAATCGACCTACGGGGTTTCATATCGAAACCTCCTTCACGTAATGTGTAGGGCGAGATTCCCGAAGGGGCGAAGCGATCTTTTCACATCTCGACGAGAATTTGTCGTAGACGCGACCCAATGTGGTCGCCCGAGACTCAACCTACTCAAATGCTCAGAAAATTTCCAAGCAGTTTCTTTCCCTCTTTTGTCAGGATGGATTCAGGGTGAAACTGCACTCCCCAGATTTGATATTCTTTGTGGCGTACGCCCATGATTTCGTTCCTGTCTGTCCAGGCGGTTAGTTCAAAACAACTGGGCATTGTTTCATTTTTTAGAATCAGGGAGTGGTAGCGCGTGGCTTCAAAAGGATTTTCAAGGGCGTTAAAGATAGTTTCGCCGTTGTGATAAATCATTGAGGTTTTCCCGTGCATCAGCCTTGGCGCACTGACTATGTCTCCGCCGAATACATGCCCAATACACTGGTGTCCCAAACATACCCCTAAAATCGGTACTTTTCCCTTGAAATTCTTGATGACATCGTTGGAAATACCCGCTTCCAACGGCGTACACGGACCGGGCGAAATAACGATTTTGTCAGAGTTTAACTCCTCGATTTCTGGGATGCTGATTTTGTCGTTGCGAAATACGCGCAAATTTGCGCCCAACTCACCAAGATATTGGACGAGGTTGTATGTAAATGAGTCGTAGTTATCAATCATGAGTATCATGTTTGCTGCCTCCGTTCTATAGTTCAATTACCTCCGCGCTGCCGAATATTATCATCGGATGCGGATTTTCCGGGTTATCTTCAGCGATTAAATCGAACTCCCATTTAATATCATCATTGACCGGCGAATCACACGTATGTCCAATAATCCAGATGGTACCCTTTTTGAACTTTGGGCGTTCTGGAAGAAAACTGGATGAAAAAGTAAATCCCTTCACGTCCGCAAACTCAATTTTAAGGGTTCGGTTCACCGGGCTGACGCCAGGTACAAATTCAATTTTTCGCGTCCCCTGCAAGTATTCACTCACAGAGGGCCCGTGGATTTTTATTATCGTCATGCTTGCGCTTTCGACTACCTGTCCCTCAAAGCGAATGTCGATATTTTGTATTTCGCTGTCATGAAATTGAAAATACGCTTTAAGAAATTCATCGTTTTCTTGATGGTTGCTTATCGTAATCTTATCCGACATATTAATTTCCTCCTGCCGAAGTTCAGTTCCACACTTTGCACTTTTTTCATTCCAATCCTGCTTCTGCTAATTCGAGCGCCTTCAGCAACGCCTTGGCTTTGTTCAAACTCTCCTGATATTCCGTCGCCGGGTCAGAATCTGCGACGATGCCTGCGCCCGCTTGTATGTAGGCGGTGCCGTTCTTAGCGACGAGGGTGCGGATGGTGATTGCAGTGTCGGCGTTGCCGGAGAAACTGAAGTAGCCGACAGCGCCGCCGTAGGGGCCACGGCGAGTGGGTTCGAGTTCGTCTATGATTTCCATAGCCCGCACTTTTGGGGCGCCAGATAGTGTGCCGGCGGGGAAACAGGCTCTTATCACATCAAAGGCGTTCTTGTTTTCACGCAACTTTCCGACGACGTTGGATACTATGTGCATTACGTGGGAGTATCGCTCAATAACCATCATCTCGTCAACTGCCACGCTTCCGTATTCGCAAACACGTCCTAAGTCATTCCTCCCCAAATCCACCAACATGACGTGTTCTGCCCGTTCCTTCGGGTCAACGAGTAATTCTTCAGCGAGGGCAATGTCCTCCTGTTCGGTGTTACCTCTTGGTCGAGTGCCTGCGATGGGGCGCATCTCCACCCTGTCCCCCTCAACACGTACCATCACCTCAGGAGACGAACCTGCTATTTTTACATCCCCAAACTTCAGATAGTACATATACGGAGACGGATTGACAGTCCTCAGCGCTCTGTAAAAATCAAAGCTGTCTGCGGACATCGGTGCCGAAAGCCGTTGAGACAGAACCGCCTGAATTATATCCCCTGCCTTTATGTACTCTTTGGCTTTGCGCACCATATTTTCGTAGGCATCTTGAGTCATGTTTGAAGTGATGCCGTCTGTGCGGTGGATGTGGTGTTGTTGCTGGACTACCAACGGCTTCCTTAGTATGCCAATCAGCCTGTCGATTTTCTCTATCGCCTCCACGTAAGCAGCATCAGCACCATTTTTTACATGCGCGTTGGATACTACCTTAATCTTGTGGTTTACGTGGTCAAAAACTAAGATGGTATCGGTTAAAACGAACAGGCAGTCAGGCAATCCTATATCATCTTCGGTTTCATCGGGTAACTCCTCGACGAAACGCACCATATCGTAGCCGAGGTAGCCAACCATCCCGCCGTGAAAGCGCGGCAAACCCTCTACTTCGACCGGCTTGTATTCTGACATCAGTTCCTCTAATGCCTTCAACGGGTCAATTTTGGTAATCTCCTCCCGCCTGTTTTCATCCAAATAGTCTATCCGCACATCGTTTCCCTTGCTTTGAAGGATAATCGAAGGGTTGCTGCCCAAAAAGGAATACTGCCCTACCTTTTCGCCGCCCTCCACACTCTCCAACAGAAAAGCGTATTTGTTTTCGTCGCGGAATTGCGACGAAAACGGTATACCGTCGCCGGTGTTGATTTTATAAAATGCGGACACGGGCGTTTCCATATCCGCCAGAATCTCTTTGTATACAGGTATTAAATTTCCTAATTTTGCTTTTTCCCGAAATTCATTTAGTGATGGGTAGTACATTCTACACCTCCTGGGACTAAAAACCGAGTTTTTGCCAAAAACTCGGTTTTTAAGTTTTGTAAATTGCATTTGGGTCAAAAACCTTCTTGCCGACGACGCTTGATGATTTTCCATCGGGTGACATTTCCCTGAAGAAACACGAGCGATAACCTGTGTGACAGGCACCGCCCTTCTGTTCAACCTTTATCAAAAGCGCATCGCCATCACAATCGAAATAGATGCCCCGCACTGTCTGAGTATGTCCCGACGTTTCCCCTTTTACCCAAAATTCCTGCCGAGAGCGACTCCAGAAACATACTCTGCCTGTCTCAAGCGTCCTCTTGACAGCTTCTTTGTTCATGTATCCCAACATCAAAACCTCATTGTTTTCAGCATCCTGAATAATCGCTGAAATCAAACCCTTTTCGTCGAATTTTAAGTCATCTAATATTTTCATTTTGAACTCCTATAAAAACTATTATCAGAGCCACTTCAGAAACCAGGTTTTTCCGAAAAACCTGGTTTCTATTTGCAACAAAAAAGCCGTAGGACTCTTTCGTGGAAGAGTGCCTACGGCTCTATCTACAAAGGCGTTAATTTCGCCGACAATGCTGTCTCTCTACACAGGCACACCCCAACTCTGAACGTGATGCCACCAGTGCCAGTGATTTGTTTGAATTGAGTAGTTCAGAGTTTTCATGTGCGTACCTTGCAAAAATTCATTAAAAAGTGCTGATAAATAGTACCACAAAAAATGTCATCTGTCAAGAAAAATTTGCTTGATTTTTTCTTGACTTTTGGGAGGAGTTGCGTTAGAATTTGGTGTGATGCTTAATCGCCTACGTTCACTCAATATACAACATCTATTTTTAGCCTTGTTACTCATCCATATTCTTCCAATCTGGCTCTTCCGTTATTTCCCCTCGCAGGACGGAATGAACCATGTCTACAACGCCTACCTGCTCAAAGAATATCACAATCCTGCCCTATATAAAACACGCGAGATTTTTCAACTGAACCTGGCGTTGTTTCCAAATTGGATGTCGCATGTCATCATGGCCGGGCTGATGTTTATCGTCCCTCCGCTCATTGCAGAAAAAATCCTGTTGACTCTCTGCATCGCCATAGTGCCGCTTTCGTTTCTCTACTTTCTGCGTTGCGTCAATCGGGATAGTACGTTCTATGTTTGGCTCGGATTTATCTTCAGCTATAACTATCTGTTGCACATGGGGTTCTATAGTTTTTCCCTCAGCTTCGGACTTTTTTTCATTGTCGTTGGTTACTGGTGGTGTCATCGAAGCAGTTTCACGCCAGCGCAGATTGGCATTCTCTACCTGATGCTGATTTCGCTCTACTTTTGTCATATCGCTTCCTACGCACTCGCGCTGATGGCAATCGGATTGGGTGCCATCTGGACGTTCCGCCGTTTCAAACCGGTGCTCGTCTGCGCTGGGTACATGCTGCCCGCTGGCTTTATCCTGCTGAATTACCTGCTCAAGGATACGCGAGGGTTGCCGCACAAATACGAATCAGGAGCGTGGTTGTGGGAATATTTCTGGAAAAACAGGGCACTTGTCTACTTCAACGATGACTACGTGTGGGGCAATCTAATCCTGTTAGGACTGATTGCTATTGTCATCCTTTGGACAATTTGGGCGGACAAGATTCAACCCCGAAAACCAGTCTCGGAAAAAGACTTTTTTCTCCTTTTTTCGCTTATTTGCCTCCTGTTGTTTTGGAAGTTGCCGCGAGAAATTGGCCCAGGCGGTTGGATAAACGAGCGCGCTCACATTTTCTTTATTCCCCTCCTCCTGCCCTGGCTGACAAAACACATCCCACGAATTATCAAAGGCGTGTTCATTGGGTGCATGGTAATTCTCTCACTTATCCACTTGGGTTATACCTGCCGCGACATGGGGATATACAATCGTGATATGGCAAAATTTGCCGGCGTGACTTTACTTCCTGACCACATTGTCTACAAACGCCTCAATAGCGATGATTGGGGGGCGTTGACGAAATACGTGATGCCTTATTTCAACGGCTTCGTCTCCTACGGATTCAAAGGTGACCGCGCTTACATCCACAACTACGAGGCACAATTCAGCTATTTTCCGCTCAATTTTAAAGGCAATAACAGCCGGGATTATTACGACGGAGATGTGATTCAGTATTGGATAGGCTGGAATGTAGCGGACGATAGCCCACATTTGAAACCGTATCTAAATGACCACGAGGTGATGTTTTCCAACGGATACGTGAAAGTGTTGCGCCACAAACTATTTACATCACCCCAAGAACGGGCTTGGGACAAACTTGCTGAAGATGGAAAACGGATGCAGTTCGTGATGGGAAATTCGGGGAGAGAGGTTTCGGGGACATGCTTAGTCACGCCGGAACGTCGTTATCGTACTGGCGGCTACGGATGGGATACCCTCTCACCACGACAATCGTTTGATGGCGGTGTGTGGGATTCAGAAGATGCTGCCTTTCGGATTGATGTCCCCAACGGGCGTTACGATGTGCGTTGCCAATTTAAGTCCGACACCCTTCGAGTTCATCGTATCGCCATATACATCAACGGTAAACGCGCTGGCAAACCGTTCGTCGTGCCAACTAATGTAGCAGCGGGCCCTGTCCCGCCAATCGAGCAAACCTGGCAAACTACTGTCGATAACGGGACGCTAATCATCGTCATCCACTCGTTGGATAAAGGGACGAATGCGCACTGGGTTTGGAGTGGCTGCACGATTGAACGAAATTAATAGTCGGCAAATAAAAAAAGTTATTTTTCTTTGTTTATCTGTGTTCATCCGTGTCCCATAAATTAATTTGTGTAATTCGTCCAATTCGTGT
>CAZRLY010000316.1:0-5836 GCA_964601015.1 uncultured bacterium
GATAGCGGCTTCCACATAGCTTCCGCCAGAACACAAGGTTGACACAATCCCCGCCGAGACACTATCGCCCGCGCCTACCGGGTCAATTTCGCCAGCAAGCGGGATTCCTGGGACATGGTGAAAATCGTTTTCGGTTAGTACCAAAATCCCATTTCCTCCCACCGTGACGTATACGGACTTTCCTGTTCTTTTTGTCAACTCCTCGCCGCACCGGCGGGCTTCATTGAGATTTACCTCTTTGCCAGTCCAATCGGGTTCAAGTGCCCGTTTTGCTTCAAAGCGATTCGGCTTGATAATAACATTCCGATACAATCCGATTCTCGTTCTGGAATCTACGAAAAAGAACTTTTCAGGGTGTTCGCTTGCCAGACGGGTGATGTCTTCCCGAACCCCGTCAGTAACGACGCCCTGATTATCACGCGGCATTTGGTCGCCTGCGATGATGCCATCAACGAGCGAGACGCATTCTCTCAAATTCTCAATAACCTTGTTTTCCAACTCCTCGCCCATGTAGGAGTAGTTTTCGATGTCAAACCTCGCCCCCTCCACCTCAACGCCTTCATAACCTCTGTGCATCGGCTTCAAATAGGTTGGAGTAACCCGCTCCGGCGAAGAAACCATGAAATCGGTCAGGCAGCCGTTGTCCTTCAATTTCTCAATGAGTGTCATCCCAAACCCATCCTGTCCGATAACCCCCAAAGTATAAACCCCACCCACCTCAAGAGCACATAAATTATTTGTAACCGTCCCGGCTGCGCCTGGGCTATATCGTTGTTCAACCACAGGGTTTGTATGCCAGGGTGTTTCCAGAGAAAGCGTGGAAATCGTCTTGTCGATTGTCCAGTAGGCATCTACATAAAAATCTCCAAGGACTAAAATCTTTTTGTCCTTAAAACCATCTAAAAGCATTCGCAATCTTTTTTCATTCAAACCTTTCATCCTTTCCAGCAAGCAAGCTGCATGCTTTACGTCGTAGAACGGGCAGCCTTGCCCGTTTAAACAAGCGACATACTTTACGAACAAGCTGGCAGCATGTTCTACTTACACGAACAAGCTGGCAGCATGTCCTACAACAATTCCTATAAACGTTTTATAATTTCAAAATACAGATGCGGAACCGTCCTGTCAAAATCCCCCTGAATATGAAAACTCTCCCCGCCATCTCTGACAGTCCTCACTAAGATTGTCTTCTTAGGGCGATGGTAGTAGTGTGCTTCATGCGGTTTGCCTTCCTCTCTGAAATCACCAAATTGAATCAAGTCAAAATTTGCAGTTGTGAAATGTCTTATCTCTTCGTTGCGTTGAGCGGCTATATTTCTCGCCATCGACAGGCTTTTCAGATATACCTCAGGCCCCATCACAGCAGAACCTAAATTCAAAAAGACTCCGCCCTCCAATTTTGAGACGCTGTGAGCGAAGATGAGAAAATCTTCTCCTGTTGTATATCCCATGGCGGCGTAGTCTGCGCAGGGGTGTTGGTCGATTATGTCATAGCCGATGCCCTTGTGTACTGTGATAGGGACACCCAACCTGTAAGCTACGGCAAACACGCTGATGTTTCGGTGGGGGAAATCAATGCCTTTTTCGCCCAGTTGTATCATCCTGCCGATGGCTTCTCCGTAGCCGATTTTATCACGGTAGCCGCGGGTTATAGCTTCGTTGATGCAACGTCCAGTCTCCTCCCAATTTCCGAACTTCCCGTCTTTGATGTATCTTTCTACATCTTCAAGCGTAGCGCCTATGAGAGCTAACTCAAAATCGTGGATAGCCCCTGCCCCGTTGGTGGCGATGTGGGTAATTACCCTGCGTTCCATCAGGTCAATTATGAAACGCGAATTCCCGCGCCTCATCACATGCGCGCCCATCATCCATATCACCTGCCCACCCCGTTTATGGGCGGCAGCAATTCTATCCGCCACCTCATACAAATGCTTATTTTCATAAGGCGGTACCTCAGAATCAAGCTGATAGATGTCCGCCACTGTCATTTTATGTTCTCTCTCGGAGAGCGGCAGGATTGTTAATTTACTCCTGTCAATCTTTGGGTATGGCATAAGCGAATCCTTTCTTGTAACGCAAACTGTTTGCGAATATGTCACATGCCGTGTTCCCACTTATTTTACCAATGTTGCATCGGAATGTCAAGGTATTAGAAATTATGTCATGGTGAATTTCAGTATAAGAAAATGGTTTGCATTAGGATAATAGATAGAGTATAATAAATGTGGCTAAAATGTAGGAGCTCTGTAGTAGCTTCAAAAAACTGTAGTTTTTCTATGGTTTCTTGATGTTTTCTACATAGCTTCGAGCCTAAGTAGGGAATTAAGCTGTGTTCGACACTGAGCAAAAGACATAGTCTTTGCCTTTGTCTTTTTGGGAACACGGTCAAACGTCCTGTAGGAAGTCTCCGTGACTTCCCCTACAGGATAATCCTACTATGTATTCCGTTTGCCTGAAAGGGCGGTCACCCTTGGGTTTATCCAGCCCAGGCTCTGATGATTAGAGAGAATGCTCAATCTAATTTAAGTGGCTTATCCTTGATAATCCACACCAGACAACGGACGTACTTTGGTGAGGATACCAATATCCCCGTAGGGAGATGCCTTAAATGGCAGTTCGTTGGCCTCCATTCGTGGAGGCCAATCGAATATATTAAGAAAGGCAGGTGAAAAACCTGGTTTTTAAGAAAGTATATAAACAGTTAGAAAGACCTAGAAAAAAGAACCAGGAAAAGATGCCAGACATTGTTTATGGACATATTAATGATGAAGATAGTCTCAAATCAGTATTTGCGAAGTTTGAGGAGATGGAGTCGGGTTTTAAAATTGGCGCAGGAACATTCGATGCTGATGATGGGGTTTTGACTTCAGGATATGGTGGTGTTCGGCATACCTGGGTATGCGATGGCGAAGGCGAGGTTTTTCTGCCCGCTGGCTATCGCACTAAGGAGGGCGATGGTGAGAGATTGCCTGAATTTTACGTGACAGACGAAGTTGATAAAGATATTTTGGAGGTATTGCAGTTTCTCTCGGAAAACTTAAATGTACATGAGAAGATAAAAAATCCTCTTTTGGCAGTCCTTGAACGTCTTTCTGGAAAACAGCTTGCGGGAGACATCGCCGGTGATATTTGGCTGGTGGTGGAAAGCGGGCTTCCAATCGAAGAGTGGAGTGAAGATGCGGATGTCCGAAAAGCGTTGGTGTTTTTGAGCGAAGAATATGCGCGAGTCGGTTGGTCGACGAAAGAAACTGATTCTTTTGAACCCATCAAACCGGGCGACCAAATTACTACCACAGGAGATGAAGAAGTTCGAGTCAAAGGGGAGTTTAGGTACTGGTGGATTGAGAATGCCGAAGCTATGCTCACACACATCTCCACAGCGCGCAGATTGCGCTATCTGAAAGACACGGCAGGCGGTTGCAACTTCGCTTTCGATGCCTTCAGGAGGCTGCCGCTCACTTGGTACGTCAACACAGGCGACGAGGAAAATCCCGACGGTATCAACACCGTCAACAGCCATATCGTCAACATCGCCGCCGAAACTTCACAAACGCACTACCACCCGGCTGTACCTGTAGGTGGAGGCAAACCGCAGAGCGAACTCTATTTTGTATTTGACCCGGCGGTTTATTCTCTCAGCACGTATGGGCGCAAAAGCTACATGAACGCCTTCCCCAATGTGGGCGATTTGTCAAAATATGTGACGGTGCCTTTGAGTACCGGTTCAATTGTATATATCCCGCCCGGAACAGGACATCGCGGGGTAGATGTTTTCGTCAACGTAATAACATTGCCAGGATTCAAACCACTGAATGAGATTTATATTGACCAGAAAATCAAGGATGCTTTCGTAGGGAAAGCACCGTACAATGAAAATGTTGTTGTTTAAGTTCGGTTGATACTTCTGTCTGTTTGATGTATCAATCTTTTTGAAAAATCACGTAGGAGGTAAATTTATAATGAGTTCAGATGTACTTCGCTTCGGCGTAGTAGGATTAGGTATGGGTATGTCCCGCGCTGGCACTATCGCAGGGACAGAAGGTGCCAAATTGGCTGCCGTTTCGGATTTGGTTGAAAGTAGACGTAATAACGCAGTTGAAAAATTCGGCTGTGAGGCTTACGAGGATTATCGGGAGATGTTGGACAAGGCTGACATCGACGTTGTCATGGCTATGACGCCCAGCGGTTTGCATGCGGAGATAGGCATAGAGGGCGCAAAACGAGGGAAACACGTCATTACCACAAAACCGATGGATGTCAGTCTGGAAAACTGTGACGCGCTCATCAAGGCTTGTGAGGAGAACAACGTCAAGTTGATGATAGATTTTGGCGAACGATACGGCGGACAGAATAAAAAAATCCGCCAGGCCTTGGAGTTGGGTGTGCTTGGAAAGGTTTATCTGGGCGAATTGCGCATGAAATGGTATCGGGCAAACAGTTACTACGTGGGCTGGCACGGTACCTGGAAATATGACGGCGGAGGTTCCGCAAGTAACCAGGGCGTACATTTTATTGATTTATTGCAGTGGTTCATGGGACCGGCTGACTCAGTTATCGGACACTACGGCGTTTACGGACACGACGAAAACTGTGAAACCGAGGATATGGCGGCAGCTATCGTCAAGTTCAAAAGCGGCGCGCTCGGCACCATCCTGACGACGACAACCTACCAAGGCAAAGGAAGTTTGTCGATGATAGAGATTCACGGTGAAAAGGGCATCATCGGCAAGGGACCGGATGTCTGGGAACTCGTCGGAGAAGCACCTGAAGTCGAGACACCGCCGGGCCCGGGCAACGTAATCCAGGATGCCATCGCTGTCATACAACACGGCGCAAAACCCGCCGTTGACGGATACGAAGGGCGTAAATCTGTGGAACTCATCCAAGCTATCTATAAATCCGCCAGGGAAGGAAGAGAGATTAAGTTGCCGTTAAGCTATTGAAGATTGACTATTGAATATTGAAGATTGTTTCGCCTATCTTCAATTGCTGTGGCGGTTGTAGGTTGGGTTGAACGAAAGTGAAACCCAACCTACTCGAAAGGAAAATTTTATCATGATTCATAGAAGAACACGAAATTTCCTATTTTTGATGGTAATAGTTTCTTTCTGTTTTACACACAGTTTGTTTATCCAGGCAGCGCCGGTAGATGAAACACAAGCTCGTCGAGTCGCTGACAAATGGGCAAAAACGTACCTGCCAGCAATGAATATTCTTACTGCGCAACAAGAGTTAAAAGCTACTGTTAGCTTCACGCGAGCAGGTCAAAAGGTAGTTTATCTCTTTGAGCGAAAAGCTGGCGGGTTTATATTAGTCGGAGCAGATGACCGACTTCCAGTTGTTCTGGCATATTCCAACAATAACAATTTTGACCCGTCGGTTCCCGTGGCAGGAATTTTTCTCGACGGTTTGGCGTTCAAACTTGAGCAAGCAGAAAAACTTGGACTTCAGCGAAACGAACAATGGGATTCTATATTAGCGGCAAGCACCGCCAACATCGCTGCTGTAGAAGGGCCTCTCTTAACCACAACATGGAATCAGAGTCCTTACTATAACAATTTGTGTCCCATAGATAGGTGCGAGAATTGTCCTACTGGGTGCGGGCCGACAGCGGTTGCACAAATAATGCGATACCATGAACACCCAACGCGCGGTACTGGAAGCCATCACTATATTTCGAATACGCACGGATTTGACCTCAGCGCTGACTTCGACACGAAATACGATTGGGCTAATATGCCTAACAGCTTAACATCGTCGGGTGTCCAGCCCGACGAAATAGTTGCGGTTGCTAAACTTTGCTATCATGTCGGGGTTGCTGTCGAAGTGGACTACG
>CAZRLY010000317.1:0-5823 GCA_964601015.1 uncultured bacterium
AAAAAAGTCTTGAGTTGTAGGGCGAGATTCCAATCTCGACAGGAAGCTCGTCAATTTTGGAAAATTGGCCTACGATAGGCTGTCAGAAATAAATTGGTGATAGAATACAACAGCTCTTCACAAATGTCAAGCAAGTTATAAAACAGACCGAAATTCCCCACTCCTGTTAAAACATTACGTTCGGATTGCAAAAATCAACGAAGTGGCTTGGGTTGAGTAGCGTAGCGTATCGAAACCACAGGCGAAGCGATTTTTTCAATAATACACTGGCGCTGATTATTGTACTCCAAAGGCATCCGATGGGGAATTTCTATAATGTCGATTTTTCTGTTGACATAAAGTAGGAAGTATGTTAAAGTTTAGGTTGAATTTCTTTTGCTTCATTTGACAGGAGGTAAATAATGAATATCAGAAGGCTTTACCAAATTGCTTTTGCTTCAATTTCACTGTTGTTTCTCGTTTGTCTTGCTTTACCTGAAAGCCTTGCAGCGCAGGGCGATACCGTATGGCAGGCGACGATTACCATAACAAGCAAGGATGCAAAACTTCCAACGGCAGAAGTTACCTTTGGTGTCAATCCAGATGCTACCGATGGATTTGACAGCGGTATTGATGTTCTGGGCGATGTGGTGCCAGCGCCGATTGACCCAAACACACCATACAGGAACGCTTTCTTCGCTTCTGCGAGAATCCTCAAAACAGATATAAAACCGGCTGGCCCGTGGACGCTCATGGTTCAATCCAACCGTGACTTTACACTCTCATGGGATGTATCCTCATTGCCCCCTCGCATATCTCCAACTCTTGACCCGGGTGATGGTACATCCGTTGTCGATATGAGGACGACGAACCAAAAAGAATTCCCTGATGGTGGCAGTTATAAGATGGTGATAGAAGCCGCCAGAATCACGCCCGCTTTGCTTTGCCAGCCTGATTCTGGAACAGCCGGCGAAACTGTGAGGGTGACTGGGGCAAACTTCGACGCTAACGAGAAGGCTGGAAAATTGACTATGGACGGTGAAGCCCTTACAATATCTGCGGTAGGAGATACAGAAGTCAGGGAAAACGAGATTTATGCAGATGAGTCTGGCGAGTTTGTCGTCGAGTTTGTCATTCCCAAGCGGCCGGGCGGTTCTGTGGTGCTTGCGGTAGGCGAAGCAGAAACCACGTTGGAGATTAAGGCGAAAATTACCCTCTCGCCAGAAAGTGGCAAGGCAGGAACGTCCATAAGTTTGACGGGGGAGGGTTTTGGGAAAAGTGAGAAAATCCAGATTGATTTTGGCGAGATGAAGAACACCAAGGAAGTCAACTCACAAGCGGACGGCTCGTTTGTGGCTGATTTTCAGGTTGAAGCGCAGGAACCAGGTGAAAAACTCGTCACGGTAACAGGCGCAACGTCCAACATCTCAGAGACGAAGACATTTGTGTTGACGCCGAGCGTTCCAGAATCAGTCGAAGTGTCGGCGGATGAAACCACGCTCATCGCAGATAATACGCGAACATCAGCGATTGCCGTCTCAGTCAAGGATGCCGATGGAATAGCAGTCATCGGTGAAACCATAATACTGGAAACCGATTTGGGAAGCGTGATGTCACCCGCTACCGACAACAAAGATGGAACATACTCGGCGACTTACACATCGGCGAAGGAAATCGGACAAGCCACTGTTACGGCAACAGCAGAGTCTAACGGTAAGTCAAATAACGTGAAAATAACGCTGATACCGGGTGCGGCTTTGACTATCAAAGTAGTAGCTGTTCCGGCTGAGTTGTCCGCCGACGGCTCTTCACTTTCGACAATCACAATCACCGTCAAAGACAAAAACGAGAATCCCGTCGACAGCGCTTTGGTTGAAATGAATGCGTCCTTGGGCGACATCACATCACCCGCCGAATACCAGAGCAACGGCGATTACATCGCAACCTATACCGCAGCGCGAACCAAAGGAAAGGTAAGCATCACAGCGACTGCTTCGGGACAAGTATCGGACGGGACAGAGCCCGTCCACTACTCAATAGAGGGCAAAGCGGAAATCACGCTCACTCACCCGCCCAGCTTGACTTTAGAGCCAACGGATGGACCAATCGGAATAAAGATAAAGGTGACAGGCGAGTATTTTGAACCGAACACGGACGCTGGCAAATTGACGATAAACGGTGTGGAAACATCCGTAGCCGGCGTGGGTGAAACGGTGGTAATAGACGGAAGCATCTGGGCTGGTGACGATGGAACTTTTGTCGTCCGATGCTTAGTCCCGAAATTACCGGGTGGTGGAGTGATGGTTGCCGTAGGCGAAGGGACAACCCGATTTGTGATTACGGCTCAGATATCCAATGTCGCTCCGGAAAAGGCACCGGCTGGCACAACGGTGAAGGTACAAGGCGACGGCTTCGACAACGAAGAAACCATCAATGTGGATTTCGGAGATACGAAAAAGATTGCAACAGGCAAAACAACATCTGACGGTTCGTTTGAAGTTACCTTTGAAGCTGACGTACAGGAAGTCGGAACGAAGGAAATTGTTGTAACGGGCTTTCTCTCAGAGAGGACTGCGAAGGCAAATTTTGAACTACTAAGTTCAGAACCGGCGACAATCAGCATGGAAGCAAATCCACCAGAAATCGTTGCAGACGGCGTTTCAACGTCAAAATTGACTATCACGGTAAAAGACGCCAACGGATACGGCGTCAGCGGGCAAACCATTACTGTAACGCCCAGTGTCGGAGAGGTATCGCCCGTCGAATATCAAGGCAACGGCGTTTATTTTGTAACCTACACATCCGACACTAAAGCGGGAAAGGTTACAATCTCTGCGTCAACTGAGAACGATATAACCGCCCAAACGGAAATAACGCTGAAGCCCGGCCCGCCTGAAACCGTTACAATCGAAGCCAACCCCGACAGCTTGACCGTTTCCAGCGGGGCAACCGCAACCCTCACCATCAGCGTTACCGATAAATTTGGAAATGCAAATACAGGAGAAAAGATTGATGTCATTCTCGAACCGAATTGGGGGCTCGTTAGCGACGTTGCAGATAACGGCGACGGAACGTATACCGCTACCTACACTGCGGGAGACAAGGCGGGCAAAGTCAAAATAACGTCGTCGGTGGCGGGAGTGGAAGGCAGTTTTGAATTGACGCTATCTCTGCCGCCCTGGGATGTCAACGGCGATGGAGAAGTGGATATTGTCGATTTGGTCACAGTTGGTTTGCACTTCGGGGAATCGGGCGAAAACGTTACCGGCGATGTGAACAATGACGGAACTGTTGACATCATTGATTTGGTTTTGGTAGGCATCCATTTTGGAGAGAGCGGCATATTGGAACAGTAGGAACGATGCTGGTGAAACTGAAAAACTGTTTTGCTCCTGTTTGGCTCATGTTAAGAAATCGTGCAAAGAAACCGAGTTTCTCCGAGAAACTCGGTTTCTGGTGGCTACCTTGCACTTATTTTTGACATGAGCCATTTTTTCCGGAAATTCCCCTTCCGTTTGGTTTGGAAATACGGTTAGCTTCTCAATTCCGCCCCGATTTCCTTCTCAAGTTTGCTGATAATTTTCAGGCGGATTTCATCCACTTCCTCATCGGTAAGCGTCCTATCCGCTTGAAAGTCTATAGAGTAGGCGAGGCTTTTTTTCCCTTCGGGGATTGGCTTGCCTGTGTAGACGTCGAACAGTTTTATGTATGTAATTAGTTCGCCGCCTGCCGTTTGAATAATGTCAGTTGCTTCCCCCGATGTAACGTCTGTAGAGACGATGATGGCGATGTCACGAGAGACGCTGGGGTATTGCGAAATCGGTTTGAAATATTTTTTCGTGTCCGCTAATTTTGTTAGTATATCGAAATCCAATTCGAATATGTATACGCGCTGTTGGATGTCGTAGTTATCAAGGACATCAGGATGAACTTCGCCCAGTATGCCAACACTTTCCCCTTTGACACAAAGTTCAGCGTTCCTGGCGGGATGTAGAGTGGGGTGTTCCGTCGGTTTGACTTCGTATTCAAATAATCCAAGTTCTTCGAGCAGCACTTCCACTATCCCCTTGATGTCAAAGAAATCCGCCTCCCTTTTTGAGTCAACCCACGTTCCAGCCCCCGTTGAGCCGGATATTGCGCCCGCTATCAACTCGCGTTCATGGGGCAGTTCACCTTCCTCTTCAGGGTGATAGGTAGACGATAGCTCAAAAAGTTTTACGTCGTCTACCTGGTGGTTTATATTCCAGCGCACATTCTCAAGCAAACTTGGAATGAGCGTTGTGCGCATGATGGATTGTTCCTCCGACAGTGGATTTTTCAAGCGCATTACATTCCGATATGCGCTGTCTTCGGGGAGATACATTAAGTCGAATGCTTTGGGGCTGTAGAACGAATAATTTATCGCCTCCGTCAAGCCGCAGTCCAGCATCACCGTCCTAACTTTTTCACGCAAAACGACTTTGGCGTTCGTTTCCGCTAAGGGAATATCTCCTGTGGGCAGCGCGAACGGGATGTTATCGTAACCGTAGATGCGCGCAATCTCCTCGACTAAGTCAATTTCGCGCGTGACATCAGGGCGGAAAGTTGGCACGGTAACCTCCCAATCGTCAGAAACTTCAAAATCCAAACCGACCAAAATCTCCTTCATCTTATCCGCTGGAATATCCGTCCCCAACACAAAATTAACCCGTTCGGGACGCAGACGGATTTTTTGCCGGTCAAATTTTACTGGGTAGGCGTCCACGGTGTGCTTGCAAATCTCGCCGCCTGCGAGTTCCTGGATGAGTTGCGCAGCGCGGTCAATCGCCGTGATAAGCCCTTCAATGTCCATACCGCGCTCGAAACGGTGAGATGCGTCGGTGTGCATCCCAAGCGATTTCGAGGTTTTGCGGATATTGACCGGGTTAAAATACGCGCTTTCCAGCAACACATCGGTAGTAGCTTCCGTGACTTCGGAATCGAATCCGCCCATTACCCCCGCCACTGCGACGGGCTTCTCAGCGTCGGCGATAACCAGCATCTCATCTGTCAACTGTCGGGTTTCCTCGTCAATCGTGACAATCTCCTCGCCGGGACATGCCCTCCGCACGACAATACGGTTTTCCGCAAGCAAATTGTAATCGAAAGCGTGCAACGGGTGTCCTAATTCCATAAGCACATAGTTTGTCACATCAACTACATTATTGATACCGCGCAATCCGACTGCTTCCAACCGCTGCTGCATCCACGCAGGAGAAGGCGTTACTTTGACGCCGCGAATAATCCGTGCGGCGTAACGTGGACACAAATCCGGGGCAAGTATTGTCACGGAAGTGAGGCTTGAGGCTTCCCTATCGCCTTCGGTTATTGTTATCTGGGGTTTGCGCAGTGGGTTGCCGGTGATGACGCTGAGTTCTCGCGCAACGCCGAGTATACTGAGGCAATCCGGGCGATTCGGAGTCAAATCTATGTCCAAAACCGTATCATCAAGCCCCAGCGCTTCAGCCAACGGCGTTCCCGCTTTAAGTTCCGAGGACAAATCCATCAACCCGGCGGCATCCTCAGAAAAACCTAATTCCTTCTCAGAACACAACATGCCATAAGAGGTTTCACCGCGTACTCGCGCTGCTCTAATTTCCATTCCACTCGGTAACTCCGCGCCCACCAACGCTAAAGGCGCTACCATCCCCTCTCTCGTATTCGGCGCGCCACAGACAACCTGCAAAATCTCCGCGCCCGCATCCACATCGCATAAGACCAATTTATTCGCGTTCGGGTGTTGTCTGACGTTCACAATTTTACCTACAACGACTTTGTCCAGCCCGCTGTCCAGCTTTTCAACGCTGTCTACCTCTAAGCCTGCCA
>CAZRLY010000318.1:0-5767 GCA_964601015.1 uncultured bacterium
GGATTTTCGCGTACCTTTAGCTTACGGTTTCCGGCTCGTCTTAGGAGAAAATGGCGGACCGGGCGCGCTTTTCAAGGCCATCCGTAATTACGAGATAGTTCTCCCGATTTGCTATGATATTGAGAAGTTCTGCTCGGATGCGCTTGTGTTGAACTTTACGAATCCGGAAAGCCGCATCCTCATGGCGATGACACATCTGACAAAAGTCAATGCGGTGGGGTTATGTCATGGAGTGATGGGTGCCAGAAGCCGCGCTGCGCAACTTCTGGGGAAGGATTTAAGAGAACTGAATATAGTTACGGGTGGGTTAAACCACTTCTTCTGGGTGCTGAAAATCGAAGATGCTAACACAGGAGAAGATTTGTATCCGCTTCTTCGCCAGCGCGTACAGGAATCGTGTCCGCCGTTGGTACAAAAGATGGTGGAGGTATTTGATTGTTTTACCTATCCCTCGGATGACCACATTGGTGAATACCTTTCGTTCGCGCACGAGTTTACGGGGTTACTCTGGCATTATGGTGGAGAATGCCGAAAGGTAGCCAAGTCAGAATCACATTCGGGAGATTGGCGAGACGATTATCTGTCCGGCAAGAGGGCGGTTGACGATAACCTCGTCCGTCCGGGAGGGGAAATCGCCGTAGACATCATCGCTGACATCTTAGAGGATAAAAATAAATGGGAACCTGCGGTCAACGTGCCGAACACAGGAAGATACGTTGAAAATCTGCCGTCCAACGCGGTTATCGAAGTGCCAGCGATAGTCAATGCGACGGGCGTTCATCCTGAACAAGTCGGCCCGTTGCCGGAAGCGCTCGCCGCTTTTTGCAGGACGCAAATTTCTATCCAACTGTTGCTCATTGAAGCATATCGCAAGCGGTCAAAAAAACTGTTGCTTCAGGCGTTGCTGATTGACCCGGTTGTCGATAGCGTCAAACGCGCTGAAGAGATGTTGGATTATATGCTGGAACTTCAGAAGGATTATTTGCCGACATTCAGTTGATTTCTGGCGTAGGTCAATTTTCCAAAATCGACTGACGGGGTAGGTTGATTTTCCAAAATCAACATAAAGTATCGCAGTCGACATTTGAATTTCGACCTACTACCTTGTCAACCGTCAAATGATGAGTTTTGGCAATTTTGGGGTGCAATGTAAGTCATTGCTTTCTCAACGATTGAATCGTTGCACTCCAAAAAGTGAACCCATCAATTCATGATTGACAAGGTACTACTACAATAACTCCCGAGGGATGATTATGAAAAGAAACATCGCCCCTGACGGGCGCAAAAAGATAATTTTTACAATATTGATCTGTTTATCATTTGTATGTTGTAGTAAGGAGAAGGACGGTTGGATAATCTCCTATGAATCTGAGTGGGACGCGCAATTTGTGGGCGTATGTTTTGTGGATAAGCGTTTGGGTTGGGTGGTTGGTTCAGATGGAATAATCTTACATACCCAAAACGGAGGAGAGGGTTGGGAATCTCAGAACAGCCCTACTCAAACGTCGTTGTGGGCGGTGGATTTTGCGGATGAACGCAACGGCTGGGTTGTGGGGATTGGCGGGACAATCCTTCACACGAAAAATGGCGGGGAAACGTGGATGGAGCAGAACGTCGGCGCGGATATCGAATTACCGCTGTGGAACGTGGACTTCGTTGATGTGCAGAAGGGTTGGGTTGTGGGAGAAGGCGGCATTATTTTACATACAAAGGATGGCGGGACGATGTGGCGAAAGCAGATAAGCGATAACAAAAATGCGTTGTGGGCGGTGGATTTTGTCAACGAGCGGAAAGGTTGGACGGTAGGAGTCGGCGGAACCATCTTGTCAACTGAAAGCGGGGGGATTTTTTGGAATACACAGGACAGCGGTATTTCAAGTATGTTGATGGGCGTTGACTTTGTAGATGAACGTCGTGGGTGGGCTGTGGGGATGGACGGTGCTATCATCTACACTGACGATGCAGGAAAAACGTGGCAACTCCAAACCAGCGGCGTCAGCATTCCATTATACGATGTGAATTTTTTAGATGCCCAAAGCGGCTGGGTAGTGGGACTCAGTGGCACAGTCCTTCGCACTAACGATGGAGGGGAAACGTGGGAAACCCAAAACAGCACGACAACCAACGAACTGTGGCACACAAATTTTGTCGATGAAAACGACGGCTGGGCTGTGGGGATGGGCGGAACTATACTACACACTGCCAATGGCGGGGAGGAGTGGAAAGCGCAAACGAAGAACACAAGCAGTGATTTGAGCGGGGTTGATTTTGTCGCTGACGGCGACGGCTGGGTAGTGGGGGCTGGCGGGGTAATCCTTCACACAAAAGACGGGGGGATAAACTGGGAATACCAAAAAAGCGGTTCAAATACGTGGCTCTTCGATGTAGATTTCATCAACGCAAAGGAGGGCTGGGCGGTAGGAATCGGCAATACCATCCTCAGCACCAGCGACGGGGGTAAAAACTGGACGCCACAAGTTAGCGGCACCAGCAGTCACCTCTACAAAGTTTGTTTTGCAAATGCCGACGAAGGTTGGGCAGTGGGCACGGAGAGCACTATCATTTACACCAACAACGGCGGGGCTATGTGGAAGGCGCAAGATAGCGGGACAAGTGCTGACTTGGGCGGACTGGATTTCGTGGGTGAAAAACTCGGCTGGGCGGTAGGAAGCGGCGGTACCATTCTGCATACTAACAACGGCGGATTTAATTGGACTGTGCAAACGAGTAACACCGACGAGATTTTGAGCGGCGTGGATTTCATAGACGAAAATAACGGCTGGGCTGTGGGAAGTAACGGATTGATACTACATACCAGAGACGGTGGAAAAAACTGGTCAATCCAAAAGAGCCGAATAGAAATTGACCTGTTTGAAGTATATTGCCGAACAAATCTGGAGGGTTGGGTAGTCGGTGCGGAAGGCGTTATCCTCCACACCGACGATGGCGGTAAGAATTGGAAAAGTCAGAAAAGCAAAACGAAAAAAGACTTAGCTGATATTTGCGAAGTCGGTAAAACGCAATTGTGGGCGGTGGGAAAGTTGGGAATAATGCTAAAGCGCATTGCTGATTAATTTGATAATCTTCGGAAAAGATAACTAATGGCTGTTTTTCTGTTGACATAAGCAGGAAATTGTGATAATCTTGGCTCGTATAAACCGAGTTTATCTGAGGAACCCACAAGTTTTGCTCGCAATTCCGAGAAGTGCAGGCAGGTGAATCGACCGGTCGATTCACCAAGCCTTCACTTCTTAGCGAGCAAAACAAATCGGTTTATTCTGCACGATTTCTTAACATGAACCAATGTTATAAGAGGTGTCAACCTGTGACGACTCCCCCTGATAAATCAGGGGGCTTCTCAGGGAACGCTTAACCCAACAGTTTACGTTAGCCCCTGAAGGCTCCGTCCGAGCCATAAGAAGCTCGTTTTTGACACCTGTTTCGTTTTACATGATACAGGCTGATTTAGCATCAAAACCTCATACGAAACTATATCAAAGATTTGTCTTGAATAACGGTTACACCTATTCAAGACAGAGACAGCAGACTGCATTAAGCAGTATTTGTTTTGGGTGCAACTGAATGTAACATTTGAAGGGCATTATTGCCATTGACATTCAGTTTCTCTTGCAACCAAAACGAAAAACGTCGGTACTTTCAACCTTACGTTTGGTAAACGTATACCATCAAACATACCGAAAAGCAAGACTAAAATAAGGAGAGGCGTCAAGGGGGACACCCAGATAAATCGCTGAACGCAGTGAAGCGGCGAAAAAGCGAAGGCAAAGCCTGCGCTTTTGGCTTTTCAGGGTGTCCCCTTGACGCAAATTCTATGGAGCAAATAATGATTAGTATTTCCGCTAACTTGCTTCGAGATGTCGATTGGGCTGCCAAACGCTTGAAGCAAGATAGAAACCAGGTGGTACGACAGGCTTTGATTGAGATGCTTCAGAAACTTAAAGGACAAGAATTTGAAGCTCTCTTAGCCGAAGGCTATCACGAGATGTCCGAAGAAAACGCCACAATAGTGAAAGAAAGCCTTCCACTTCAAGCTGCTGCTACGGAAGGAGTGTGGAAGTGGGATGAATGAAATGAGAGAGTTTCGACGCGGGGATGTTGTTCTCATCCCGTTTCCATATATTACCGACTTTTCACAAACCAGAGAGCGCCCGGCAGTGATAATCCAGAATGATGTCGGAAATCGCTTTAGCCCGAACTTGATTGTGGCAGCCATCTCTTCTCAGATACCGGGTAAGGAATATCCGATTCATTTTTTGGTTCGCAAAGGTTCTAAGGAAGCAGAAGGCACAGGACTTCAAAAGGATTCTATTGTCCAAACAGAGATTATTTTGACCATTCCTAAGACGAGTGTTACCAGGTGTCTTGGCCGATTCAACAACGTTGCAATGAATACCATTGACCAGCGTATTCGAGTAAGTCTCGCTTTGACGTAGAACGAACATTGAAAATGCGCATAGCCCCACGATATTCCACTTTCACTTACCAACCGAACGGACGGCAAAATCCATCAGATTCTGCATCAACGGCACATTGGTCGCTACATTCTTTGGGCCATTCATCATGCTCGTCACTAAATACAACCCCTTGCCATATTTCAACATGGCAATAGCAACATTTTTCTTGTCAACCGTTTGGGCTAAGACGACATATTTCCTGCCTGGATTGCCCCATGCGTCTTCGATACAAACCCGATTTGGATGAATGGTGTTGGGCTTTCGGAAGAGTTCCCCTGCCCGTTTTGTGGGCGAAAAGCGGGTGCTCTTTTCCAGTTCAACGCCCTCAATCGGCTCCGGCAAAAAACCTATGGGACATGGGCGTTCTTGGTCAGTATCCTGCCCCGATAGGATGACAATCCCGCCATTTTTTACGAATTGCCGAATTTTGCTATCGGTTTCTGATGAAAATGGATGCTTCACCCTGGATGCTTCGCGATACCCAAGCCAGAGAATATCAACTTTATTTAGTTCAGGCAACGCCCTATCCTGAGTGGATTTGTATATGGCAGGGCGTTTTGCAATCTTTGTGAATTTGGACAACGCCTCAAATTCTTTCGCAGAACGCTTCCCGGATAACATCAACACCTTCACCGTTCCCTGCTCTGCATATTCAAACGGGCGCAATTTTCGCACGAGCAACTTTTGGAAATCTTCCGTTGTCCCTTTGTAGGTACGGTGAAGGTGGATTTCGATGTGCGTGAAATTCCACCAGGTTCGGTCAGGCGGTTTATTTTTCTCCCCCATGATTTGAAACCAAGTACCATCGACATATCCAAGCGCGTCGTATACACCAGCATGCATGCCGGCACCGGTATAAAACACAATCGCCGGCAACCCTACCTTAAAATGCTTCATCATCTTTTTGGGCGATGTCAAAGCTCCTCGCTGTTGCCCAACAGCAACGTTGACTTTAATCTTTTTGAACTGGGATGTCCCTTTGATGTTCTCCTCTACCGCAATAATTGCATTCATGCGTGCCTTATTAATTGATGTAACCTTGCCGAAAACGACGTTCGTACAAGCATCCAGTACCTCTTGCAGCCGATAATGGCGTTCGATAAACGCCTCCGACTGATGTGCCATAAAAAATAAAACGCCTGCAAGTATCATCAAGGTTTTTGCTCGTGATTGTAATTTCAATTAAAGTAACCTCCTTAGCTTGCCAATGTTAAATTAGAAATGGATACCCCTGTAGACTTTCTGTAGGAGCGACCCTGTGTGGTCGCCAACGGACAACCACATAGGGTTGT
>CAZRLY010000319.1:0-5494 GCA_964601015.1 uncultured bacterium
CTGCTTAAATCCGTGGAACTTATCGCAACTGTATCGTTATCCCGAACTGACGTTACTTACCTACTGGAAGTGGAAAGTGGGAAGAGCTCAAGGGCTAAAGGACTGAAGGGAGCTAAAGGGTTAAGGGGTAATTGTTCCCTTACCTTCTTGCCCTCTTGCCATTGAAACCACTCAAGCGTATTTAGCAGTCCCATCTCCAAATTGACTTCAGGTTCGTATCCCAATATTCGTTGCGCTTTACTGATGTCCGCGAGTGAGTGCTCAATGTCTCCTTCGCGTTCTTCGGCGTGAATCGGTTCGACATCCGAGCCCCAGAGTTCTTTTATCAAATGGGCAAGGGTGTTAATGGTTGTTCTCTTTCCGCAGGCGATGTTGAATACGTGTCCGGCTGCGCCCTTCGCGTGACAAGCTAAAAGGTTTGCTTGCACAGCGTTAGCTATGTATGTAAAATCGCGAGATTGTTCGCCATCGCCGAAGATTGTGGGTGGTATATTTGCAAGACATTTTTTCATGAAAACCGAAATGACGCCTGAATACGGGGAATGCGCATCCTGCCTGGGCCCGAACACGTTGAAATAACGCAATGCCACCGTTTCTAAGCCGTATATATCGCAAAAGACGCGGCAGTATTGTTCTCCAACGTATTTGGTTATACCATAAGGTGATATCGGTTTTGCGCACATATCCTCGCGCTTGGGCAGCGTCGGCGTATCGCCATAAGCTGAAGATGATGCGGCGTATACAAGTCGCTTCACGCCCTCATCACGCGCTGCTACAAGGACGTTTAGCGTACCGGCGATATTCACATCGTTGCTCGTAATTGGGTCAATTATTGACCTGGAGACAGACGGCAAAGCTGCCTGGTGTAGCACATAGTCTACATTCTTGACCGACTCGCGTACCGTTGCCAAATCTCTTATGTCACCATTGATTAATTCAATATCGCCCGCAAGGTTCTCTAATTTCCCCGTAGCGAAATTGTCCAACACTCGCACCGATTCACCTTGTTGGACGAGCCGCTCTACAATATTGGAACCGATAAAACCAGCGCCTCCTGTGACTAAATAATGAGCCATCAGTTTCCCCCCTTTTGGAAGGCGAAAGGGATGTAAAATCTACTCCCTTCCATCCTTCTACCTATTCATCAAGCGGATTGAACGGGTTAAAATGTGAATTTTTTTAAAATCTTGGTTGACATTTCAGTTCGCTTATGTTATAATAAAAATAGTTGATTCTGAATCTATAGGCGAGGGTAGATGTGGGTGTTTCTACCTTGCGCCTTTTTTATTATCTATCGTACCCTAAATATTTTCAATCCGTCCTACCCCGGATTCTCCCAATGACATCTTGTTAGCGCCTGTTTTTGAGACGAGGTTATTAGCTAACAGCAGAGATGGAAAGGTACCGGCGTCCATCCACCAACCCTCCAGAACATCGTAATACAACTCCCCCATGCGGATATAGTCGTTATTAACATCGGTAATCTCAAGTTCGCCGCGTTTGGAGGGTTTCAGGGTTTTGATGATGTCGAAAACTTTCGAATCATACATGTAGATACCTATAACAGCGTAGTTGCTTTTTGGGTTTTGGGGTTTCTCTTCGATGTTGATGATGTTATCGCCGCTTAGTTCAGCCACTCCGAGTCTTTCCGGATAAGGAACTTCCTTGAGCAAAACCCTGGCACCACTATTCTGTTCTCTAAAGCGTTCTACAGATTTGAGGATATTGCCTTCGATGATGTTGTCGCCCAATATTACTACAACGCGGGCGCTATCTACAAATTTTTCAGTGAGTTTTAAAGCGTCAGCGATTCCGCCTTCTCCCTCTTGATAAGCGTAGTTGAGGCTTCTCAGCCCCAATTCCTTGCCGTTCCTTAGCAGACGCAAAAAATGTCCTGCGTTATTGCCTCCTGTCACAATCATTACATCCCTTATCCCCGCGTTAGCGAGGGTTTGAATGGGATGGTAAATCATCGGGTATCTCCCGACTGGCAAGAGGTGTTTGTTTGTTACCCTCGTGAGCGGATGCAAACGCGTTCCCAATCCGCCTGCGAGTACAACTCCTTTAATAATCATTTTTTCCCCCCCTTCTCAAAGGTGAAAGGCGGAAGGCGAAAGTAAGGATTCATCTTAGCACTCCTGTTTTCTCGCTTTCCCGCTTTCTTGCTATAAACTGTTCAATCGTCGTCGTGTTGTGGTTTTCCAGGGCGCGTTAGACGGCTGGGATTGCCATTGTTTGCTGTGTGGGATATGCTGAGTTTAATTGAGTTCCTTCCCGTCAAGTTTGTCCTGAAGTACAAAGTGCCGCCTGCTGATACGGTGACGCTACGGGGTTGGCTGTCATCAACGGACATGAGAAAAGTGGTATGTGGTTCCAGATTGCACAAGATATTATTGACAATACCGCGCCCAGTGAGAATGTATTCAACTCGGTCAATTGGTTGACGGTTGAATAGGACTGCTGTTTTCTCTACGTTTACACCAACCATCGAGCCTTCTTGAGATATAATCTTCATGGTTGCAGGAGCAGAGCTTTTTGAGACATCAGTAACATACAAAACATGCAGAAAGATGTCCTCTTGTTTTGGTTCAACAGGTTCGACTTCGATGCGCCATGAGCCGTAGGAAAATTTTTGCGCATTGTGCGGAGGATGATTTTCGCCGTTTACCCAGTAATCCTTGATATTTCTGCCGCCTATCTTGATTATCCTGTGTTTCTCAGGGAATATCGTCTGGACGAATAACTTCCCTTCGCCGTTTGTGGCTACTGTCATATCCCCGTCAAATACGGATTCACCGTTGCTGATAAATTGTTCAAATCCGTTTACCTCCGGTTCGTTAATGAAATGCAACAACCATTTTTTAGGATACGTTGGATTTGTAGAAGTAATCTGGTCGAATACTATCAGATGACTGGGACGCAGGAAGAGAAGATGACGTTTAAAATTTTTAACCTTATCCGGACGATAAGCGTTTGTCGCGTCTCCTACCACATAAACGTAATTGTCCACATCCTCATACTGTAGGATATTTCCTGTATCGTAAAGATGTTGAAATTTCTGCCATGTTTCTACATTTTCGGCTGACCAGCTTGCCCTGTCCTTATCTGCAAGCGATAAACGCCATGCTCGCTGCCCGCCGTCATTTACACCGTCATAGCCGCCGCGCATTCTGTCCCATGAGATTTTTTCGTTCGGGTCAAAAACCAGCGCCGAGTTATGCGCTACGGTACGTGCGTAGTAGTTATTTGAATGTCCTGAATTTGACCAGTCGTATATCCCGCTGTCGATGGCTAAATCGGCGAATTTGTAGATGGTAAAGCTGTTTTGGTCGAGGTGCTGGTGATATTCAAAATGGTCGCCGCATTGAAAACTTATCCAGGTAGCGTCATTAGACCAATCTGAACGCATGAATACTGTGCCTGTACCTTCTGCGAAGTGGGACAGCGGCGCTCTGGCGCTCAGGAGAGGCAGCGAAGGTTGTTTTGGATTGTACCAGAGAAAATCGTCAACGCATGCCCATGTATGCGGCGTATAATCTAACGGTAGTGTGCTGACCGAATCCTGCGCATATTTTGCTATATCCGTATTCGGATACCGGGCTATCAGCATCAACTTCGTCGCTCGCAAATAGTCGTGTGAGCCTTTGTATTCGCGCGAACCGTCCCCTTGCACGTAAAATGGGCGATATGGTTGGTTGTAGTATTTTTCTATTGAGGGATATTCGTTGAATAACACAAAAGCCAATCTATCTTTAAAAAAGCTGGTTTGCGAATATATATCCTCTCCGGTGGCGGTTCTAACGGCTTCAACATATTGTATTAAAGTCAGTATGGTACCGATTCCGTAACTGCCTTCCGCCCAGCCTCCACCTTCCCCGGATAAGGACAAGCCTGGGAGAATGAGTTTTTCAAATCTGTCAAACCGGGCGTGGTTTATCATCTCCATCGCTCTTGGATTATCCCCGAAGGTTGCGTAGCCCGCCAACCCTATGCCGCAGGTATTACTGACAGCGTAGTTGTGCCAGGCTGTGAGGTATTCCTTCTTCAGATAGTCGTATTCATCGTTCAACCATGCAATTATCGCCTGCTTCTGTCCATAAGTCAGTAAGTCGTAACACCAGTCGTAGGCGAGAGCGACATAGCCCATAGAAGGCGCAGCGTCATCAAATTTCTCTATCAACCCCTTATTTACAGCCTCTTCCATGACAATGCCTATTGCTTGACGCCCATAATTCTTATCGCCTGTCACCAAATAGACAAGCCCTAACGCTCTTATGGTATATCTTTCATAGTAGAACCTGCTGTTATCCACATATTCTTTTAAGCGAACCCACTCTTTACTGGGAATAGCGGCAGTAGCTTTGAGCGCATCCAGCTTTTCTTTGGTCAACCAGATTCGCGGGTGTGTTCTGTTTACTGCGGAGTTTGCTGATGTAAGAGCGATGGCAATCAGCGTTGTAATAATTGTAACATACAGGAGGATACGTTTTGAAAAAAATGTGAGCATCTTTTGATTCCTTATCTCGTCGTAAAATTACGTGGCTTGTATAGCAAAATTCAAGCCAAAATCTCGCTTAATTACCCAATTACTGTTTTTGGGCTATCAGTGCGACGCCGCTTGACAACGTATGGGCTTGTTTGTTTCTCACCATAACTATGTCAAGATACTTGAGCGGGAATACTAACCAACCGAAGAACGCATAAAAGCCCCTCAACAGCCGGTCATTGCCTAAGGAGAAGACTAATGATAAGTACCGCCTTAGCATTACTGCAAGAGCAGAACTGGGCCCGCAGCTAATTCCGCTCTGGACAATCTTGAATGTCGAAAATAATTTCTCCAAGCCTGCGAGCGTATACCGTTGATAATCTGATGCTTCGTAACGGTAACCTTGTAAAAATGACACATCCGTATAAACGCAGCCTCCGTATTTCAAGACTCTGTGAATTTCTGAAACCGTTTGTTGGGGAGTATGAAGGTAACCGAATACCGCCTGTATAATGACGCAATCAAATATACCATCAGCAAAAGGCAGATTGTGAGCATCGGCTGTTGCGTCCACCTGTCCACAGGCTTCTATATCAACGTTAATGAGGTTGTTTAAAAGCCGACTGCCGAGTTTCTCCATCCCGTATCCCAACTCTTCGCCGCAACCGATGACGAGTATTTTGGGATTATCTTGCGGTTCCAGCAGCGCTCTCAGCTTTTTATAATTTGCTTTCGCTGTCACGTTAAGGACGGGGCTTGGCGGCTGGATAAGCTGATAAATTTGCTTCTGAACGAGACAGAACCCGTTCACTACCCAATTAGTTCTTTTTTTTTTCGTCATCTGTTTTCTGTGAGACCAAAATATGTAATTACTGTATTAGTCAAGGACATGTAAAATTCAAAAGATTGCCCTCTGCGTTCCTCTGTGTACTCTGCGCCTGCCTGCCTTCGGCGCAGACAGGCCTCCGCGGTGAATATAAGTAAGTTCTAATTAAGTTTTTCCACTTG
>CAZRLY010000320.1:0-5429 GCA_964601015.1 uncultured bacterium
AAATAGATTCCGTTGGCTACTTTCTCCCCCATATCATTTTTCCCGTTCCAATATGCTGCTTTGTTTCTGGACATATATATTCCTGCTGTTTGCCGTCCCAAAGCGATGGTGCGGACAAGTTGACCTTTTATATCGTATATACTGATTGTAACAACAGCATCATTGGCAAGCTGATATGGAACCCATGTTACAGGATTGAACGGATTGGGATAGTTTTGGAACAACACAGTGCATTTTGACCGTCCCAGAGTTGTGAACAATTTTCCTTGTGGTTCAAGGCCTATTTCTAAATCAGATTGTCGAAGTTTCTTGAGGCGTGTGCTGAGGGCTGGCACATCAATGGAGAGCGGTTTTCCATCGGGCAGTATGAGCGTCGGGGATGTGGGCTTGTCACTGAAATTGGCGACAAGAAGGTAAACGCCTTTGCTCGTCTGAAAATGAACGCCCTTCAACATCGGCTCAGATGTTTGCACCCAATAGAGATTGGAATTGGCTAACTTTTTTGTAGTTTCCCGACTACCTTTGGTCAAAAGGAAACAGACTTCACGGATAACGTCGCCTGCTTTAAATTGTTGAGGATATTGGATGAGAGGGTAATAGATTTGTTCGTGCAGTTCGCCATACCACAGATGGCGGGTAGATTCGTTTTGAACGGTAAATTGATGATTGTCACGGACGCTGATAATTCCCAACTTGTCGTCTATATTGAGCCAGCGCGAGGCAACTGGGATGGCTTCGCGCTCGCTTCCCACGCCGACAAGTTGCATCTGTCCTCCCTGCCAGTAAAAACGCCGGCAATTTCCGTTGAATATGTCATTCGGCAGATAATAAGACAGCCCCCGCTGTTCGGAAACTGTGATATTCTTCCTCGCCACAGCGTAGTCCAGTATTACTGCCGCACCATCTTCCGGCAAGCCGACGAAACTGAGGTAGCGGTCAACTCCATAGGCGTTCGCGTTCAGCCCGACTTGCATTCGTCCAGTTGTAACAAACCCATCTTCTATAATATTTTCATTGTGAACGGAATGTACATCATCCATATCATGTCCTGCTACCGTCAAATTTCCGACACAATTTCCCCCCTTCCATTGCCATTCGACTATGTAATCGTCGCCCGGAACAAAGAGCGCCATTGGATGCCGTCCAGCGAGAGAGCGCCAACTGAAGGAAATGAAAGCCTGTTTTGACCTGCTATATACCGCCTCAAGCGGCTCGCTGATGACATAACCTTGTACGCTATCCTGGAAGACATCCATCGGCGTTGGAGAAATCGAGGGAGCGCGCTGATGCAGAAGATAAGCAAGCCCAAGATTGGCATAGCAATCGGTATCATAAATCAGGGGCCAGCCCTCTCGCTGATAAGCAAAACGCCCGCTGAAAACCCCGCCATCCCAATGCTGTCCTTGTTCCCACGCGAACGCGTTGAATTGAAGCATCTCAACCAAACGGGCGTCGCTATCCTGCCATTCGTTCTGGAAAAGGACTAACGCGGGCATGATGAAATATGGCCCATAGACATGTCGTCCCCAATCTTTACCGTGCAAATAGGCAAAACGCCCCTGGTAGAGGAAGGTACGTTTCGCAGAACCCCATAC
Source organism: uncultured bacterium (assembly GCA_964601015.1). Classification (GTDB taxonomy): domain Bacteria; phylum Poribacteria; class WGA-4E; order DTYX01; family CAZRLY01; genus CAZRLY01. The sequence goes on from CAZRLY010000320.1 coordinate 1,596, forward strand.
ATCAGTGACGTGATGAAAGAACGCTTCGGGGACAGGCTGCCCGTGGCTCACAAGTGCGTAATAAGCCCACGCCAGTGAGTGAAGAGGCACTACACAATAATCAAACTGATAGCCGCCGTGATTTTCAACGGTAAAATCGGGATGCACATTAACCGTATATACCCAATCTTGTACGCGATGCCCATCAACAACGGTAGAATCTGTGGCATCGGCTTCCACCGATAACGAATTCATGAAGAAGTCTTTAGCCTGCTTCAACCACCCTTCGGCATTCGGATGTTCGGGATAAAGGACAATCGCCCACGCTAAACCCTCACCATTTATCGCATTGGGTGTGGAATACGACGCTCCATATTCCTTAGAATACGCGTGATGCGTGAGGTGATAATCGGCATCATAAGTAACTACGCGCTCAAGTGCAGTTTTATCCTCTTCTCCAAGCTCATCCCACATCAATCGAGCGCCAGCAACGCATTTGGAAATATCCCACGATGCCACCCACGCTTTAGGCTGTTTCCCCCATTTACTGCCATCTGTGCAGGGCAATTGCCCGGTGACATGCGTGGCAGAAAAATAGCGCAGAGCGGCTAACGCATGCGCTAACAGCGTCTCCTGTGATACTCCGGAGATTGCTTCGTCATACGCATCATCAGTGGCGAGCAAAGCATACACAAAAATACAGTTGCTCAACACCCTTATCTGATTGTGTTCGTGCATGCCTTGGCCGAAATATCCAAGTCGCTCGTCGCCTCGGTATGAACCATGCCAAACCCGTTCGGCGTATTTCGGAAAGTGGGACAAAAAGGCGATATAATCACTGAGAGCGGGGAAATTACCTTCTGGCGGGGGCGCAGGTTGCGTATTCGCCAAGCACGGGAATATCAATGAGCAAATGAGAATTGCCCAAAAAACAGAAAAGGACTTCATATTTTCCTCCAAATGGCAACAGTAAAGATAGAAAATTTTGTCGTAGCGGACTTTCTCCGTCCGTCCACATTCGGTCAAACCCTATACGGATTTATGAAACGAACCATTAGTAATTTTACCAGTTTTTCATGTTCATGGCAACAAAATTATTCCTTCATTGATGCCGGTATGAGGAAACTTATTTTCCTTTATTTTACTTTGAAGTTGTGTTAAAATGTTATTGTGTTGCATTTTTACTCACTCGCAAAAATATCACAAAGGGGTATATATTATGTTTCGATTTAGGCCTGACCCAAATTTTTCAAGGCTTCGCAAGACTTTGCTGCGTCAGGGCGAACCTGATAGAGTCCCGTTTTACGAGCTTTTCGCCGATTGGGAGATTATGTCTGCTGTCTTCGATAACATGGAAATTGTAGACCGGAAATATCGAGCTAAAGTCGAGGCTATTGAGGATAAAGCGATAAGGTTTTACTACATGCTCGGCTACGACTACGTCCCGGCTGGCGCAGGAATAAGCCTGCCACGCCACAACGTCCTGTCCGCTGCTGATACGGCGGAGCGTTCAAAAGGTCAAAGGACATGGGTGGACGAACACCATGGGACAATAGAGACGAGGGAGGATTTTGAGAAGTATCCGTGGCCCTCGCCGGATGATATTAATTACTCCCACATTGAGAATCTCAGCAAACATCTACCCGACGGCATGTTGGCTATCGGTGGAACAAGCGGCGTTCTGGAAAACGTTATGTGGCTTATGGGCTACGAGCCACTCTCATATGCACTTTACGATAACCCTCAACTTGTCAAGGATATGTTTGATAAGATAGGAGGGATTCTGCTTTCTGCTCATTCGACGATGGCGCAGATGGAATGGGTTGGCGCTCTGGTTATGGGAGAAGACATGGGTTTTAAGACAGCTACGATGATATCGGCAGAGCATTTGCGAAAATACGTTTTTCCGTGGCATAAGCGAATAGTTGAGGCGGCTCACGCATACGACAAACCATTTATCCTTCACTCTTGCGGTAATTTAGAGGAGATAATGGATGACTTGATTGAGTTTGTCAAAATTGACGCCAGGCATTCCTTCGAGGATGTTATCATGCCCGTCACAGAGGCTAAGAAACGATACGGCGACAGGATAAGCGTCCTTGGCGGAATAGACGTGGATTTCCTCTGTCGAGCAACGCCCGATGAGGTTCGCAGATATGTCAGGCGGGTGCTTGACGAGTGCGCACCTGGCGGAGGGTATTGCCTTGGGACGGGAAACAGCGTCGCAAACTACGTCAAGCTTGAAAACTATCTGACGATGCTTGATGAGGGACTGAGGTAATGAGGTCAACTATGGGCAAACGATTTCAAGTGTTGTTCTATCTTGCGGCGCTTTTTTTGCTTATCGGCTGCGACGAGCAAGTTGTTGAAGAAGAGCCGGGAGACGTTGAGGTCAACATCTCTATCATCAAGGGAGGCGATTTTAGTATTACCGTTGATAATAGCTCCCTTAATGTGCAAGAGAAAGTCTCCGAACTCTATGAGGGGTTGGATTATGAAATAACCATCGACGGAGTAATCACCAACAGCTTCTATTACTATAGCGTTTATAATATAACGATAAACAGTTTTACTATCGCGATAGATGGAACAGTTGTTTTGTCGGAGATAGTCAAAGCCAGCATGCCTACCCTGTTGGGTCCAAATCAGGGGATGAACTTCACTTTAAGGTTTCGGGTAGACAAAGCACCGAAAAAGACGATAGATATCGAGCTTGAAGTTTCGTTTGATGAAAAAGAGTAAAAAGTGATTTTGTGGCTACCCGACGGATGGTAATTTTGAAATAGGCGGCGAAATTAGATGGAAAGTCCCCGTTCAGAAAGCACGGGGATTTTGTGTTCAAAGGGAGGAAATTGTTGTTGACATGAGGATGATATTCGGGTATAATTTTAACAGTTGGTTTTTGTAGTCAGAAGGCACCTAAGAACTTTTTGGTGAAAAGAATAAATGGCAGACGAAAATGTAACAAATCAAAATGATGACGTTGAAACCCAAGCAAGTAATCCTTATGACGCTCTTTTCAAAGAGGTAATGACTGAGATTTTCAACAGATTGCACATTCCTATCAATACGGAGCAGGAAGTCAGTCGCAAACCTCGCACTATCGACATAGTCATCACTTGCACAGAAGAAGAGATTGAAAAAGCAAAGCGTGAAACTCCTTTCGATTTTCTTAGCAATAACAACATCATTGCATTCAAGTCGATAGCAGACCAATTGACAATCTGGGAATACCACAAAATACGTGCCAGAGCATACTTCTACATTGCAGAAAACAGACTTGCCGCTTCCGATACGATAATCTGCGCCGTTTGTTCATCTGAACCCAGAAAAGTGTTGCACCAGTCGCAGGACACAGTAGAATTTACGATGATAACCCCCTGGCATTACGTCAGCAACGAAAAGATACCTTTTCATGTTATCATCATCAGAAAACTAAAGACTGAATTTAGGAACTATCCCCTCCTGCTTTTTGCGCCAATGAGGAAGTTCAAAGAGTTTGTTAAGCACGCTGTTGAAAACAACAGGTTAAAATATCTTGAGTATGCATACATTTTACACCCTCAGGAAACTAAGGAGGTGTTGATGATGACAGGGAATATCCCTATCCCGGAAGAAAATATCAAGTTTATCGTCAATGACTTGGGAATTGAGAGAATTTTGCGCAATGCTGATATTGACGAAGTCGTTCGTTACATTGACATAGAGGATAGACTGCGTGGCGTCAATGTAGAGGATAGACTGCGTGGCGTTGACGTAGAGGATATAGTTCATCACTTTAGCGATGAAGAGAAGAAAAAACTTCAGAAACTTTTGAATGGTGAAACAAATTAGGTGTTGATGATGGCAGGAAAA
>CAZRLY010000321.1:0-5411 GCA_964601015.1 uncultured bacterium
GGACACGTTTTGCGGAAATAAAAAGATTGAAAACGAGAAAACGAGAAAACGGGAAAACGAGACAGGGATTGGAGGGGAAGACAATTGACGATTGAAAAAACAAACAGTCTTTAATCTTCAATCAACAATCTTCAATTCCTTTGGCTTGTCTCCCCCAAAATAGAGATGAAGAAATTATTAATGCTGATAGTAGCGATACATCTGCTTCTTTCGGGAAGGGCTTTCCCCGACGAGCCGCTCACATTAAAAATAGCGAAACTTGAACCGATTCCCACCAATCAGCCTTTTTCGTTCATCGTCTATGGCGACACCAAAGAGAACGCCACCGTTCACAAGCGTCTAATGAATATGTTTTTCAAAGAGAAGGACGCCAACGATGTCGCCTTCATTTTGCATACTGGCGATTTGGTCAAGGACGGAAGCGAAAGGGAAGAATGGAAGGAGTATTTTATAGATGTCGTCCAACCCATAGCGGAAAGGATTCCGTATTTCCCCGTCATCGGTAATCACGATTACGAAGAAGAGGGCAAATGCGACAATTTTGCGAAGTTGTTTAGTCAGGTCAGAAACCGAGTTTTTCCCAAAAACTCGGTTTCTATGGCATACGACTTTTGGTATTCTTTCGTTTACGGAAATTCCATCTTTATTATCCTCGATGCGAATTTGATGACTTATGACGAAGACTTTCACATTCCTAAAAAGCGAGCAGAACGCCAATATCACTGGCTGGAGAAAGTTCTAAAGTCAGCATCAAAGGATGCCAAAATAAAACACAAATTTATCATCTTTCACGAAGCGCCGTTCGTTTCCGCGAAAAAGAAGGTTTTGGGTTTCGTTGCATATCACTTGGATGACGCCGAGAAGTTACGCAAGTATAAAATCGGCAAAGACTTTTTTCTGGATATCTTCCGAAAATACGACGCTGATGTACTGTTCCTTGGGCATATACACTACTACGAGCGATGGGTGGAACAATACGAAAAAGATGGCAACAAAAGACGGATTACGTGGGTTACAACCGGAGGAGGCGGAGCTAAAAACGAAATGAAATGGCATGGTTTCACATTGGGCATGCGCCCGCCAATGGTGTTGACAAAAAAGGAGAGGAACGAACGAATTCGTCCATACAATCGCCGGGCGAGACGCGCTAAAAATGTCACAAATTGGTCGCTTTTTCAGGGGTATCCCACCAAAAAATCGGAAACCGTAAGAGCGCTGGAGGAACATTACTGCATCGTCCATGTTGACGGGGATACTGTTTGGATGGAGGTAAAAAACAAGCAACGGAAGTTGATTGAAACCGCTATCCTTAAAAAACCGGAAAGCCGAAGGAAAACTGATATTTTCAAAAATATGATTGACAAAAAATAAGCCAGAAGGTATTATATGGAGTGTAACGATTTGGTCGTTGTGCAATGAGTGAGTCATTGCGCTCCAAAAAGGGGGAAAGTTATGGCAATTAAGACGTGTTTGATGATGGGCGGAGGTGGTATGGCGGGAGGTTGGATTCGTAATTTTGTGGATAACTTTAGCGACAGGGTGAAAATAATCGGGCTGGTAGATGTCCGAAGGGACGTACTTGAACGACAGGCGGATGCGCTCGGACTTGGTGAAGAACAGCTTTTTACCGACTTTAATGAGGCGTGTGAGAAGGTTAAAGCCGATTTTTGCGGCATTGCCACGCCTCCACAATTTCATAGTCCAATGGCTATAGCAGCTATGGAACACGGAATGCCGGTGATTTCTGAGAAACCGATTGCCGATACGCTGGATGCTGCGAAGGCAATGCTCCGCGCGTCGCAAAAAACCTCGCTCCCCTGCGCTATTATACAAAACTACCGCTACGCGCCTAATAAACAAGAACTGGTACGCATTCGCGAGGAGGGGCGTTTAGGACGGTTGCAACACATCGTAGGACGCTATGCCTGTGATTATCGGCAGTACGGGCATTGGGGTGCCTGGCGGCATGACATGGATTTTGGACTTCTTGTTGAAGGTTCAGTACATCATGTAGATATGCTCAGGTTTCTATCCGGCGGAGACTGTGAAACGCTCACCGGATTTGGTTGGAATCCCGACTGGTCGAGTTTCAAACATTACTCCAGCGGGATGTATTTGATGCGTATGAATAACGGCACACATGCCCTTTATGAAGGTAACAGTTCTGCGGCTGGCATTACCAACTGCTGGCATCAGGAATATTACCGTGCGGAGTTTGAAGAAGGAACTGTGGAAATCGCCGCAGGGAATGAAATGAAAATTCACAGGGCCGGACAAGAAACGGAGGTTTATCAAGCCCCTTCGATTCCTCGGGCTGGGCATGTATATCTATTCGATGAGTTTCTGAACTGGCTTGACGACGGCGTACCCTCTGCGACACACATCGAGGACAATATCAAAAGTTTCGTGATGATTGTCGCTGCGATGGAAACGACAATAGGTGGGCAACCGAAACAGATAGCGGATTATCTTAGCGATTTGTCTCTACAACCACGCTAAGACGTTAGAAGCAGGGAGAATAAGTTTGAAGACCAAGAAAATAGGCTTATACTGGTTTAGGCTTGCTACTTCCCGTTATAAAGTAAGGTATTGGAGTATTGGGGGTTTGGGGTATTGGGGGAAAAACCTGTGATAACTAAAGTCTTTTCCCCATTACCCCATTGCTCCATCACCCCAACACCTTACCACTATTGTGACATTCGTGGTTTCAGGAATGGGAAATTACAAACCTAACTTGGTATTAGAGGGAGGGGTGCGCCCAAAGACTGAAAGAATCCTAAAAAAAGCCAATATTTGTGTTGACCAGAAGCAGAGAGTGTGTTAAAATATAAGGTAATTGTGCGATTTCGGCAACGGAAGTTGTCATAAATTTAATTTTTGCCGAAACTCGTCGATGAAATGGTCGAATTGGTTGTCAAACATAGTGAGACTACTCCACTGCCTAATAAATTCGCAAGGCGGATTGGCTGGTGGAGTGCAACCGATTGTTGCAGATATGGACGAAAATGAGTTACAAATGCAAATACCCAAGAAACCCTTATTTATCAAATGCAATCAGAACTCGAATACCTGCGCAAATGCAATTGCAGGAGACATTAAGGTTGAATTCGTTGACCTGAACCTTGAGAAAACGATAAGGAAGGCGATGAGAAAGCCTAAAGAACCAATTTTGAAGTTAGACTTAGAACAATTGACGGATTTGTTGGATGCTAGTGACAAAACAGTCGCCAACCTAATTGGTCTCAAGCACTGCACACACATAGCTCGGTTGTTTTTGATGAATAACCAGATAAGCGATATAACACCTCTGAACGGGCTTACCAATTTGCAGATTTTGTCTTTGGAGAACAACCAGATAAACGACGTAAGCCCATTGACCGGGCTTACCAACTTGCAGGAACTTGGATTGGGGAGTAACAAGATAAGCGATATTAGCTCGTTGAGCAACCTGACTAACCTACAGACGCTACAATTGTATAATAATCAAATAAGGGACATAAGCCATCTGGGCAGTCTGACTAACCTGATGGAACTGCGATTGTATAATAATCAAATAAGGGACATAAGCCGTCTGAGCAACTTGACTAACCTACAGGGACTAAATTTGGCGGCCAACCAGATAGGAGAAATAAAACCTCTCAGCAGTTTGACGAACCTGAAGTGGTTAATTTTGGGAAGCAATCAAATAAATGACATCAGCCCCCTAAGCAGCTTAACTAACCTGAAGTGGCTTTATTTGGATAACAACCAGATAAGGAAGATAAGCCATCTTGTAAGCAATGCAGGAATGGGGGAGGGAGATGAAGTTGACCTGAAGGGGAATCCTCTCAGTGATGAGGCATACAGTGTTCATATCCCTGCCCTTATTGAAAAAGGAGTGAACGTGCTGTTTAACCCAAAGCGCTAGAATGAGTTCACCCTGCAGACGCAAGTGTGAACTGAAATGTTGGTGATTAATGTGATTGTTGAACACGATTTGGAAGGTTATTGCATGAAAGTAGATAATGTGGTAAAATTCTTTCTGTGGAGGGAGGGATGTAAATCATGGCACACGTACGGATACGCAAGGAACAATCTCTTGAGAAACAACTGAGAAACTTTAAGGAACAATGTATTAGGGAAGGGATTTTCAAAGAAGTAAAGAGCCGCAGATTTTATGTCAAACCGAGCGAGAAACGCCGCAGAAGAAACCGCCAAAATAATCAGCGTAAGAGTAAATAGTGCTTAGTACTCTTGCGAAAACAGGATTCTTTTTGAAACAACTCAATGAGTACAAGGCGGTTTCGATATGAAATCTCGACAGTCGAGAGTATACGTTTTGCTCGCAATTGTACCAGTATTGCTCGTAATTCCGCTTTAACGAGCAATACAAATCCGATTTAGCGAGCAAAACAAAATATGAATCTTGACCTACATATTATACCAGGAGGAAAAAGATGAAAATTGGTATTACTCAAATAGTGATTTCAGGAATGTCCTTTGATGAAACACTTGAGTTATGTCAGGAGGCTGGCTATGAGGCAGTTGAGCTGACTTTCCGGGAGGGCGGTGCCCTTGATATAAACATGAGTGAATCGGAGATTAAAAGGGTTGGCGAGAAATGCGCTGCCGCCGGAATTGAGATTGCCAGTATTATAGCGTCGTATAAGGACAGGGGAAATATGTTAAGCGTTGACCAGGAGGAACGAAAAAGGGGAAGCAAGTCCACAGCGCGTGCGTTGGAAATCTGTGGAATCCTTGACGCGGGTGCTATCCTGTTACACCCCGGACAACTGACTCCCCAGGGGACTTATGAGGATGCGTGGAACGGGTTGCTTGCTGAGTTGAAGGAACTTGCCCCCATCGCTGAAGCGCATAAGTCTGCCATTGGCGTTGAGAACGTCTGGAATAAATTTTTGCTAAGTCCAAGGGAGATGGCGGAATTCATTGACGCGGTTGGAAGTGAGTGGGTTGGAACTTACCTTGATACCGCTAACATGATGGCTTATGGGTATCCGGAACATTGGGTTCGCAGTCTCGGTCATCGCATCAAGAAGGTACATCTTAAAGACTTCAAACGCAGCGAACACAAGTTCGTGAATTTACTCGACGGCGACACGGATTGGAAGACGCTTATGAAAGAATTTCGGGACATTGGATATGATGGCTATTTGGTTCATGAAGTTGGCGGTAATCGTGAGACATTAATTGACATCGCCGAACGAATGCGTAAAATCGTCGCGATGTGAAAGCAATCGGCGGATTTGTATAGCGGGGTCAACAGCCCCTCCTGATTTTCAATGACTCTAAAGAGCCATCCCTCCGGGTCTATGACCGTAGGGTCGGAGACCAAATCAGACCTCCGGTCTGCCGGAGGCAGAAGGGGCTTGCCTGCCTGTGCCGAAGGCAGACAGGTCTGAAATGGATAAGGC
>CAZRLY010000322.1:0-1229 GCA_964601015.1 uncultured bacterium
GGAACTCATGCCCGCCCAACACATACTACCCATCAACATAATCATGCGGAAGCTCAAGGATATGGGAATCACTAAGCATTTTGTGAAGGAGATGCCAACTGTTCCCAAGACGATATTTGCCTGCGCGGTCGAAGCCGAAGATTTCACACGGCTTGACGGCGAAGCAGCCGAAATTGACCCGTTTCTGAAAGTAGAGGATGATACGGCTTCGGGCGGCACCTGTCTCATCGCCAACCCCAATGGACGTGATTACAACCACCCACTCTCCTGCTGGCTGGTATACGAGGTTGACATCCCCGCCGATGGAGACTACGCACTATGGGCGCGGGCGATGTCATTCGATGAGAAAAGCGACTCCTTCCATATCGCAACCGACTTTTCGCCCACTCCGGAAACCTGGGATGTCAAAAGTTATGGCGGTTGGGGTTGGCTGCCCGTGATAACGCATGAAACTCCGCTGGATATAAATGCTTTCTACTTTACCAGAGGCAAACATGAAATCCGCATCTTTGCGCGGGAACGAAATACCCTACTGGACGCACTCTATCTGACAAACCATTTAGCTTTGCCCGCTGATGAAGTAGCCGAAGTGTATCTTGCTCAGAAGCAGGGCGGAAATCAATAGCACGTTGTTTTAAAAAACTGCCTTTCCCACTTCGCTCCTCCCAAACTTTACTCCACACTCCACATTCTTCTCACTTACAATTTTGCTTTTCACAATTTTCTGGAAACAACACAGTTTGTTCAACAACCAAAAAATCGCAAGATTACATTGACTGTGTTTCACGAATATGCTATACTAATACTTATCGCGTTTCGCAGCTTTGTAGACTTAGGGCTTTATGCCCGTAATTCTAAATGGAGGAAGAAAACATGAAGATAGAAAAAAAATTAGAGGAATTAGGATTGACGTTGCCAGAACTTCCCACCCCCGTTGCCAATTACGTTCCTGCGGTAAAGAGTGGGAACTTGCTTTTTGTATCGGGACATGGGCCAGGACGTGGTGAAGGCAAGCTCTACAAGGGCAAAGTAGGAGGGGAGTTGTCCTGGGAGGATGGCTACCAATCAGCCCGACAGACGGCTCTGTGCTTGTTGAGTACGATAAAGAACGCACTGGGTGATTTGGACAAGGTAAAACGCTTCGTAAAGGTGACTGGTTTTGTAAACTGCACCGAGGATTTTCTCGACCAACCGAAAGTCGTCAACGGCGCGTCTGACCTTTTTGTCGA
>CAZRLY010000322.1:1329-5299 GCA_964601015.1 uncultured bacterium
GACCTACAATATGAGGTACTGAGTTTTTGGAGGAATATCCGAATGTCTACAAGTAACTTAAAATTTAGCGCATGTTCCATCGCTCTTGGTGGGATAACTGGTAGTCAGTCTAACGGACCGGCTGAGGAGTATTTGGATTGCATCCTGGAAATCAGCGAAAAGGTCGAAAGCAATCTGGATACGATAACGGAGATTGCGGAGCTCGCCGCTGACCGAACACTTGCTGGCGGTGCGCTTTACATCCGGGACAAGGAAGGCGCATTCGCCAGTGAAGGACTTGGACGAGCGGGCGGGTTAATGCTGATTAGAGGCGGGCCGGAAGATCCGTCCATTCCCAACACGTTTCTGCTCGGTTCAACGGGTTCTTTCAGGGATTACGATGCCCAGCAGGTTGAAGATGCTCAGAAGGCTGGCGATATTGTAATCGCTTTCTGTTCGCATCAGCAACACCCCGCCAAAGGCTATGAACCCTTCGAGGATTTGCCCCTGCTGTATGACATAGCCGATTATTCTGTTGACAACTTTCTGCCGGATTACGATGCTATTTTAGAAATTAACGGGCTGAAAATCTGTCCCGCCGCTTTGGTAGTCAATGCGTTGACGCTGTGGACTTTCACGGCTGAGTTTATCTCGGCATGTTTGCGACATGGCAAAATGCCGACAATGTGGCAGAGCGTCTTCTGCCCGGGTTCAAGAGAACGCAACACGGAAGTCGGCAAAGAAAAATTTCATTCTGACCGACAATTTGCCCCCATACCACGCGGTGAGTTGGGCAAGCAGTATCTCGACGAGATGACAACTGCTATGAAACAAATCAAGGCAACGCAGATGGACGCTCTGCGTGAAGCCTGTAGCGTTGCCGCTGAAGCTATCGCAAACGGCAAAAAAGCTTACGCCGCTCTTCAAGGACACATGCCTCCACGCGTACCTGGCGGCTACGGTGAGCCGAATGTTTTCATAACGTCGGGCTTCTCCGATGACGACATCCAACCTGGCGATTTTGTCACCTTGATTGAGTACAAATATCTGCCACGCGAGCGGGTGGATAAAATCAGGGAAAAAGGCGGCCGGTCACTCTGGATAGCCGTCCCAATGGACGATGATTTGGAATATCCCGGACTCGATATTTTCGTTGACCCATTTTGGAGATTCGGCGACGCTGTTGTAACCGTCCCCGGATATGATGTGAAGATGCTGCCGCCGTCGGGGGTTATACAGTCCATGATGTACTGGATGCTCTCCGGCGAAATAGCGCAAATCTGCGTGGATAAAGGCATTGAGATTGAAGTCAACGAAAAACCCTGGTGAACGGAAGAATGTAGGGCGAAACTAATACCGTAGGTCGATTTTCAGAAATCGACGCTTTTCTGTCGAGATATGAATCTCGACCTACAATTCAAGACTTTTTAACAAAGCACTACAACGCTCCCGTTGGATTGGCAAATCCAACGAGGCACAAGGGGCATCCGGGAAATTTAGGAGGGGGATACTAATACCGTAGGTCGATTTTCAGAAATCGACGATATTCCTGTCGAGATATGAATCTTGACCTACAATTCAAGACTTTTTAACAATGTACTACAACGCTCCCGTTGGATTGGCAAATCCAACAAGGCAGTAGCAAGGGGCATCCTGGAAATTTAGAGCCGGTCATTTTGTAAATGGAGGGGATGCAGAATGATAGGAAGGCGTTTCGGCGATTATGAAATTACCGAAAAAATCGGTGCAGGCGCCATGGCGACAGTCTACAAAGCAATTGACCTAAATCTTGACAGAACTGTCGCTGTCAAAGTGCTGCCCGACAATCTCGCGTCCGATAGGGGGTTTGTCGCGCTCTTCGCGCGGGAAGCGCGCACGGCGGCAAAGTTAAGCCATCCAAATGTCGTCACCATTCACAGGGTAGGAGAGGTAGACGACATCCACTACTTTGCCATGAATTACATCGACGGGAAGTCGCTATCCGGGATTATTGAGGATAGGGGCAAACTGCCAGTAAACGAGGTAATTCATATTGTTAGTGAAGTCTGCAAAGCGTTGGAATATACGCACTCCGAAGGCGTTATGCACAGGGACATCAAACCCGCCAACATCATGCTCGACAAACTTGGCAACGTCATTGTTACCGATTTTGGCATCGCCAGAGCCGTTGGTGCTACACGGCTCCCCCTGACGCGCTATGGAATAGGCACGGCGGAATATATGTCTCCTGAACAGGCGCAGGGCGAAAATATCGACTGTCGCACGGACATCTATTCGTTGGGCGTTACGCTCTACGAAATGCTCACAGGGCGGGTGCCGTTCAGAGGAACCGACATGGTGAGCATTGCCATGAAGCATACGCAGGAGCCGCCACCTCCTCCCCGCGAATTGGATGCGAGCATCCCTGTCTGGCTGGAAGCGGTGGTGTTGAAATGCTTGGCGAAACACCCTGACGAGCGGTATCAGTCGGCGAAGGAACTACGCGATGCGCTACAAAAGAAAACCATCGTGGGCAGGGATGGAGCAGAGATGATGCTTATCCCGGCGGGCGAATTCAAGATGGGCAGCAACGATTACGACGACGAAAAGCCCGTCCATACGGTTTATCTTGATGCCTTTCACATGGACAAATACGAGGTGACAAACGCCCGATATGCTGAATTTCTCAACGAATACGGAAAAACTACCGACGCAGTTGGGCATGAGTTGATCGACATTGATGGCTATTACAGCCTGATTGAAAAGAGCGGAAGCATCTATCGTGCCCAAAAAGGTTATGAAAACCACCCTGTCACCATGGTCAGTTGGTACGGTGCGGCGGCTTACGCTCAATTCTATGGCAAACGCCTGCCTACCGAAGCTGAGTGGGAGAAGGCGGCTCGCGGTGGGTTGGAAGGGAAAAAATATCCCTGGGGAGATGAAATTGACCCAACCAAAGCAAACTACGATTCTGATGGCTCTCGAGGGTGGACTATTGAGGACATGCTGAAATATCTCAAGCCCGTTGACAGTCTTCCACCGAATGGCTACGGTTTGTACAACATGGCAGGCAACGTTTGGGAATGGTGCGCCGACGAATTCGATGCAAACTACTACAGCAAAAGCCCCAAAAACAATCCCACTGGACCTGGTATTCCTGTGCGATTTGCTAATGGCGATTTCACGAATGTTAAAGGGAGTTGCGTTTTGCGTGGCGGTAGTTGGCGCAGCTTTACTAACTACCTGCGCTGTGCCTACCGTTATGGGGACGATGCGAACAATACGTACTACAATAACGGGTTTCGTTGTTCGCAGGATTTGTAGCCCTTTAGCTCTTTTACTCTTTTACCCTTTTACGCTTTTTGGGGTAATCGGGAGCTTGTATTGTGAATGGCGTTTGGTGCAATCGCCCGCAGGGCGCGCCGTCCTACGGATGGCGTTCAATTTGGGGAGTTGTAGGTTGGGTTGGTCAGAGGCAGGGAAATTAGCATATCAAGTTGTTCTGACCAACCCAACCTACGAAAGGCGGGACAGAGGGCAGCCGCTACAGGGTTCATGTCTCAGAGTAATAATAAAAATCGCATCAGGAGGCAGGGAAAATGAATATTGAACAAACCAAAGCCAATATTATAGAAGCGATAGATTTCCTTTCACCAAAGGCTTTAGAGGATTTGAAATCCTTTGTTAATTTTTTGCAGTTCAAAGAACAACCTGAATATTCTGAAACAGCCGGGAAAATCGTCAAGTTGGAAGGGCTCTGGAAGGACTTGCCGTTTGACATCAACGACGAGGATATTCGGCAAGCGCGCCGTGAGTTGTAGGTTGGGTATGTGTGCAACACTACCCAACTATCACCGTAATTCCTGATCGTCGGGTAGGTTTGCAACCATACCCTACCTACTATTCAAATTACTCTTTACTCTTCACTCTTCACTCATTACTTATTTACACAGGAGGAAATCATGTTACGAATAGGCATTGTAGGCGCTTCTGGTTATACCAGTAGCGAGTT
>CAZRLY010000323.1:0-5283 GCA_964601015.1 uncultured bacterium
AAAAACTCGGTTTATCGTTTCCTGGTTTTTGCCCACTTTTCACACAGCCTCTAAGATATTGGGAAAACCTGAAGTGCTGTTCTTTTAGTTTCCCCAACAACATAGCTTATCTTGTGACAAAAGTCAAGTACAATTTGTGGGGTTGGCCTCTCGCAACGAAAATTAGAAAATCTTCTTGACATTGGTATGATAAGCAGGTAAAATAAACATCAGTCGCAATCTGTTAATCGGCGGCTATTTTGCGCCAACAGTCGAGGGGGATGTTATGGAGGCAATACTTTACAAAAAAATTTCAATTCCGCAAGAATTTCTATCCTTTATGGATGTGGGTGGAAAGAAACAGGCTTACGGCGGTGACATCCGGATAGGTGATTTGGACGGGGATGGAAACGTAGATTTCGTCGTCTACAAGTCGTTGGGCGGCATGAAGCCGTGTTTTATCGGCGCTTTCAACATGGACGGCGAAGCACTCTGGAGTTATGGTGATAAAGACTTGGAAATGCCCGGCGAGGTTGGGATACTAACTGCTCAGTCGCCAGATAGGCCCGGCCCTGTGGCAGTCTATGACATAGACATGGATGGAAAAGCAGAGGTTATCTGTTTAGCGATAGACCAAAACGCTACGACTACTACAAAATGGGCGGTGGGCCAAACGGAGATGCTGATACTAAACGGCGAGACGGGTGAAGTCAAAGCAAAGGCCGCGCCTCCACGACTTCAAGCAAGTAGCGGATACGTTGAAGGCGAACTGATGGCACCGAATTACGTCCATCAGAGACTCCTCATTGCAAATTTTCGCAGCAGAGAAAAGTCGCCTGCCGGGGGCGAGGTTACTTCTCAGGATTTTGTCGTAAAATTAGGAAAGGACATATTCGCTTTCAACGATAAACTGGAGATTCTCTGGCATTACGTTAGCAAATGGAACCAATACCCCGCTCATGCGGCGTACATACCCGCCGTGGGCGACATTGATGGGGATGGATGCGATGAAGTCAACGGAGGGCATTTTCTACTGGACCAAAATGGAGAGCCGCTATGGGAAAAGTTCATGGGGAACCACAATGATTCCGTGCTTGTCGAAGATTGGGGAGAATACGGCAAGAAAGCAATACTTTCAGGATATGGGCAGGTAGTTGATTGCGAAGGGAATGTGTTGCTAAAGTTGGGAAAAGAGGTTGTCCCACACGGACAGGAAATTCGCTATGGCGATGTCCGCAGTGATTGTAGAGGCGCAGAGTTAATTATCCGATACAGGGGACATACTCCAGATTTGATGGTTGTAAGCCAGCAGGGAGAAATACTTGATAAATTCCGCGTTGACGATTCACCCAATAACACAGGGTTGGAGATTGTCCATTGGGGCGAAAAAGCTTTCATCTACAGCCCAGCGGCGCTTTACGATGGGTACGGGAAAAAGGTTTCATTCCCACACCTACCAGCACCTACCGGCGGTAAGATGGGATGGTATCACTGTTTTCCTGCAAATGTCTGCGGCGATGAGAGAGAAGAGGTGATTTTATTTGACCCATATAGCGATACCATCTACATCTACACACAGGAACCATTCAATCAAGCGGCGTTCAAAGGTTATCAGCATACCGCTCGCCAGTATAACGCCCGCTTGATGGATTGAAAGTAATGGACAATAGGACTTCCCTCGTGAAGCGTCAAGCGTAAAGTTTCACCTTTCACTCATCACTTTTCACGTTTCATAATTCACTTTTGGAGGTATACTAATGATGAAGACATATCGCGTAGCAATTTTGGGCTGTCGTGGTCGCGGCACGGCGGCAACAATGGCATATCACGCCCATCCAAGGATTGAGTTGGTCGGGCTTTGCGATTTAATCAAGGAACGGTTTGACACCCTTGGCGATAAGGTGGGCGTCTCAGCGCGTTTTACCGATTTGGACGAGATGATTGTCCAGACACAACCCGACATCGTCGCCATACCAACGGGTACTGAATTTCACTATGAACTGTGCATGCGAGTGCTGGAACACGGAGTACACATCGAAGTTGAAAAGCCGATGTGTGTTGACTTAGAACAGGCTGATGCTGTGATAGCCAAAGCAAAGGAGAAGGGTGTGCAGGTGGCGGTACACCACCAGGGGCGCGTTGGCGGCCCGATGCAGGCTGTTGGACGTGCCGTCCAAGAGGGACGCATCGGAGAAATTCGGTATATCTACGGCAGCGGCAAAGGCTACTACGGCGGCTATGGGCTGATGAACATCGGCACCCACATGATTAATGACATGCTCAAATTTGGCGGGCATGCTCAAAGTGTAACCGCTATGGGGCTGACGGACACATACCCCATTACCCCAGAGGACGTTGTGTCTTCGCCAAGCGGCATGGGGACAATCGCCTGCGAACACATCACCGCCGCACTTCAATTCGATGACAATGTCACAGGCACGCTGTTGCAACACCGATTCAAAAAGATGGATTCAACAGCTTATGCGATGGAAGTCTACGGCACAGAAGGGCGTGTGTTCTGGAAGAGCGGCGGCGCGTGGTTGCTGCCACAACCGCATTTCGTGCCGGATGGCGCACACGATAATTGGGAACTGCTAAAACCCATCTACCCTGAACATTTTGACCCTAAAAAAGGTGCTGCAGAGGCAGACTACTGGTTCGTAGAGGAGTACGTCCGAGCGCTTGATGAGGGACGCGCCCACGAGTGCAGCGGTGCTGAAGGCTTACACGTAATCGAAATCATGATGGGAATATTTGAATCTGCCGCTTACGGAGTACGCGTCGAACTGCCGCAGAAACGACGCGACCACCCGTTGCTGCGATGGCGAGCGGAGGCGGGATTGGGCGTACCAGAGAAAATGCCCCGTGGATATGGAGAGTGGTTAGCTCTCGAAGATAAACGATTGGGCAGATGAAAAAGATGGAAAACGAGAAAACGGGAAAACGAGAAAACGAGACAGGAATTGGAGGTCGGATGAAGCCTCTCCGATGAAGCCCGCCGCCTTCGGCTTGCGGCACTTCGTTCCGAGCGTAGCTCCGTAAGACGAAATCGTCGGGCTTTATCGGGGGAGAAATTTGTTTCGCTCGTTTTTGACTAGTTCGGAATTGCGTTAAATTAAATCGGAATTCCGAACAAAACTGAGAAAGAAACCTGTCTCCCCCGCAATAGATGATGAATGAGAGATTCGCAATGTATGTAGAACACGCGATAAAACTAAAGGCTCGCGGCGGTATGTATATAATAGATGGGCCATTAATTTCTGGAGAGATTGCAATCGGGCAATGTGGATATGTTTTATTGGACTCTGATGTCCCCCAGGAGGTAATAATTAAGAGCATTGGGATGTTTGAACCGTTGGATAGGATGCGGGATTTTGCGTTGCGTGTCATACCATTTCAAATTGAGCCGCCACCGGAAAATATTGACTTCAAAGATTTTGAAACCAAATTCTTAGTCGAAAGTATATCCCAAAAGGAATTTGTCTTTGAGGCAGTCGTTACGGTTAAAAATAGCTTTAGAGAAACAAGCGTTTTACCAGGGCAGGTAGCGTTGAAGCAAAACAGCTACGATGGAATATTTTTGTGCAATGAGACTTTTAGAGATGGGCGGGTTTGCCATGGCAATCTCAGGATAGTGACAGATGGCGATGTCCATTTGACTTCAAATGATTCATTTAGTATATCAAGAGAACATGAGGAGATAGGACAGGGAAGTCTCGTAAGAAGATTGACAAAGAAGGATAACCGATGAGCATTCTTGATGCTGTTTTACTGGGAATTTTGCAAGGTTTAACAGAATTTCTACCCGTTAGCAGTTCGGGGCATTTAGTTTTGTTACAAGATTTCTTAGAAATAAGTGAACCACAGTTATTATTTGACGTTATGGTTCATGTTGGAACACTGGGCGCTATTTGCCTTGTTTATCGCTCTGACATTTGGAGTATTGCGAAAAGCTGCTTGCTGATATTTCACAGAAGCGATAAAAGGCAGAGTTCGGATACCAAAAGCGGGAATCCTGTATGGTTCGTCGCTTCTGATGCGACTCCCACCGTGTTAACCGGTTCCCGTAAAAGGTCAATCTTTGCACATCCGGAACGCAAATTTGCCCTTTTCATCGTTTTGGGTACAGTTCCCGCCGTTCTCGTCGGATTGTTTTTAGGCGATTTTATAGAATCAGCTTTTGCAAATCCGATGCTTGTGGCGTGCATGTTACTCGTGACAGGTTCATTGCTTCAATTGTCCCGAATCGGTCACAAGAAAGACAGACGTGATGAATTAAGTATCTTGGATGCTCTGCGAATCGGCGTAGCCCAGGCAACCGCTATTATGCCCGGTATCTCGCGCTCCGGGACTACCATTTCAATCGCATTAGCCACAGGAGTAAATCAGAAAACAGCCGCTAAATACTCCTTTTTGCTGTCTATACCAGCGATTTGGGGAGCGGCGGTGTTATCTCTTAAAGATATTCACGAAATAGGACTCCCACCGGAGATACTAATAGTAGGCATGATTACATCGTTTATCGTCGGCTACTTTGCGCTGAAGATACTGTTAGCGTCTCTCAATAGCGGGCGATTTTCTGTATTTTCCTACTATTGTTGGGCGTTGGGCGTCCTTGTGCTTATTTGGAAACTTCTGTAAATAGGACTACGGATTTTTCCAAAACAGTGGTTGACAAAATCAAATTCAAATGTTATGCTTACTGAAACAAAAAATGGAGGTATCAAATCATGCGACGGCATTGTCTTTTTCCACTCATTCTTTTCTCCCTCATACTCGTGGCGAATTCAGCTTTAGCAATCACCGTTGAGGAGATTTACACCAAATTTAGCGCGCTTTACAATAGCTCAAAAAATTTCAGCGCTGATTTTAAAGAGATTACACACATCCAAAATAACAGAAGAACTGCTAAGGGAAAAATTATCTTCGCAAAACCAAATCTCCTGCGGCAGAAATACATTGACCAGTCTAATCCGAAACAACTGTTAAGTTTGCTCATCCTGGACGGCAAAATGAGCTGGAATTACGTCCCCATACTTAACCAGGTGACGAAGTCAAAAGTAGAGGGCAAGGAACTTTTACCGGGAATTGGCCAACCGTTGAAGAAGTTTCAGGAAAACTTTGATTTGAAGTTGATAAAGGATGAGGTTGGGGAGAAAAAAGGGATATACCACCTTCTTCTGTCTATCAAGCAGAAAAAAACGGACGTTGAGTCAAACGTAGCCCAAAAGGCACAACCCACCCCAGTTGAAATCGAGATTTGGCTTCGCGCTGAAGATTATGTGCCAATCCAGTTTTCTTACA
>CAZRLY010000324.1:0-5244 GCA_964601015.1 uncultured bacterium
GAGCCAATCGTGTCTCCTTATTAAAACCGATATAAAGTATCCGTGTTGGTTAATGCCCGCAACAAACCCTTGGGTTGAGTAGGAACGGAGCGACGTATCGAAACCAACACCTTTCACCGCTCTAAAGAGACGGTGCTGGTTGCATCAGTCTTTAGACCGGTGATGAGCAGCAATTTAACTAAATTATCAACCAATATGTGATAATACAGGTACACCTGAATTGGTGATAATACAAATAATTTCCTTTACACTGGGATGATAAAGTGGTAAAATAAATTGACCTTGGTAAATCGGACCGATGTGTAGGTTGGGTTGAAACACGAAACCCAACCTACGTGGGCATTCAAGGGAGGCAAAATAATGTTCAAGCAAAGCAAAAAAAGCAGAAGTCATGGAAGGAAAAGAAACCGAGTTTTTTGGAAAAACTCGGTTTCTATGGTGTCTTGTGGGATAATTTTGTTCATTTTTGGAATAGTATCAGTTCAGGCTCAGATTGCGCCCGGTTGGGGCGACGGGGCTGATGGAGATTTGGATGTCTCCGGGACAAGCTACACCGATGATGTGCGGGCGGCGGTTACTGGCGTCAACGAGGCTGGACAAAACACCGTCAAAGTTGCGGATGCTTCTGGATTCAGCACAGGCGATGAGGTGCTCATCATCTCAATGCAAGATCCGGAGACGAATCTTGAACTCAATGTAGCCGGCCAACACGAAACTAAACGCATCACAAACATCTCCGGCAATATCTTGACGCTCAATGGCGCATTGCTACATCTCTATGACGCTGGCGGCGACAGAAAACACGAGGTGCTGCGCGTGCCGCAGTTTCGGGATGTGACGGTGCATGACGGCGGGACGATTACCTGTCACAACTGGGACGGCACGACAGGCGGGATTGTCTTTTTCCGGGCGACTGGGACGGTGACGGTGGAAAGCGGTGGGAAGATTGATGTGAGTGGAAAGGGGTATCGTGGCGGAGAATCAGGAGTCAAAACAGGTCAAAGTGGTGAGGGCATTGGCGGGGGCGAAGGTGGGACTTCAGATTCCATAATGGAGGCTGGGGAACTGGTGGTGGAGGTGGCAGCTATGGCACTACTGGCTCTGATGGAACATGCGGGAGCGACTGTGGTTACGGTGGAGTAGGTGGACAGGCTGGAACAGTTTATGGTGACTCGACACTGCCTAAAATTTATTTTGGTTCCGGTGGAGGCGGAGCTGGTAAATGGTCTACCACAAGCCTAGGCTCATCCGGAGGAAATGGTGGCGGAATTATCACAATCTTTTCAAATGTTCTTACTGTTACAGGCAGTTTTCTGTGTAACGGTGATTCAACAGCAAATTGCTCGTACCCTGGCGGAACGGGAGGCGGTGGAAGTGGTGGTAGTATTGCCATCACATCACTACATTTTCAATTTAGTGGGAACATTACAGCACTAGGCGGTCAATCAGGAATACCAGGCGGTTCGTCCCCAGGGGGGCGAGGCGGTTCCGGCGGCGTTGGTCGCATCCGCCTTGACTACTGCACACTCACCAACACCGGCACCATTGACCCAGAGCCGTATGAGTTCCAGACCGTAGTTGTCAATCCAGTGCCGCTTGATTTCGGCGAGGTAGCTGTTGGCGGGTCACTGACAAAGATTTTAACAGTGTCCAACTATGGCGACTCTGAATTTGTTGTCAGCGACATCACAATTGACTATCCCGATTTTTCAGCGGAACCGACATCATTCACCTTAGCGTCTGGCGAAAGCAAAGAAGTCAACGTAACCTTTGACCCAACAGAACTATGCTTCGTCAGCGCGACTCTTACCATCGAAAGCAATGCCTCCAACACGCCATCCCTGAATGTGCCTCTGACTGCTGGTCACTTCGGGTGGGCTGTTGAAATAACTGCGCCTACTGAAAACGAAACCTTGTGCGGAACGGTTGATGTCATGGGGACAGCGCAAGCAACCGGTTTGCAAGATTGGATACTGGACTATGCTGAAGGCGTTTCGCCAGCAGAGGACGATTTTGTGGTTCCGCCTATCAAATATGGCATTGCGCCTGTTGATGATGGGCTTCTGGCAAAATGGGACACGACGCTGAACGGCGATGGCCCTTATACTCTGCGTATTCGGGTCAACGATGAATGCGGAGATAGCAAGACTGTGACAATGATAGTCAATCTGGAATGCACCCATGCGGAGATTACCGCGCCTGCCGAAAACGACACCTTGAGCGGAACGGTAAGCGTGACAAGCACGGCAAGGTCAGCCAGACTCCAAGACTGGATACTTGATGTTGCTCCGGGCGAGGAGCCCAGCGATGACGATTTCATCGTGCCGCCTATCAAATTTAGCCAGGAATCAGTCGATGACGGTGTGCTGGCGGAGTGGGACACGACGAAGCGTTGCGATGGCGTCTATACTTTGAGACTTCGCTTGACCCATGAAAGCGGATACGACGAAGAAGTAAGAGTCAAAGTCACGCTTGACAACACACACGTTGCCATCACAGCGCCGACGGAAAACCAACTACTGAGCGGCGTTTTCAAAGTAACGGGAACAGTGACATCAGGCGTCCTTAAAGAATGGATTTTAGACTACGCTCCGGGCGATGCGCCTGCCGAGGGAAACTACGTTGCGATTAAGATTGGCACAGATGTTGTCCAGGATGGGCATTTGGCTGATTGGAACACTCCGGCGGATGCTAATGATGATTTGTATACATTGCGGTTAAGGGTGATTGATACATGCGAGCAAACTGAGGAAACCACCGTAGTCGTCCGAGTTGATAACACGCCGTGTCCGGCTCCCCAGGTGGGAATTGTTTCCTCCGAAGGTTACGAATACACTGGAAGTCATCTAAGCATCGAGGTGTCGGGTTCAGCGTGCGAGGAGGCGTTGTTGGTCAGCGCGAAATTGCTCGATGAAAATGACAACGAATTATGCGATGTCACATCGTATGTTCAAATCAACGCCGGTGTCATTTCTGGAACGGTACCGACAGGTGATTTGGGAATGGCAACCACCGTGAAATTGTCGGTCATCGTCAAAGATGAAGCGGGAAACCCGTCAGAAGGCAAATCGAACGAATTATTGGTCGATAACGTGCTGCCTTCTGTCCGCATCCTGAATCCCGCCGATGGAGCGTTCTTCCACCAAAAGCCTCTTCTTTTTTCCGGCGACGCTAACGATGATGTGGGTGTCAGCCGAGTGGAATTCAAAACTCAAAAAGACTTAGATTGGGTAACAGTAGAAGGCACGGCGGAATGGGCATACACCTATGAACCACCGAGGAGCGAATACAAATACGATGTCCAAGTGCGAGCAATTGACTTAGCGGGCAACGTATCCGTCGAACCTAACCAAATTTATGTGAGTTACTACAGGTTCCTTCCAACGGCAAACATCAGCAGCCCCGTCGATGGCGCAGAGTTTGTGTCGAATATTATTTCCATCAAAGGGAGCGCGATAGACATTGACGAGGATTTGAGTGATTTTTCGTATACGCTGGAATATGGCGAGGGAACAGAGCCAACAACATGGGGCGAAATTTTAACGGAATCAGGCAAAGCTGTCGTCAATGACGTTTTGGGGACATGGGATGTCAGAGACTTACCCGACGGTTTTTATGTTATTCGCTTGACGGTGCAAAACAGCATTGGTACCTCCGGGCCGGCAGAACGTCGCAACATTCGGCTACTTCGATGTAACACCATCACTGCGCCACCGCGAAATGGTGCTTATCTGCGCGGCGTGGTGAGCGTGAGAGGCACGGCGGAAGCTGAAGAGGGGGAAGAATTCCAAAGCTACACCGTCAAAGCCAAAAAAGACGAATCGGCTTATCAAGTCGTTTATATCGGCACAACCCTCGTTCCCGAAGAAGCAGAATTGTGCTTGTGGGACACGCTCGAAAAAAGCGGACAATCCAGGTTATACCCTGACGGCAATTACGCGTTGCGCTTAGAGGTGAAGGACAGCGCTGGAACCATCGTAGACGAGATTCATGTCGTTGTTGACAATACGGGGGCTGTCATCAAAAATCTCCGTATTGACGCAGACGGAGCGAATGGCGATTTCATAAGAAGCAACGCCGATATCACGGTTTCAGGCGAGGCGGAAGACATATCGCCTGTCTCGTTAGTAAGCGCAAAGTTGATGTTGGATGGCAATTTGCTGAATGATGTCACCGATAAAATCACAATCGAAAATGGGGTGATTTCGGGTGAATTGGACGGTTATGATCTAACCGGTGGATACGAACTACAATTATTGGTCATCGCTGAAGACGCCGCCGGGAATCGAAACGACGAAGCAAACGGCAGATCGAATGTCCTCACTGTAGATGATATTCTGCCGGAAGTCGTCATCCACAATCCCGCAGATATGGCGAATTTCCATTTGGTTCCTATCCCAATCTCTGGTATCGCAAACGACGACGAGTCGGGCATCGCAAGTGTCGAAATCGACACAGGAGGGGGCAGAGCTCCCGCCGAAGGCACAACGAGTTGGACCTACTCTTTCCCACCGCCAGAAATTGAGACTGTATATACCGTCACTGCGTATGCCAAAGACAACGCAGGCAACGAAGGTGCGTCTGTACCCATTCAGATTAAACACTTCCCCACGCTGCCCACAGCCAATATCTGCGAACCCATTGACGGCAGCAGAGTTTCGGGCACCGTTGATATCCTCGGCATTGTGGATGAATCCAGCTTCAATTACGATGACCTAAATTGGAAAGTGGAATGCGCGCCCGGTACAAACGCTGAAGAACCCACAATTTTGATAAAAGAAAGAACTGGCGAAAAGAGAATTGACAAGGAATGCAGAGCCGTCCTTGCGCAATGGAATACGTTGGAGGAAGGATACTACACGCTTTTCCTGACAGTTGCCAACAATCAAGGTACCGTCAAACTCCGGCGCACATCCATTTACGTCCGCCCGGCGGTATGCGGCGATGTGAACGGCGACGGCGAAGTCACAGCCTACGATGCGTCATTGGTATTGAAAAGCGTTGTCGGGACGTACGACTTGAGCCCAAGCCAGCAAAATATCGCCGATGTGACGGGCAACGGTGCTGTCTGCGCGCTGGATGCCGCCTGGATTCTACAAGCGGCAGTCGGTTTGAGAGTTCTCACACAATGCCCCACAGAGGGCGCGCCCGGCGGGAACAAAGGCTACCAAGTTAAAAATTGAGGCTCGTGTTAAGAAATCGTGCAAATAAACCGAGTTTCTCCGAGAAACTCGGTTTATGGTG
>CAZRLY010000325.1:0-5232 GCA_964601015.1 uncultured bacterium
TGTATATTTCTCACTGATTAGTTCAGTGGTAATGCCTACTCTTTGAGCTTTGTAGTTAATGAAGTCAACAAGTTGAGCGAAGTTCCAATTATGCAACTGTTGGTTGAGACGCTTTGAATATTTGATCTTATCACGGATGCCGCTCAAGTCGCCAAAGACGATATGAGTTACGCCTTTCTCTTCACATAGTTTAACAAACTCTTTGGAGATGATATGTAGTCTGTGGCGTATCTGTCTCGATTCTTTGCGACAGATTTGATTGTATCGTCTTGATGGCTTTCGCTTTGTAACTGATGGTGGTTTAATGGAGGCACGTACCTTCTGCCAGTAGCGTCTGATGGCTTTGAGTTCACGCCCACTGATGATAATTGAAGTTCCATCAGTGAATGTTGCCGTGATGAGGTTGTTAAGTCCTAAATCAACTGCGACTACGTTGGTCGGGAAAAGTTGAAGTTGTTGTTCTGAAGTTGCAGGTACGTCAAATACCAGATGGGCGTAGTAGTTCCCAGTAGCAGTATCGTAGGTA
The DNA here is from genome assembly GCA_964601015.1 of uncultured bacterium. Classification (GTDB taxonomy): domain Bacteria; phylum Poribacteria; class WGA-4E; order DTYX01; family CAZRLY01; genus CAZRLY01. The sequence goes on from CAZRLY010000325.1 coordinate 527, forward strand.
ATTTTGACGTTCTTGAGAACACCTTCGGGGAGAGGGGTGCGATGGCTAACCTTGATGGTTATATTCCGCAATCTATCTTCTCTCTTGATGCCAAGGGAAAGACGCAACAAGGAGTTCTTGTTTTTGGTAGATAGTTTGACGGACGATTCCTTAAATGTAACAGGACTGAGATTGCTCTTTGGTCTGAACTTAGGAGGATTTGCGTCTTTATGCCCATTTCTACGGAGAGCGAACCAAGATTTGTAAGCATTGATAACTTCTTCTACTACAGCTTGAGCGGATTGAGAGTGTAGATTCAATGCCCAGTGATTGTCCTTGAATCTACTCTTTAGGCCGTATAGTGGTATCTTGGGCTTTTCATAAGGCAAGTAGTCACTACCTAAGTGATGCTCATAATTCTTATATTGCGTGCGATTCATCTCATATTCTGAGATGCTTGCAGCCCACTCATTGCGGAGATAGTAATTAATTGTGTTGTACAGCTTAGTAGTAGAGAAGCAGAGGTTATTGAGAATTGCTTTCGTTTTGTTGTCGGTTGTTATTTTGGCTTTGAATGTCAGATACATAATCTTTGATTAAGTTATCTATAGCGCGTCGGATGAGTTCGGACATACTTATGCCTATGTCATTAGATATCTTACGAAGACTTTCAATTTGTTGTTCAGGAAAGTAGAAATTGTAGCGTTTCATGATGTATATTATACAACACACATCACCTGAATGTCAAGAAAAAAATGCTAGATTATGCAATATGTCAACCCCGCATTCATCCCCTCCTGAATCATAGATTCAGAAGGGGTCTTCTGCGGGAAAAAGATAAAAAGAAAGGGGGTTGGGAATGTCCAAAATCTGTACTACCACCATCTTATTCATTAGCATTCTGATTTTCCCTCTGTCAGCCATCAGCGTACGGTGGTTTGACAGTGAGTGGAAATGCAGGCGAGTCGTCAGAATTATTCGGGCGGACGAGCCTGAAAGCGACGTTGCAGTTGTTGACATCTACACCGGCGGCTTGAGCCAAAAGGACGGCTCAGATTTTCGCGTCACCGACGAAGAAGGAAACCTGTTGCCTTACTACATCGTCTTTCACGAACGTGAGCGCATGAGCATGCTTGCTTTTCAAGCGAAAGCGCAGGATGTACGTTACTACGTCTACTACAACAACCCAAATGCCGAAAAACCAAAAGAGATATGGTATCCTAAATGCGGGATGTTTTTCGTAACCACGCGAAAATCCAGACCAAATTTTCACCCCAAAAATTGGAAGGAGATGGAACAACTCATCGCAGAAAGCGTCGAACTGGACGGGGGACGATTTCAAAAGCGCATAAGCAACGGCCACAATCCCTTCGGCCTCTCCGACGGCTATATCAGCATTTACAAAGGCTATATCAGCATTCCAAAAGACGGCAAATACGGTTTTGCTACGGTATCCGATGACGCTTCTTTTCTGTTCATTGACGGAAAATTTGTCGTATCCTGGCCCGGGCAGCATACACATAACAAAGGCAGTCGCGGCGAAATACATGGTGAGATAGAATTGGAGAGCGGCTTGCATTACGTTGAATACTACCACGAGGACGGCACAGATGAGCAGATGGCTTATGTCGCCTGGAAAAGGCCGCAAGATGACAGATATAAACCCATCCCCAAGAAAACATATCCGGGAATACTCAGGGCGAGAGCGGGGAGGTGCCAAAAACTAAGGCGAAAACTGGTGGCTGATTTTGTTCCTGTGAAAGTAAATTCCATCTGGGTGAAAGATTGGGAACAATATACGCTGATGCGATTCCAAAACCTTTCTAAAAACGGTGCGAAGGATGTCAATTTGGTCTCGTGGGATTTTGGCGACGGCGTGACAAGTAGTGAACGCGCTCTGTCCCGTTCAGTTAGTGAACGTGCTCTGTCCCGTCCAGTAATCGCCCCACAGCATGTATATTTGAGCGTGGGAAAATATCAGGTGAAATTGACTGTATCCGACGAGGCAAACAATACCGACACGATGCAGATAACCGTGAACGTCCACTACGATGACGCTCGAAGGGCAGCCGCAGGCAACATCGGGGAGTATTACGAAATTGTGAAAGATTACCCGATGGAAAAACTCAGCATGGAGGATTTGTGGCAGGTTGGGCAGTTTCACTATCGGCAGAAAAAATACGAACATGCCATAAAAGCTGGGCGTTTGTTCTTTGAAAAATACGGCAAAAGCGACCAAAATCGTGGCTACCAGTCCTATCTCATGTCGGCTGATTTGTTGATGAAATCCAGAAAATTTGCAGAGGCAATGGACATTTATCAACAGATTGATAAAACTTACAACACTCCCGCCTGGCGATTGACCGCGGGAATGAGAATCGGGGACATCTACCTGAAAAAGGACAAATACGACGATGCCTTAAAACAATATCAGTCGCTTCTGCAATCTTTTAAAAAGACACGCGGGACAAGAAAACTGATTAAAAGTCTGCACATCCGCCTCGGCGATGTATATCGCCGCAAAGGGGATTTTGACGTTGCTCAACAGTCCTATTACAAGATGGGCAAACTTAAAGTTCAGCAGCCAGACATCGACAAAGAACTGGAATTGGTAAAAACCGGTAGTTTAGTCGAGACGATAGAATACTACCTTTCCGAGGACGAAACCGACGCGGCGTTGAAAATCATCGACAGGTTGGAGTGGAAGTTCCCGCAGGAGAAGATGAACGGCTATTCCAGTTTCCTGCGCGGCAAAGCGCACTTTATCGCCGGCGATTACTGGAACGCCATTGATGCCTTCAAAGATTCAATGGCGGTAGAAAAAAATGACCTTCACCTCCCAGAAGCCCAATGGCTGATAGCCCTCTGCTACGATAAACTCGAAAAACGGGACGATGCCATCAACGCTTTCAAACAACTTATCTCCCGATATTCCGAGCATCCGTTGAGCTATAAGGCTGCGGAAAAACTAAAGGAATATGGAGTTATAAAATAAAATCGGACCGGCCAATTTTGGAGTGCAATGGTTAGGTAGTTTTCAAAAATAAACCTAACGTTTTGGGTAGCGGCAGTCCCTGACTGCCACCGAATCAGTCAGGGACCGATGCTACCCGGAACATAAACTTTAATACTGAAAACTATAAGTAATTGCCTTTTCAACGATTTTTGCAGTCCAAAAGATGAACGTGGGATTTTTTTTAGTGATTAACGGAGGTTTCGTCATGTACAAACGAATTCTATTCATGCTATTTACTTTCGCATATTTCACCTTCACACCGCTTTTTGCGCAAACTCAAAAACCAACCAAAAAGGCACCACGCCAACTGCTGAAAAACGGTGCTTTTGAGCGAGGCGATAAAACGCCTCAAAATTGGGATGTGATAGATGCAAAGTGGACGCGTTGGACATACGAGGGAGTAGGTGGAAGTCGATGTATTAAATTTTCCCTCACAAAGGCCATCGCAGAGACGAACGGTGTGCGATGTTACAGCGATTTTATACCCGTGAAGCCGGGGGTTCTGTACAGGTTTTCTGCCGATGTAAAAACCGAAAGGCCGACACCGATGTTGTTTGTCAAAGGCTACGCTGAACTGGAACACAAAGTCAAGGAAGGGAAAGGGCAAGATGCTACTGTCAAAATAAAGAAGGTGAGGGAAGTGGTTCGCAAATCAAGTTTAACCTGTTCAACCGCCAACGCAAAGGAGTGGAAGCGGTATGGCGTACACTTCTTCTTTGAAAAACGCCCCGACATAATTACCACCCGCCCCTTGCCGAAATGGGTGAAGGTTATGTTGTACGCCTATTATCCGCCCGGCGATGTCTATTTTGACAACGTTGCGTTTGAAGAAATCGGTAACTACGTTCCTCCAAAACGTCAAGGACAACCCGCAGAGGAAACCAAACCTCCGCCCTCGCCCGAACAACTTTACTGGAAAGCGATTTCACATTGGCAAAAAAAAGGGTATTCCCAAGCTTTGAATGTGCTGGAAGAGGCAATACAAAAATCCCCGGATAACCCGGGATACCATCTGCTACGGGGAAGATTATATTTCAGGATGAATCTGCTGGAGGAGGGCGAGACGGAACTACACCATACGCTTTCATTGAAACCCGGAAAGAAATGGATAGTCGCCTGGGCTCGCATTGCTCTGGGTTGGGTATACGATAAATCGGGGAAAAGAGATGAAGCCATCCTCGAATACAAAAAAGCCCTGAAGTTGAACGCGTCCCAAAATGCCAACAAAGCCGCTCAAGAAGGGATTCGTCAAAATTAAAGTAGGTGAGAAAAGCCCGCTCTCTATGAGGGCAAAACTGAGAAAAGCTTGTCCCCCAAAACAGAGGTGAAAAAAAACTGGACATTCTTCAATTTTTTTGCTATCTTATAAGGACTGGCAAATGTAGAGGAGAAAAAATATGACAAAAGAATCGGAAACAACAAAGAAACAAAACTCATCAAAAGTTTTCCTCGCTTTTTTAATTGGTGGTGCTATCGGCGCGACTACGGTTTTGCTCTACGCGCCGGCGTCAGGAGAGGAAACCAGGGAAAAGATAAAAAACAAAATTACGAAAACTAAACAACAGATGTTGGAACAAGCGCAATCATTAGTGGAGCATTGCAAAACGATGTTAGATAAAAAAAAGGACCGAGTGAAGGCAGTTGTCGGAGCTGGCAAGGAAGCCCTGTCAGGGAGATAAGGAGGATACGGAGCACTGCTCTTACCTACTTA
>CAZRLY010000326.1:0-5227 GCA_964601015.1 uncultured bacterium
CGGCAATTGCACCGTCCAAATCGCCGCCGAATGCCTTAGGCACAAAGAAGCGTACCATCCCGCGCCCTAAATGTCCGCTGACGTTCTCCGGGTCAATTTCGAGTGCTTTTTCAAAGGCTGCTGTCATTCCACGCAGATATTTCATCTGGTCACCTGGTAGACTCACGCCGACCAAATCGCCCATTGAACGCCCCTTTTCGACATACAACTGTGCATCCGTCGGATTTTTCTGAATTGATGCTTCAATATGTTCAAGCCTGGCTTTCAAGACTTTCCTCTGTGCCTTGCGCTCTTCCTCTGTTCGCGGGGAGCGGGGAGCGGATTCCATAGGTGAACGCTCGATTTTGTAGCCTTCCTTTTCGCCTGCGAGTTGAGCTTTGACAGAAGCAACCCGCCCGGTGACGAACGGTTTAAGCCCAATGATGCCGTTGCTAAAGACGGGGAAAATCTGTTCAACAGTATCGTTAATGCTCTTCTCAAAAGCGACCAATGGAAAAATAATATGGGAATCCGCTTTCACTGCTTCTTTGATAAATTCGTGTAGTCTGTCGATTTCCGCATGCATCGCCTCTGGTGCAAAAACGCCATTGATAAATTCTCGGAGGTAGGCGAGGTATTGTTCTTTGTACTTATCCACTGCAAACAACCGTTTGATGAGAATCCTTTCGCCAACGTAAGGGCGATAAATATCAAAATCAAGCATTTGCTCAGGATTATCACCGATTTGGAGGTTTCCGAAAGCTTCATTTACATCCCAGGGGATGTGTTCAAATTTTTTCGAGGCAGTATCATAGTAGAGATACCAATTATGCCCAAGTCCTGCGTAGCTATCCAAGTTTGCAAGTAGCGTATTGACAGCAAGCCATGACAAAAATCTATCCACATTGAGGTACTGATTAATCTCAGCGGCAAACTGCTCATCGGGTGCTTGGCATACAAATTTCAGAAATTTTATCAAAAGCGACGTATCTGAATTTTTCTTGTTGGATTTGAGTTCGTAATCGTGGGCATACGCCTTCCAGTCATCGCCACGATATTCCAAATCGTTTACTATTTCGCCTTTGATAAGCAAGCCATCAGCATTACCGAATCTGTCCTGAAGAAACACAGAATCAACCTGTTCAACAACGACGTAAAATCCAAGGTGTTCGCGTTCTTTGCCTTCGATAGTCAGATATAGGTTGGCAAACGTCGTATGGGGGGCAGGAATACCAACCTTCCGCATCACATAATAGGTCAATTTATCCCTCAATTTCGTCGGGTCGCGAAAGCAGTTGATAAAGTTTAGTTTTTTAAAACCGTGAAATGTCTGCCCTTTATGGAACCTGTCAAAATCGAACTTTAACGGTTTCTTTCCACCGGGGGGAATCATCAACATTGAAGCATTTCCCCGGTAGCGCACCCCTACCCCCGTATATACCTCGTCGTTGCAGATTACGGTGGCTTCGACATAGTTAAATTTCAGTCCGAACATTCCGCGTGAACTGATACGTTCTGTATTTGCTTTCCGTTGTTCCGGTTGCATATTCTCATAAGCCTCAGCGCTCATCGTAATATCGAACGAGAGGATGTTCCGATTCTCGAAGACGAAACGATAATCCGGTTGTTGCGCTGCTGTTTTCTGATTACTCGCAAAGAAGGAAAAACCGATTAATGTCAAACATACGAAACAGTAAATTCTATTTTCCATAACACTCTATTCCTTTCAAGGATAACGCCACGCAGGAAGTGAAAAGTAGGTTGGGTTGAGGCACGAAACCCAACGAAAACCAGATACTCACCTGTTGGGTTTCACTTTCGTTCAACCCAACCTACTCATGGAAACAACTCCTCATTGGGAATCTCCTCGGGTTCCTGTCCCCAAACGTGTCGTCTCGCTCTATCAGGTGTTTGCCAGTGTTCTGTGTAATAGCTCAGTTGGTCATCCTCGGACTTCTGGACAAGTGTCTTCGCCTCCGCATCTCGAAATTCCCAGTGTCCGGGGCGTTCAGCAGGCAGGCGATAGTCTGTATCCTTGGGTATGCTGAAGTCATCCAACCATTCGGTGTAAAGATAGGAACTTATTTGGAAGTGGTGGGGAGACTTCAACCGCATCCGCCCGGGGACATCAGCACTGAAACCCCCAAGCGTCGAAGCGTACAACCTCTGCCCGGCGGGATGATAGTTTCTGCCCAGCGCGATTGCCCACATTGACGGCGACATAGTACCTCCATTCGCTAAACGACGGCTAATGCCATTTTCTATGTACATACCCAAAGGCGCTGTACTGTCAGGCACATAGAAGTGTTGCAAGGCAGCCCAATACTTGTGCAAGAACGCTCCCACCCCATTATCTTGACGGGCGCAGAGTGCGAGAAATGCAAGGGCTACCTGCGCATAATTAGCGTCATATCCTGCGAACCCGTGTCCTGATTCAAGCGGCAAGCCAGCAGTCGTGAACCATTTTTTGAGCGGCCTGTTGGTTGCGTCAGGAGGGATACCGAAAAGTATTTCGTCTCTCAGAGCAACCACATCCTCTTGAGTTTTTAACGGAGGCTGTCCGGGCGATAGCATCTCCCACGCTTCATTCATGGCAAACACGGCAGCCAACGCACAGGCATCCTGATTTGGCGCATGTCCACGCCCCGTCCCCGAATACTGATTCTCCATAGCCGCTTTCAGCATGTTACGCCACGCCGAAAGCCGAGGCGTATCTGGCATACCGCGCCCGTCCGCATCAATAGGACTTTGGAGTTTGTCACGCATCTCTGGCAGCGGTGTCAGGATGGATATTGCCCGCCCAATGGCGTAGAGCGTAAAGCCTGTGACGCTGCTCTTGCCGCGAGTGCGTTCAGGTGCGCCACACCAACCGTGGTATTCGTTGAATCCACCGTTACTTCCCTGTGCGCGTACCATGTAATCTACTGCCCATGTCGCACAGTCAAGGACTTCCGGACGCGCATAGTGGCGGCTGTCCTTACTTGCATAAGCCCACGCGATAAGTTGGGTACATTCCTGCATGCGCATGTTATCGGAGTTGTGAAACTGTCCATGCCGCACGTCTCCGGGTTGGCGGTTTTGGTCACGAAGGTAAATATCCACCCAACCGTCAAGCACTGAAATAATCTGGCTGCGCAACATTGTCATCTCTTGAGATACCATAAGCTCCGAAGACCGGTTGGCTTCTTCTTTCACCAAACCGTTTGACAAGATAAGGAATACGCTCGGGGCCCAAAGGCTTGCTTCGACTCCCGGATAACGGAACATTTGTTGACTCCTTATACCATTTTAAAAATTTAATGATAGATAATTGGCAGCGCAGAGGACGCCGCTATGTATCAGACATATTACATTATTTTCTTAAAATGGTATTAATTATGGTTTCATGTATAATTTGTTTATTTTACCATCTTATCATCCTTATGGCAAGGAAATTCTGTTTTTCTTTTCCCCGTTTTTTTATTGACCTGATGCAGAAAATATGCTAAAATGTTGGCTCAAGATCTGAGTAGCGATTGCTGCGAATTTTAATTTTTGCCAAAATTCCAAAAATGAAAGGAGTATCATGATGGACAACGTCATTAGACAATTAATAGAATTTGCCACCGGGTATGGCTTAAAGATTATCATTGAAATTCAAGTAACAAAGATATTATACAAATGAGGAGAATGATGAATAACATACGATGTGGGACTCAAAGGGATGCAGAAGGCATATTTGAAGTGATGTCGAAAGCGTTTCACGTTGAAGAAAACTCCAGCAAATGGCACAGTTGGAAAAGTCTGGCGGTCAATGACGCTAAACGATTCAGGGTGCTTGAGATGGAGGATAACATCATCAGCGTGGCGCATATCGCACGTCACCGGCTGGCTGTTGGAAGTTGTGAGATAGCCAAAGGGGACGTTGGAGAAGTTTCTACGCTTCCCGCTTTTCAAGGAAAAGGTTACGGCAGCGCGCTCATGCGTGATGTTGTGAGGTGGATGCGAGAGAATGATTACGATATGTCGCGCTTGGGCGGATATTCGGTTTTCTATCGTCGGTTCGGCTACATCCCATTTCCCCGACGGTATGTTGAATTTCCGATTGAATCCGTCAAAGCAGGTGCCTCTACCATCTCTGTAGAGGAGATGTTTACACCTCCTGAAGGGCCCGGATTAGTACGCTCCTATGATGCCAGTCGAGATGCGATTCGCAAGGCAGAGCTTTACCAGTTATTCAATAAGGGACGTAGTGGCTCCATCGTGGTAGATGTTAATCCAAATGCAAAACTCCCCACAACGCCCTCGCCTCCGAACCCTTTGACAATAGTATACGAAGTTGATGGCGTCGTAGAGGGTTATCTGTTTGCAACGGACTACGGACGGAATATTACTCCTTTCGAGGCACATATAACCATCGGAGATGTTGCATTCAACCCTGTATGCCCAGATGCACTCGCTGGACTGCTCAAACAAATTCTCCACGTTGCAGCCAAACGCGGCATTATGCGCGTCACATCGCGGTTGCCTTTCGACGCCAAGGTGTTATCCATCCTGCCCAGCGCGCATATAACATTCAAATTGCAGGAATTTCAGGGGGCGTATGCCACAAATATGATTCAGATTATTAATCTGGAATCCCTCTTCAGGAAGATTGCACCTGAATTAGAATCTCGTTTGCGAAGGGCTGTTGTGGCAGATTGGCGCGGTGAGATTGAAATAGGATGTGACAAACAGCGCGTCGGATTGCGCATAAGCGACGAAGGGGTGAAAGTCTCTCCCGTTGGCGAGGAATCTCCCCAAATGCTGACTGACCAGGCGACGTTGATGAAATTGATTTTTGGCATAATATCCTTCGATGAAGCCCCCGTCAACCTTCAACGCTGTATTGAGCCGGTTATTTTGGCTGTACTTCGCGCATGGTTTCCTCGTCAACCTACGGCAAGCGGGCCTTGGGGATAGGTTAGAAATTCCCCATGACATTGAAAATGATAAATTGGAGTGAAAATATCGCTTTTGTTTTCATCGCTAAATCGGATTTGTTTTCGTCACTAAAGCGGAATTGCGACGAAAACTTGGGACATTGCGATGAAAACTTTAGGCTTCGCCCCTTCGGGCAAAAATCAACGTAGCGGCAATGTTTTTTTTTTCTTTGATACTTGGACGGGTTTAAGGTATACTTAAAGGCAAATGGGCAAATCACACTACTGCTCTGTTGGCTTAATTATAATAGGTTGTGGTAGGTAGGGTATGGTAGGAAACCTACCCG
>CAZRLY010000327.1:0-5219 GCA_964601015.1 uncultured bacterium
GATATGAAGTGATGCGAGTTTACACTAACCCAAAATCCAAATATCATGGCGAAACAGAGCAACTGTTGGATTTTTGGAATGCAGGGTGTTCGTTCGTTCATTTCACAGGACACGGCGGCGGCAGCATCTGGAGCGATGACGCGCTTTTCACGTTAAACGACGTACAATTCCTGATGAACACATCAATGCTCCCCTTCGTCGCAAGCTTCACCTGCTTTACAGGGTATTTCGATGACCCAGGTAAAAGCGGATTAAACGAGAGGTTTGTAAACTTGAAAGAAGGGGGGGCCATAGCGTCTTTTGGCAGCACAGGCTTGGGATGGTTAAGTGGAGATTATTACCTTGAGCAGGCGATGTTTGAGACTCTGTTCACGCATTCAATAAGGCAATTAGGAACCGCCATCGCTAACACGAAAGTATCATTTCTCGCCTCCCACCCGTTTTCCGCTGACATGGTTAGTCTTTTCAATCTTTTATCTGACCCGGCGATCTCATTGCCCCTGCCTGAAGAAAGCATCACAATGACAGCGCGTTTTATACAAGACAATCTACTGGAAGTGCGAGGGGTTATTTCAGACGAACGGTTCAACGGAAAAGTGCTAATTGAAATGCTGTCAACGGAACATAACAATAACGAATCAACCCAGTCCAACCCGTTTAAAAATCCTTTGACGGCAAACGATGGAAGGTTTGGCGGGCAGTTCCTTCTTCAAGGATTACCTTCTAAGGAATTTTCTCTCCGCGCTTACGCCTGGGATAAAGAAAAGGGAGTAGATGCCATTGGCGCTGTTATGATAGCCGCAATGGACGAAAATTTTTCTAACCTTTCTATCTTCTCAGAGGACATCCAATTTGCTCTCCCCCAACAAGAAAGTGGAGACGAAAACTATGTAAAAAATGTCAAATTGATGGCTGATGTCGCAAATTTGGGTGGGCTTCCCGCTAAAGACGTATCGGTAACTTTTTATTCGAGCAACCCTCATGCTTCAAAGTTGTTCATAGGGGAAGTCCTCATCTTGACCATCGAAGGCGGACAACACGCTATAGCAGAAATAGATTATTCTCCCACTTTTGAAGCAGAAACCATTCATGTTGTGCTTGACAGGCAAAACCGGATAAAAGAGAACAATGAAATCAACAATACCGCTGAAAGAAGATTGGTATTCAACACTTTTTCCATCATCCCCGGAGAGGGTTTAGTCGGTACCAGTTTCGATGGGAATTTTACCGTTGAAGTAAAAAAAGGCGCTGTCAAAGAAGAAGTGAGGTTGCAAATAGAATCAGTACCGATGTTTCCGATAAAAAATCAGCCCGATTTTAAATACGCATCGTTGCCTCAAAAAGAAGCCGGGGGCATTTACCGACTCTCGGTGGAAGCGACAAACTCAACAGAACATCCTGAATCCCCCCCACAATTAATTGTGGGGCTAACTTTGACATTTCATCACTCACAAGGTGAATCCGCTAACGGGTTCATCTCGGAAGAGAAGCAGTTATCAATCTATCGGTTCAGAGAAGATGTAGAGCGGTGGGAAATTGTTTCAAGTGAAAGAATTGTGGATGACAAGGTTTCAGTTGCTGTGAATCAGGGGGGTATATTCAGTTTATTGGTCAACAGTGATTCCGTAGCGCCGTTGATTGAGATTTCTCTGCTCGACGAGCAATATAAATATGACGGTGTTTTTGCTTCAAAACATCCTGTGCTTTCCACTACAGTTTCCGATAGAAACGGGATTTCCCGAGTTTTAGCGTTCTTGAATTCAAAACCTGTTGAAGAAAATGATTTGAATATCCATAGAAGCCTGGTGCCGTCAAATGCCACCGTAGTAAAATTTTCCCCTACTCTAAAAGATGGACATTACAAATTCCTCGTAGAAGCTTATGACTTATCCGGCAACGTGGGCACTGAATCACTGTCTTTTCGCGTGGGCGGAGAGGTGAGACTTTTCAACGTCGCCAACCACCCCAACCCTTTTGCCAAAGAAACATATTTCACCTACGTTTTGACACAACCTGCGGATGATGTCCTCATCAAAATTTACACCACATCAGGCAGGCTAATCGCTCAAATAGACGGTACAACCCGTCTGGGATACAATGAGATGCTCTGGGACGGCAAGGATAAGGAAGACGCCGAGGTAGCAAATGGCACTTACTTTTATAAAATTATCGCAAAGACAGAGGGTGGCAAATTGGAAAAGGTTGGGAAGTTGGCAGTAATAAGATGAACAAGCCGGGGTAGCCGTAGTCCCTGACTACGGTTTGGACCAATTATAAAGATGAAAGAGTTAAGACTGAAAAATAGTTCCTCAAAATTCCTCATTTCCTTCCTTTCCCTATTCCTCTGCTTCTTTTGGCCTACTGTATGTATGGCGGGGAAGTATGCTTCCGATTTTCTTTCCATTGGGGCGGGCGCGAGAGCGCTTGCGATGGGTTCTTCTTCGGTTGCTTCAGCTTCAGATGCCACATCGGGGTACTGGAATCCCGCTGGATTGGTTTCAGTGTCCAAACACTCGTTAGTTATGATGCACGCGGAGATGTTTTCCGGTTTGGAAACCTACAACTTCGCTTCCGTAGCTTACACCGATGATAAGATAGGAACTTTTGGCGTTTCATTCATTCGACTGGGCGTAGAAGATATTCCAATCTACGACGCTCTTTACGGCACAGCAGAGGAAAGGCTTGCTAATTTTGACTTGCAGCCATCCGACAAGCCTGAAGGATTTCTTTCTGACGTTGAGAATGCGTTTTTGCTCTCTTATGCAAGGAAGTCGGATACGCCGTTTTATATTTCAAACATCCCCCTTACTATTTCATGGGGGGCAAACATTAAATACATCCTTCAACGTCTAAGCAGCGCTCGCAAGAAAGGCATCGGTTTTGACATGGGGCTGAAATTTTCCGCGCTGAAGCACGGACAATTGTCCTTCGCTGTTGTCATCATTGATGTAGCAAACACCCGCCTTTTATGGAACACAAATAGAGAAGAGACTATCCCCGCAAACTTGAAATTAGGCCTTGCTTACACCCCCCAAGTGAGCCAAGTGAGTGAATTTTTTGACATCACGATTGCTTTTGACTTAGAAACTCGCTACGGACTTTCCTCCCACTTAGGGCTGGAAACAACTATCCTCAATCAACTCTCCCTGCGCACCGGGTTGGACGGCGCATCTCTTACAATGGGGGTAGGCTTTACGATAAAAAATTTCTCCGTAGATTACGCTTATTGCCGAAAGGAAGTGGGAAATTCTCATCAAATGAGTTTGGGATTAGCGTTTTAGTGCTTGACCAAAAAAAATTGAAGATTGTCGATTGAAGATTGAAAATTAACAAACTCCTGCTCAGAGCGAAGCGGCACCGGGTTGAGGCTTGGGTTGAGTAGATTCTGAACGAAGTGAAGAATCGTATCGAAACCAAGACGTATCGAAACCAGTTCGGAACGAAGTGGTGCCGGTTGAGTAGTCTCGGAACGAAGTGGCTTGGGTTGAGTAGATTCGGAACGAAGTGGAGAATCGTATCGAAACCAAATCGTATCGAAGTGGTGCCGGTTGAGTAGTCTCGGAACGAAGTGGAGAGCCGTATCGAAACCAAGCCGTATCGAAACCAACGAAACCCAACGATAGTCCACAAAAAAAGGAGACAAACCAATGAAAACTTATCGAGTTGGCGTTATTGGATGTGGCGGCATGGGACACTCCCATGCGAGGGCCTATACCAAAAAGGAAACAACAGAACTTGTAGCGGCAATGGATATCAACGAGGCATCGGCGAAAAAACTCGCTGAGGGGTATTCCATTCCCGCAATTTATACCGACTACAACCAGATGCTAAAGAAAGAGGAACTGGACATCGTTAGCATCACAACATGGCAAGGGGTACGCGCTGAGATTACCGTCGCTGCGGCAAACGCTGGCGTCAAAGGGATTCTCGGCGAGAAGCCGATGTGCGCGTCATTGGGCGAGGCAAATGACATGATTGAAGCATGCGACAAGAATGGCGTTAAGTTAGCTATTGGGCATCAGAGCCGCTTCAGTCCAACAATTAACGAAATCCGAAGGCTTGTCGCTGACGGCGCTATTGGACAGCCGACGTTAGTTCATCATAGGGCGAAGCGTAACGCCGGGTTGCTCAATACAGGCACACATGCCATTGATAGATGGCGGTGCATTTTATCGAACCCGGAAACGCTTTGGGTGATTGGGCAAACGTCACGCACAACCGACAGGTGGGAACGTCGTACTTGCTGTGAAGATTTGTGCATGGGACTTGTCTGCTTTGAAGGCGGGACACGGGGCATCTATGAAGGTGATTTGCCTGAACCAGGAATTTCACTGCCAACCATCACCGGTACCGAAGGGAAAATCAAGACCGGGGAAGGCGGTGTCGTGTTGCTCCAGGATGACAAAGTAGGCGGCTGGCAGGAGATTGCGCCAGCCCCAGTGAAAACTGACCAAATCCAGGAATTAATTGATTGTATGGAGGGGAAGATTCCTGAACACCGAAATAGCGGGCGACAGGCACGATATACCGTGGAAATCATGATGGCCATTTACGAATCGTTGCGTATCAAAAATGTAGTCGTAATGCCGCTTTTAACCAGAGAATCACCGCTTGATTTGATGGTGGAAGATGGAACGCTCCCTGTACTCACAGAGGGACGTTACGATATTCGTGCTCCTTTCCCAGAGCAGAAGAAATAAGGAATGGCTGCTAAATAACTTCCGCATTTGCTCGGATTGGATTGCTAAATCCAAGCCAAACACGTCGGATTTAGCAATCCTCCGTGAGCAATGTGGGTATACTATTTAATTGCCATTCCTAAGTATATTATCGGGCAGAAGTTATTAACCCTTTCGTAGAACGTGTGGTTTCTTTGCTCGTTCTACGAAAGGGTGAGGACTGGAATGGATAATCCCACTATCTTAACGAAGAGCCTTTACATCGGTATCGGAGGATTTTTAGGTGCTAACGCCCGTTATTGGCTGGGGGGATGTCTAAATGAACGTTGGGGTACTACTTTCCCTTATGCGACGTTTGTTGTGAACATCAGTGGCTCTTTCTTTTTAGGGCTGTTTGTTACCCTCATCACCGAACGCTATATTGTTACTAATCCCAGCCTGCGGCTTTTGATTGCCACTGGATTTATCGGCTCGTATACCACTTTTTCAACGTTTGAATATGAGACATTTGCGTTAGCAAGTTCGGGAAGTTATTTCCGA
>CAZRLY010000328.1:0-5197 GCA_964601015.1 uncultured bacterium
CATTCTTCTTGATTACTTACGACAGATGCAATTTTTTAACCGGACGTTACTGGGCAGATAGGGGGCCACGGTGATTTATTTTTTGGATAGCAGCGCATTAGTCAAAAGGTGATAAAATGTACATAAATGAACCAATGAAAAAATATTTGGACGAAGCCGCTTCCGGAGCGTCAACACCCGGAGGAGGAAGTGTCGCCGCGTTAGCAGGTACACTGGGCGCGGCGTTGACGAGTATGGTATGCAACTTCACCGTCGGCAAAAAGAAATACAAGGATGTCGAAGCTGAAGTCGCAGAAATACTGGAGAAATCAGAGAAACTCCGTTCTGATTTAACAGAGTTGATGCAAGCCGACACGGAAGCCTACGGCGGAGTATCCGAAGCCTATGGCATGCCAAGGAAAACATCCGAGGAGAAAAAGGCTCGCACAAAGGCAATCCAGGCAGCCTTGAAAAATGCGCTTGAAGTACCGCTGAAAGCTGCCATCTGCTGCTACGACATCTTAAAGCTGAACGAGCCATTGGTCGAAAAGGGCAATCCCAATCTCATCAGCGACGTAGGAGTAGCCGTCGTATTGGCAGAAGCCGCTTTGCAGAGTGCAGCCTTGAACGTCGAAATCAACTTAGCGTACATCAAGGACGAGGAATTTTGCAAAGTCGTCCGTGAAAAACTTGCCCCCATAATAGCTGATTGCACCGAAATAAAGACAACGGTGTTCGAGAAAGTAAAAGAGATGATAACTGGATAGAGTACATAGAAACCAAGTTTTTTGAAAAAACTTGGTTTCTGGCCCGCAAAATGAAGGTACTAAAATGGATTGAGACCGGAAAGACATATCTTGCTGTATTTTTTCCAGAAGAATTATTTGTTGAGAATAGTTTCTATGAAGCCGGCAAGCATGGCTTTGAGTCCATTATCGAAGGCATTCTGAAAAACGGAGGCGAACCTTTTCTACACGCTTATGCCTTTGACAAATCAATTCCATTTAGTTATGCAAAATTTATCGTCTCATCAATACCAAATTATATAGGGGAACTACAGGCGGAAATTTTGCCAAAAAGTTGATTTCACTCATTACTCATTACGTTTTAAATAGGAGGAGACTAAATGTCAGCACAACTGCTGGAAGGAAAACCGATTGCAGATAAAATCAAGGAAGAGGTAGCAGAAGCAGCCGCAGATTTAAAATCCAAAGGTGTTATGCCAAAATTAGCGGCTGTTCAAGTTGGGGAAAACGCTGCTTCCCGGGTATACATCCGTAATCAGAAGAAGGGTTTTGAAGAGGCAGGGATGGAATACGAATTGCATGAACTGCCCGAGGATTCCACGGAAGAACAGGTAGTCGACTTCATCCACACGCTAAACGCTGATGAAAGCATTACCGGAATTATCTTGCAGATGCCGCTACCGAAGGGTATCGACGAAAAGAAGATGCAGATGGAGATAGCCCCTGACAAAGATGTCGAGGGTGTAAATCCCACGAGTCTTGGCTTAATCGCTTTTGAGATGCCGATATTAGTGCCCTGTACAGCTATGGCAGCCATCACAATGTTGGAGTCTATAGGGGTAGAGGTACGAGGGAAAAACGCAGTGGTACTGGGACGCAGCACCATCGTCGGCAAGCCGGCGGCTTTGCTGCTCTTGCAACGGAAGTTTTCCGCTACGACAACTATATGCCACACAGGTACGCTTGACAGCGGGAAACTGCCCGACATTATCGGAGATGCCGATATTTTAATAGCGTGTATCGGACAAGCCGAATTCGTAAAAGGCGAATGGGTAAAAGAGGGAGCAATTGTAATTGACGTTGGCATCAACCGCGTCAAGGTAAAAGGAAAGAAAAAAAGCAGAATAGTCGGAGACGTGGAGTTTGAGACAGCGAAGGAACGAGCCGGATTTATCACGCCCGTACCAGGCGGCGTCGGACCGGTTACCGTCGCTCTGCTGCTCAAGAACACTATTGAAGCAGCTAAGAGAAAGATTGGTTAGAAAAAATTTGGCATTCGCGTTGCAAAAATGACCGAGTTTTGGTATACTTTTTGGAACGCAATCTGGCGGTGAAACTGCCGCCAGTGAACTCAAATTGGAGGTTACTGACAATGGCAATGAAAATTACCGACGAGTGCATTAGCTGTGGCGCTTGCGTAGATGAATGCCCTAACGAGGCAATTGAAGAGGGAGATGAGTTCTCCGTTATTGAGCCGGAGAAATGTACACATTGCGTTGGCTTCTTTGATGAAGCACAGTGCGTTGAGGTATGCCCGGTAGATGCTATCGAACTTGACCCGGATAACGAGGAAACTGACGAGGAACTCCTCGCAAAATTCAAGAAACTGAATCCAGATAAAGAACCAGCATAGATAGAAGTCAAGGTTTAGCAGAAATTATTACTGATATCCCTGTTAGAACTCTCTTCTGAGGGAGGTTTAACAGGGATATTTTTGTATTAACCCAAGTTGATAGGTAAGCAAGTTTTCAAAAAGCAGTAGCTCAAAAAAGAAATCCCTGAATGTTATCTATTGACAAAGTAGGGGCTAATTTGATAAACTTATTGCGTTTATAGTTTAGGTATGAAACCCCGTAGGTCGAGTTTCCAAACTCGACGGATTAGTCGAGATGTGAATCTCGACCTACTTATGATACTACTTATGATACAAGGAGGTTTCGATATGAAACCTCGTAGGTCGATTTTCACAAATCGACATCTCTGTCGAAATCTGAATTTCGACCTACTTATGATACAAGTGAGGAGAAATGGACGATAAAAAACTTTTATCCATCACAACAACTTGCATAATGCTTGTATTATTTGCCGTTAGCGCCAGTGCGATGGAAATGAGCATCCCTTCGCTTTCTGGGGAACCGGGAAGTGCTGTTACCGTCCTTGTCAATGTTGATGAAGCGAAGGGTATTGCGGGTGGTAACATTACATTGAATTATGATGATACGATTCTCACCGCTAAGGAAGTACGTGGGACAGAGCTTACCGAATCGCTGACGGTAATCCCTAATACTGGCTTAAAAGGCGAGGTAAGAATTGCGATGGCAGGCACTACTGGCATCAACGGAGGCAGTGGTGCGATTCTTGAGATAGATTTTGATGTGAAGCCGGAGGTGCCTGCGGGCGCGAAAAGCGATATTACCATTGCCGAAGCTAACATGTTTGACGAGTCTGGAAATAAGATTTCCGTGACAATAGTTGATGGCAGTTTCACCGTTAAAGAATCCACTCCGCATGAATATCCGCGCTGGGACGTAAACGAAGATGGGGTTGTGGACATCAGCGACTTAGTTCTGGTGGGAAAACATTTCGGCGAGGATTACAGGCAAATTGCTGCGATGGCAAAAATGACGGATACTCGCCCGAAAACGCACAGGAATGCCATACTCAAGATAAAAGCCAATGGAAAGGTAGATACCCGACGCATCCTGCGAATTGACGTTGAGGCTGGCGAGGTTTTTGACCTTTATGGCTATCGGTTTGACCTTATTTTCGATGCTGATGTTCTAAAGGTTATCGGTATAACCCCGGGCGCAATGCTGGTAGGTGATGGAATACAAACCTACTGGACTGTAGACGCGATGGACAACAAATCAGGGAAAATTCTCGGAGTTACGCAGATTAGAAAAACAGCGCCTTACGGAGTATACGGCAGCGGACTTTTGGCGTCGATAGTTTTTGAAGTCAAAGATGTTCAAAAAAATACGCTGCTGAAAATTACCGGGGTGGAAATGGCTGATTCCGACGCTCACAGGATAGCCTCTACCTCCTCGGAACTCCACTTGAATTGGGAACCTCTGCTTATCCCACAAAACGCATTACTTCTTCAAAACTATCCCAACCCGTTTAACCCTGAAACGTGGATACCATACCATCTGGCTCAAGATGCGGAAGCTACCATCAGCATCTACGATGTCATGGGAAGAATTGTCCGCACCATTGAGCTAAGGCACAAACCCGCTGGAATCTACGTCAGCAGGGCGCGTGCCGCTTATTGGGACGGGCGCGGCAGTGATGGAGAAGCAGTCGTCAGCGGAGTCTACTTCTACAGTATTCGAGCGGGTGAGTTTGCTGCTACACATAGACTTGTCATCCTGAAATGAAAGCTATCAACGGGTAATGAACAGCGAAATTTTATGAACAAAACATCCTGTTTACTTTTTTTGCAACTGATGTGCATTATTCTGGTAAATGGCGTTAGTGTCGCAGCCGATGACTATTTTGATAACATTACCGTTGCATCCGACGGCAGGCTGACGCGTTTTACTCAGATGCCTCTTACTATATACCTCGCGCCGATTCCGTTAAGTGAGGTACTAAAGGCAGAATATATCAAAGATTTGGAGGAAGCGATTGCGCTATGGGAGAGGGCATCCGACGGGAAACTCAAATTTAAGTGGGTAGAAGACTTTGCCAGAGCAGATATAAGGGTATCCTTTGCGCATAAGCCAACACAGTTGCATCTTTCAAACCGAGTTGGCGAAGCTAACTTAGTGCGCGTGGGGAAGCGGTTTCATGTGGAGATTGAGGTAGTGTTGCGGGATTTAGCTACGTTGAAATTCCTGAACCACGGTGCCGTTAAAACAGTTATCTTACATGAGTTGGGACACGCCGTTGGCTTATGGGGACACAGCCCGTACGCGGAGGATGTGATGTATTTTGAGGCGATAACACAAAAACCCACGAAGCGTGACATCGCTACCCTGAAAAAAGTCTATTCGACACCGCCGGATACGGCGTTTCACCACATTGCCATCGCGATATTGAAAGATGATTTGGCAGAACACCCAAATGATGCGCAACTTCATCATCTGTTAGGGACAATCTACGCTGACCAAATGGAATATGATATGGCTGTGGGAGAATTGCAGAAAGCGTTGGAGATTGCGCCTTCCGTCCCGGGGTATGCAACGCGATTGGCGATGTTATTTGAGGAAAAGCAGATGTATCCGCAGGCTATCGCATACTATACAGATGCGCTCAAAAAAGAACCGTCTGCCGAGGTATACGGCAGATTGGGCACATTATATTTGCTGATGGAAGATTATGAGCAAGCCATCGAATATTTCAGAAAAGGCTTGCGGTTCAATGTACAATCTCCCAGATTAAATCAGAATATCCTCGCCGCGTACCATCGCTGGGGGGTTAAGTTAATCAACATGGAACAATACGACAAAGCCGCCAGCGTCCTCGACGCC
>CAZRLY010000329.1:0-5031 GCA_964601015.1 uncultured bacterium
GAATAATAGATTCCACTGTTATTATGGTTCTTAATCTCGCAGTTCCTTATGACTGGCGAGCCCTTCACGATGGAGATTCCACGGCCGGAGTTGTTGGCGATGAGTGAATCGGCTATGAAGGGGGAAGAGAGATTAATAGTTACGACCGGTTTAACGCTCCCGCCGTATTGAATATCGGTGTATTGCAGGATACACCCTCCAGTGTAGTTTCCGTCTCCATCAAACGTGGCGTCTTTGCTGAAATCGGAAAAGGAGATAAATCCCCAGAATCCGGGAGTTGTGTCGCCGTTGGAGGTAAAGATAATCTTTTCGTTTTCCGTCCCTTGAGCGATAATCGTCCCGTCAATGAGCAAGGCATTATCCTTGTCAAACTTCACAGTAACGCCGGGTTGGATAGTCAAGGTAACATCTTCAATAACAGTGACGTGCGACTTGACGATGATAGGGCTGTCTGCTTTAGTCCAGATGGTGTCTTCAAGGATTACACCGCCGACATCTTTTGCTTGTGCAGAAAAGCCCAATACTAAACAAAGAATGAATAGGTTTGTGAACAGAAAAAACTTTTTCATGATATTTCTCCTTGAGTTTGAATTTTAATTGACTTTGTTAGATCACGCTGTAGATTCCATCTTGGTTTTGCCTGTTGTTCAGGGGTTTAACCCCGCACCATCATGCCAAATTAGAGCTACGACAGCCCGAGGCCAAATTAGAAATTTGGTCTACAATGGCACTCCATTTTAAGGTAGCAAAGTCAAGTCAAACCGGTGAGCTGTGATTTTTGAACACTCACCAAGAAACAATTTACCACAACATAACATTCCTGTCAACAAAAAATTTCTAACATTATGCAAAAAATTCTTGACTATTTCCATTTATTATGTTATATTTGTCTTAACAAATGTTAGTCCATTTTAAAAGGTGAGCTATGGCAGTTCAGGTCAATCAGATAAAAGGTGACATCGTAGAATTGATATTCAATCCCAAGGAAGAAGACTTATCCATCGGCGAAAATCTGTCCCTGCGAGAAAAGGGTTCTGAGGGCGGAATCATTGTGCAGGTGGTAGAGTTTCGGACGGCGAGTTATCCGTCGTTGTTGATGGAACAACTGCGCATGACGCTGGGAGAACATGCTTTTCCGTTGCCCCTGCTTCAGTTGGCGAGTGTGGATTATCCTGACATGCGTAACCTGAAGATAGCTATAGCGAAAATTCGCAAGCTGACTGGAACCCCGTGGGACCAATGGAATGGCTGGATTCCTGCGCGTGATGTCGTCGCCGAACGCACGAACGATGAGGAGGTATTTGAAAACTGTATCCCTGATGGCGGCAACAAAATTTATCTATTTTTCCGAGAAGCCCCCGACTGATTCTAATACCAACTTAAATAATTAATGCAATATTATCTTCGTATTTGGGTGATGGAGTAATAGAGCACTGGGCGTTGGGGCGTTGGGGCAAATGCTCCAATGCCCCAATGCTCCAACGCTCCCCAAACGACCTAATACCCCTCCTAATAGTAGTACAAATGATATTGCATTATTTTCTTAAAACGGTATAAGAATCAGTCGGGGATGATTTTGGTAGGGGGGAAAAAGAGCTTTCCAAAATCGGTAAATTTAGTCAATTTTTAATGTAGCCTAATAGACGTACCTTTATACGCAGATTCAAATATCCCCGCGTCGATTTCCAGTTCGCGCAAGCCGTCCATTCCGGTTACGAGCGGTTCTCTGCCTTCGATTGCCGCAAGCGCAAACTCTCGCATCGAGGCGTTGAAACCTTTGCCAAATTCAGAACTCCTGCCATCGCCGAATTCTTCGTGCAAGTATTCGACATCAGAGCTGTTCGGTTCTACGATGATTAGCCCGGAAAGGTACCGGATGATTCCCATAGCTTTTGTCCCGCTGTATTCGATTCGCAGGGGCAAATGTCCCATGCTGATGCGGGTTGTGCCATAAATTTGTCCGATTGTGCCGTTCTCGAACTTCAGCCAAGCAGTCCTATCGGGGTGATTTTCCGGGCCGGAGATAGCCCCTGAGAGTTCAACAACATCGCCGCAGAGCCAGCGCATCAGGTCAATTACATGGCTCCAGCAGTTCAGATGCGCCGTTACGAGTACGGAAACCGGTTCTCCCAGAGTCCCGTTATCTATCAGTTCTTTGAGTTTGCGCGCGTGAGGCAGATGGCGATATTGGAAGTTTATTCCGAAGTTTTTGCCTGATTTTTTCCAAGCATCCACCATCTTATGAGCTTTTTCTAAATCGTCTGGCTGCACAAAAAATTGCCCTTTAGCGGCGTAAATTGGTTTTTCGCATATAGTATGCAAACCAGCTTCAAGGCATTCCACCACTGGCTCACAATGGTGCATCTCGCGCGTACAAACATCGGCGATGTCAAGTTTCTCCGAGGACACCATATCTGCTATACTGAAATACGGCTTTGCGTTGTAACGCTCCGCAAAAGCCTCCGCCTTATCCTCAACCATATCACATACTGCGACAAGTTCGGCCTCCTCGGTAGCTTGCCATCCTGGGGCATGAGCATTCGCCACGCCTCCGCATCCAACAATGCCAACTTTTACTTTCATCTATGGTAACTGGGGAGTTTTCTCCCCAACCTCCTCATATAACGAAATTCAAATTTCGACATACAGGGTTTCATATCGAAACCTCTACTTTTATGTTTATAGAGATAAGTATAACACAATTTAAGATGGATGTTAAACTTTTTCCGGTATTTCAATTTCAACATGAAAATGGTATAATATTATACCAGGAGGATTAAAATGGCAGAAAAAGTTAGAATTGCAATAGCCGGTTGTGGTGGCATCAGTCATGCACACCTTAGAGGCTACAAATTATTACGTGAAACAGGGGTAGAAGATTTTTGCATAACAGCAGCGTGCGATGTCGACAAAGGACGCGCTGAAAGGGTGGCGGAGGTTGCGCAAGAATTCCAAGGTGGCGATAGGCCGGCTGTTTACGAAGATTTTGATAGGTTGGTGGCAGATGGCGTAGCGGATGCCGTGGACATCTGTTCGTCGGTCAGTTCGCATCATACGCTCGCTTTGACAGCGTTGGAAAACGGCATGCACGCTACCATTGAAAAACCGTTCACCGTTACCGTCAAAGCTGGTTTGAAGGTTGTCCAAACCGCAGAGAAAATGGGTAAAGTTATCGCCATCTCGGAAAATGCTCGATTCAGTAGGGGAGTGCGAATATCAAGATGGGCGCTTGACCGGGATTGCATCGGTGAACAGCAGATGATGGTATACGGCTCAACGGGCGCGAAAGGGTGGTATCCTGACAAAATCGTAGCGGGAACACCCTGGCGGCATGACAAAATGATAGCCGGCGCCGGCGCTGTACTTGATTTAGGCTCTCACAGTTTTGACATCATTCGTTATCTCTGCGGGGAGGTGGATGAAGTCTACGGGGCGACGAAGGTACTCCTGCCTTTTCGCGTGCGGCGCGACAACGAAGGCAATGTGGTCGAGAAAGTGCCGAGCGATGTAGATGACGTGGCATTTGCTATTTTGAAGTTTAAAAGTGGTGCTATCGGAATGTACGCGACCGGCTGGGGAGGACATGGAGAACCTTCAGGATTTCAAGGGGGATTTAACATCCAGGGTTCAAAGGGTTCATTAAACAACGCCGGCGGCAACCCCACAATCGTTCTGGACGATGATACACGCATCAACGTCTCTGAGCGATTTGATGAGGATGCCGGCGATGAATTGAAGGAAAAATTATTCCCTAAAGAACTAAACGATACCTTTGCGCTTGAATCGCACGAGTTCATCCGAGCTATCCAAGCGGGAGATAAGCCTGACAACGATGGTTGGGAAGGATTGCGCGATGTCGTCCTTTCGTATGCAATAACGGAATCATCTTGGTCCGGTCAACCTGTAAAAATCGAGGATGTGTTGTCTGGAAAGGTTGAAGGATACCAGCAGGAGTTGAACGACAAATACGAACTTTGAACTGAGTGAATGGGGAGGGAATTGGCTATTGAAGATTGTCGATTGAAAAAACTACTTCTTTTCAATCTTCAATAGTCAATATTCAATCCACTCACTTCTTGATTTTTGCCCATGTGGTAGTGAGTTTGGATTTTGGTGATATTGCTTTCGCGCCAACTCCTTCTTCCATGAGCATTGTCTTGACTTGGTCAGCATCGAAAGCAACATTGTAAAGTTTCACCTCATCGTAAATACCTGCGCTCGGCCAATCTTTCCCCCAGGGGGAAGCACCTATTATCAACACATTGTTTGTCTGACCAATAGGTTGACCGCTATTATTTAACCTACCTACCTCTTCACCGCCGATATACATAACCATCGCTTCGGTGTCGGAACTGTACGTCAACGCTAAGTGCGTCCACGTATTAGCAGCAATGCTACCTTGGGTAGTCGTGTGGTTTGTACCGTTTTTATCCCAGCATTCAGGATAGATGCCTCCGTTCACTCCAAGTACCCAGCCACTGCCAATCGGAGCTTTACCGATAATTTTTTGATTGGCTGTGCCAACCAAGTTTACCCATACTCCAACCGTCAATTCGTCAGTAAAGTTGAGCGTGTCTGAGTGAGGGACATCAATGGTATCCGGGCCTCCAAGGGATATACCGTTGTTAAATTGTCCTTCTACGAAATCTCCATCAAGGGGAATATCGCCGTCATTTCCATTGCCAGACAAGTCTTTTACTTCGTCCCCTGAATCATTGTCGAAGGGAAAATATAACACAGGCTCTGGTTCGTCAACAGCAAAAGCAGTTACCGTTACTAACAACAAGATTGTTGTCAGATAAATTGTTCTACTCATTTTTTCTTCTCCAATTTTCGTAACTTAAATTTGTTGGTTTAGGAGCCAACTGCTAATAATTTTAACAGTTTGCCAAGATTATGGCAAGAAAATTTTCTGTCTTTGTTGAATTTCTTACTGATAGTTTCCCCAGAGACATCAACTTTAGATAATTTTCAGAGCCAAAATTTTACGGAAAGAGCGTGTAAACTTGTTTTTCGAGTACCACGCCTATG
>CAZRLY010000330.1:0-4983 GCA_964601015.1 uncultured bacterium
TCCAAGTAACGAGTAACTCTTGAAAAGTGAACAAGATTAAGTAGAACTTACTTAACAACGTTAAACTCCAAATGTGATTAGAATGCCTCGCCCCTAATCGGATTAGACTGCTGGTTATTCCGTTCCAACGATAGTTAGACTGAAATTTTTCCGTGTAAATTGATAGTATTTATGCGTGAAAAATGTCAATCTAACGACCAAACTCATCTGCTGGCAATGAGCGCCAGCGAATTGCCAGTCAGGTGGAGCGCATTGTTAGGCGCAAGTAGAATAATACGGTTACTGCTTGTGAACGGTCTCGTCTAGTGACGATATCCAACTTGCCACCAGTTTGTTGGTCTTCCACACTGGAGTCGCCCAGGATTTTGTGGGAGTAAGCAGTATCGTTTCATCTCTTCCCTCGTGACTGTACTTAACGGCTATGTAATCTAAGCGGAAAGGCTTTGCAATCCGAGAATAGTGCCCGGAGCTGATATCTGTTATTGAATTAACGGGAATCTCAAACGACGTTTTTGTGCTCGTGAATATGAGCGATTCAGAAGTGAGACGTAGGCTACCCTTAGCGGTGTAGATGTAGATGAACCTACCTACGAAGCTGCGGACGTGTTTTGGTGTGGACAGGTAACAGCATTCCTGTGTACAAATGGTCTCAGCCATGATTCCTCCTTTTTTGCATTACATTTTATTGCGCATAACTTGTTATTATACGGCAAAAATTCCATTTAGACTTTTTTAACACCCACATATAGTATCAATATTGTAGGGTAGCCAAGTTCCCATTGAAACAATTTATAAAATCTACACAAAGCGTCCAGCTTTTTTTAAGTCCATAAAAGTTTCATCAGCATCACGCAAAGCGATAGAATTAAGCCAGTAGTGTAGAGCGTGCGGTTTGATTAAAAACACGCAATCATAGCCGCCCAAATGTTTATAAATTCTGCAAACTCTCGTGAAAATTGCTCCACGATTAAAAGTATTGTTGTAAATCAAAGATTTGATAATATCATCCAGCTCATCCTCGTCAAACATTTGAAAAGATAGTCCCTTGTTTTTTCCATAGCCAAATTGACAAATTAAATCATTGGCGGCAGTCCAGTCGCGCAATCCCCCTTTATTGAAAAGCCAATCAATCTTCTTCGCCGGTGTCGCCCTTTTTCTCGTTACACTCGAAAAACCCCGACTTTCCCACCCAACATCTAGGGATAACTGTGGGACTGTTTTGAACTGTGGTTCAGAGATTGCAATGCTGATTTCCCCTGAACCTTGTTTTATTTTCATGAACAGCAAGCCGTATCGCTCATCATACTTCCACCCTTCCGCAACCGCCTCAAGTTCCGTCACCTCCGACATAATCTGCTGATTTTTCACGACAGCATCTTGACCGGGTTTATCCAAGCCGGCAATCATAACGTAACCGTCCATCCCAGTCGGGTAGTTCAGGAAAAACGCAAGTAATTTATCGGATAGCTCTGGCTTCTCAATCGGGACGACAGCATTGAGGTGCACCTTTTTATCGCCCTGGCGAACTATTGCTGTTACCGGTTCAGCAGGATAGCCCATCATCACGAAAAGGTTGCGGACAATTTGCCGAGGAGAAAGTTTCCAAGCTGATGTCGTTTTATCCATCAAATTGTACGCATCGGGGTAAAGTCCCAGATATTTTGCGCTCGTCTCCTGTTGATAAAGTCCGCTTACGGTTAAGCCCTCGGCAATCTTGCGCCACGGCAAACTATCGTCGTATTCCGCTAAGTTAAAAAGCGCATACGCATAATCCAGCCCGTTCCACTGCACCGCAACGCCAAACCAACTATGCGTAAACCAGGTAGCGCCGAATACTGGAATCGAGGCATAAAGCATGTAGGGCATCTCGTCATCCTGCCAGAGGTAAACAAAAGGCAGCCCGGTATATGCCCAGTAGATAGCGGCGTCAAGGTAGGAATCCTCCTCAGTAATCTTGTAGGCTTCAAGATATGCTTGTGTTGCGTGCGCTGACGCCAACACATCTGGCGTATGTACGGGAACTTCCCACACCTGCGCGGCGCGAGGAATGTTGAATCGACGCATAAAAGCCAACGCTTTCAACCCCGCTTCGAGGCTAACCTTGTCGCCTGTCATCCGGGCATAGCGTAACAGAGTATACGCCTTCTGCGCGCAGATGCCTATTTCGACATCGCCTTCTTTGCCGAGTTTGTGGTAATCCTGATGATGTATTTTGTCAATCGAGTTCAAATAATCCGGGTCAAATCGCCATGAGCCGTCGTCCTTTTGCGTTTGGATTAACCCGCTGATTAAACCTTTGAATCGGGGATATATTTTATCAAGCCCACCGATGTAGAAAGGAAAATCTTTTCCAGGATTGTTTCCCAATTTTTCAATCGCCAACTCCGCTCTTTTTAAGTATTCGTCGTTTTTGGGCGCATCGGGTAGGATTTTTGCTGCCAACCAAAGCTGGCGGGCAAATTCTGGATTCACCTGGGTTCCCCATGGGTCAAAATCCAGAGTGTTATGCCATGTTCCCTCGTCAGGTACCCACAAAGTATCCATGTAAGCCATCAAGCTAAACTCCATCTCTTTTTCCAATGTCGCCCTTTTCCTTTGGGGGTGGGGAAGTCGGGGTTTCCGAAGGAAAGGGCGACGCCCGACTTTCCCACCCAAAAAAGAGGTATTTCGAGGTAGCGGGAGCGGTTCAGGCAAACCGTATTTCTCAATCCAGTAAGTTACGGCGTGAATCGCTGAAAGGTTAGGCTTAGTCTTACGAATTGAGAACAACTGTGCTTCAATTTCGAGTGGAACTCCTAACTCTAAATTGTAGGCAACCTTGGCTTTTGTCTCATTCTCCTCAACCCAGTTCGGCACAGACGGAACGAACAACCCCATTACATCGTAATCCTCCATGCACTCGAACCGATTCGGCGATGCGAAAAGGGCGGCTGGACGGTCAAAATCCGTCGCCCACTTCTGCTTTGCATCCCACATCATACCAGTGATGACAGTGCTCTCTTCTTGATTTTCACTAACTGCCATCAGAGGGATAGTTATCTTGTTGGGGTGCGGGACACGGCGAATGTTATTGGGCGGGGCAATATCAAGGGTACTTGAAGAACTCTCGTCGCCCTCAAGATATTCCAGTCCGGGAAAAATGGCACCGTATCTATTATTCCGACTGGCATACAAGACGGGGCCATAAAATGCCAGTACCTCTCGTTTTTCCTTCGCGGTAGCTTTGTAAGTCACATTGACCCATTTTCCTTCAGGTTGCAACTCGAAAATGAACTCAAAACTCCAGCGAACACCGTCAATATCGGTGAACTGCTTTTTGAAGATATATTTTCCGTGCTGGCGTTCAACCTCGTCAGCGAACAGAGGAACATGCTTAATGGCGTTATTATGAGTCCGATAGACAAGCGAACTAAACATCGAACTTTGCGCCAGGCGAACAGTCCCACCAGCATCGCCTTGCTCAATCGAGAAGATACCATAACCGTGCGCTGTTTTGAAAAATTTAACGCAGAGGTTGTCATTTGCTAACTGCAACTCCGGTTCAGCGAGGTTAGCTACGGTAAGATAAGATGCCGAAAACAAGGAAGAATTGACCGCGACTTCCATTGTTCCAGACGCAGGTTTTTCGCAGGAGATCTTCCAATTCAACGTTATACTTCGGTCAGGTTCAATCTTTTCAATCCGAAAGGCAGCCAAGTTACGCGTATCCGTCGTTACGCCATCTGGTAAAAACAGCTTACCTTCGATGTCAAGTGCATCTTGGTCGCCGACATTTTTGACCACAAGTCGAATATTGCCGGTATCGCCTACACTGAGAAGCGGCTCTGCCGCGCCGAATCTTTCAATTTCCAATTTTGCACCTACCATCGTCACTTCAACATCGTCTATCAGTAACTCACCGGCGGCTTTTTCGGAACTGGTTTCATTGATGCGCGGCGCGAAGTGAATCTGTTTAACGTCCTTGCGTTGGCTGAAATCAAACTCAAATTCGGCAAAATGCCACTCTCCATCACCCAGATGTTCAGGGAACACGGTGTAAATCTGTCGTCCTACTTCCTTCTCGCCCGATTCATTCATGGCAATGATACAGACTTGCAGGTTCTTTCCATCAACTCCGGATGACACGGACTTGTACCAGAATCGTGCGACGCCGCGGATAAGTGGTATCAACGCATCCTGAGTGCGGTTAATTCCCACAACGGCATCTGATGTGCTTTTCATCATCAAAGCATTATCTCCGTTCTTAGCCTCTTTCGAAATACCAAAAGAC
Organism: uncultured bacterium; assembly: GCA_964601015.1. Taxonomy (GTDB): domain Bacteria; phylum Poribacteria; class WGA-4E; order DTYX01; family CAZRLY01; genus CAZRLY01. The sequence goes on from CAZRLY010000330.1 coordinate 4,271, forward strand.
GCTCCTTTTCCGGCAAAACCGTTCCATCCAAAAGGCAACCCTTGCGGATTCAACCTTTCAAATCCGCCATTTGTACAAAAATTCTTGAGTTTACCCGGTTTAGCAGATGCGTTGGGGTGAAAGATTATAAAAAAGCAGAAGGTGATTACTGTTAATTTTAGCATAAATATTCTCCTTTGTAACACTTCATTCCACCAACGGAAATTACCTATTTTCCGTTAATATCCAGATAAAGTATACCAAACCCATAACAGGTTGTAAAGGTTATAGTTGAATCCACTAATTTTTTGTTGCCCTACTATCAAACTTATGATAATATAACCTCGGTTATGTTGGTTGCAGTTTTGAAAACGAAGGTGAGCTAAAAATGGAGATGAAACCACTTAGGTTCATCGGTGAGCCGATACAAGTCCAGTTTGACCGAAAGCCAAGGTTTGAGAAAAAGCAAGGCTGTCCAGACCGGTTTGTCTGGCGTGGAGAAACATATCGGATTATTGAACTCATCAGCGAATGGCACAACCATAGCCGTAAAGGGCGCATGTTGCACACGATGCGCCCGGAACGCATTGCTTCAGCGACAAAAAGGGGTTCTTGGGGAGTTGGTCGCGACTATTACCGAGTTCGCACTAAGAACGGTTGTGTCTTTGATTTATACTATGACCGAAATCCGGAGAAAAGCCGCAAAGGAGCATGGTTTCTTTATCGAGAGATGT
>CAZRLY010000331.1:0-4975 GCA_964601015.1 uncultured bacterium
ATAGCGGCAGTCCCTGACTGCCACCGCATCGGTCAGGGACCGACGCTACCCGGAAGATAAACTTTAATAATCAAGACTACCTAAAAGCCGTCAACGGATTCTGGTAACGGCGGGTGTCCTTGTAGTGCTATTGTAATTTTTTTACGAGCCCTGCTATCATCTATAATCAGACCGGTCAACATTGCCGCCGTACTTCATCGCATAGACTAAGACGTTTGTCATGAATCTATGGACATCACTCGAACGGCGCAAACGCAGCATTGTGCGACTTTCGATTTCCATCGTCTCCATTGCGCACATGTAGTCCTTTCGATTGTAAATGATGGCGAGTCGTCTGTTGATGAAGACGCCCCTTTGGTGCGGGAATTTTGAGGCATGTGCTTTGTTTTCTGAACCCCAGAAGATATCGCCGCCGTTAGGAGGTTTGGCACCCGGCAGAGGATAGTAGATAGTGTAGATTTCATGGTTGTACGGGATTTTTTTCAGTGGGTATTCAGGGAATATTTTGTCTAATTCTTCTCTCACTCTTCCGGCGAACTGTCCATTAAACCCGCAGTCGTCGAAAAACAGGAAACCCTTGCGGTCGCGAATGTATTTCCTAAGTGCTACCCTTTCCTCTTGGGAGAACGAATCCGTCAATGGGCCCTCTTTAATCATGTTTCGACCGATTGTAATATCCTTGTCATGTCCTGTCATAAAAACGAAGGGGGATTCAAGTATCAACGGGTCCGTTAGCCACAGCGCGCCACCGGCGACTTTCATATCAGCTCGGATGCGGGTGTGTTCTTTCAGCCAATCAAAAAAACTGGGAATCGCAGTTGGGTCCTGCCACCAATCGGAGAGGGTGTGTTTTAGACGGACAATCCGAATATGCCCCTCAATATCTTTGCCCTGGCCGACTATCACTGCGCCCAACTTGCCTTCAGGCACAGATATCAAATCCGTAAATCTTCCGCCTGATACATCGCCAAGTCCATTTGCACCAGTGTCCGCCAATAGAGAGCTCAATCCATCGCCACCATAGCCTGTGCTGCCTTTGTTGACCATTGGCCCGCCGCTGCTAACTCCGACGCTTTGCCTTATGCCGCCTGCTTCTACGTTTGCCCCGCTGTCAGGCGAAACGGAGAAATCTCCAAGCCCCCGGGGAACTCTGGCGTCGGTGGTAACCTTTGCTAAAGTCTCACCGAGGTTATTGGGAGTATTTATCCGTATGTGTGTCCGAGTGGTAGGGCTTTTGGTCATGGTTGCGTTAATGTCGGGCGACGGCCGGCTGACACTGGATTCGGATTTTACTGCTAAATTTCTTGTCTCGAATTCTTTCCTGAGCGTTTGCGGCAACGGTTTATCTCTAATCGGACGGAACTTTGGTGCCGGCGCTTCCACCCAATCTACGGCAATTTCCTCTTCCGGTTCATATTCAGTCTTAATGTATATTGCTAATATTGAAAATGCTATCAGGTGTATAATCAATGAGAGTAAATGTGATGATAAGATTCTTCTTTTAAACATTATTTCATCCCTCTTTTATATATTGGTTTCTTTATTTTTACACAACGAATCCCCATACACCTGCAAGTTGCCCGCGTTTAGGACGGGCGTATGAGCGCGGATTTTCCGCTATTCGCGGGAAATGAGTTCTTTCTAAAGCCCCCAGGAGCCGCGTTGGTAAATTGTCAAGGTTCTTTTCCACAGAGGGCGGGACGATAATTGTATAATTCATACTTCACGCCTCTCCTTAGCGCGGGCTATAGCAATAAATCCGTCCACCACATTTCCCAATTTAAAAGCTTTTTGTGCTTCCTTCCGACGCTGAAGGATAAACTCTTCATCCAATCGGAGCAACTGAGGCACTTGCATAATCAATTGACACTGTTCTTCCACAGTTAGGCTGGCGATTTGGTCTGCTAAATTGTTGATTTTTATTGAGGTTTCAGTTTGTTCCATTTGTCCCCCCTTTTCGGAAGTGAATTAAAAGTCACTACTCACATTAATGGTTGCCTTCTTCCGCCGATGCCAAAAGCAGAGAATATGTAACTTCAATGGTTTTTAATCGCCTCCCGTCGGCTGTCAGTAATGACAATGAGGTTCCATAGTAGTTGTCTTTTTCAACGTAAGCGATAAGTTTTTCGTCGGGCGACAATGCGACATCCTTAACTTCCCCTGTCAATCCGATAACTTCCATCGTAGCGAAATCAAATAGCATCACGCTTGCCCGACTTCGGCCTTCTGCGGTGCTGGTTTCACTGACAAAAAGGATCTTCCTGCCACTGGGGGAAACTACAAAGTGGCGTACCTCCCCCATCTCTACCGTCGTAGCCATTGCTGGAACAGCCACGCTCAGTATTAAACTGAGAACGGTACTTATTACGAAAGTCGGATATACCCAAAGTTTGCTAAACATTCGATGTCATCTCCTTAGCGTACTTTAAATCCTGAAAATCCGTGGCAATCAACAAAGTTAATAATATCATCTTTAGTAGGCAAAAGTCAAGAGTTTTAATAGAGGGATGCTAAAAATTGGGCATTTTTGATTTGGGCAAAAAACACAGGCTTTGCCTATCTCTCTTTTGCACACATTGACGAAAAAAAGACGCAGGCTTTGCCTACGTCTTTTGATAAAACTTAACTTGTCTAATTGTCTCGGAAAATCCCCTTCTCATCGGGGCAGTATTTCCACTTATACCTTTCCACAGAATATTTTGCTGCTAAAAAAACAGAGTTTTTCCGAAAAACTCTGTTTCTATTACTCTAATCTTTTTTGTGGATTGGTATAATTGAAAAAATAACCAATCTTCAATTTTCAATCCATTCACCTCATCACCATTATTTTTCTGACGGTTTTATCAGTTTCGCTTTTGATGAGGCAGATATACAATCCACCTGCCACTCCCTTTCCCTCCTCGTTCCTACCGTTCCATTTTGCCTGCCCTGTTGCGGATTCGGAGTCGATAGAGCAGACAAGTTCTCCGTTCAAGGTATAGATGTCAATGGTAGCATCTTCCGTTAAATTCACGAAATTAACTTGTGTTTGAGATTCAGGGTAAAACGGATTTGGGTAGATAGCCACTTCATCAAGGTTGTCGGGAAATTTGAGCCGGGCGGCACGGAATACGACATTTTGCGAATTCGACCAGTTAAATTCGACGGAGACGGTTTGTGTGTTGAAATCCACCGTCTGCCTGCCAGGGACTAACTCCCAGAGAGCCACCTGAGATGCTTCGTTGAGTTTGAATATGCGCATATCCTCTTCGATTCTCCGGTCAATTATCTCCGTCGGATAGGACAGGACGATGGTAACGGGGCGGGAAAATGTTCCACCGTAAAACACAAATTCTCTCACGGTATCCTTCAGCATGTCGTCGACGCTTTCATCTATGTGCGCTTCCACAAGGTAGGCGTTGGCTTCATTTATCTTGTTGAGTAGAACTTCGTCGATGGGTTCTTTCGTTGGGTCAAAAATATCCACCATATCGCCCGTAGATGCTGTGTTGGGTTCCAAGATTATCCGTGTATTTGGGTCAAAGCCTGCTGTGATGGTAGTTTTGGCGTTGGTTCTTATGAAGTTTGAGACGGATTGAACTGGGCCGGTCGTTGAGTTTCCATCTTCTTCGTCGAGAAGCGATTCGTTGCCCCCAGAATCCACGGCTGTGACTGCTATGTAATAATCTTCATTGTCCCTTTTCGTGGGTATGTCTATCATGTCGGTATATTCGCCCTCGGCGACGAAAATATCTACGGTGTCGTCATGGAGGAACGACGCTAAAGTTTGGATGTCCGTTTCGGGGTTCTTTTCCGACAGGTAGATGTTGTAGTTGTTGACACCCTCATCTGTTTTGGGATACCATGAAACGGTAATTTGAGAGCCTTTATCCGAGGGGGTATCTATGGCGATAACGCCCAAAACGGGTGTGGGTGGCAATTCGTCTTTAGTCTGAACCGGGCCGAATACTGATGTGCCTCCTCCGTCCAGCGGCGATTGATTGCCATTCTGGTCGAGTGCGGTAACAGCGACATAGTAATCGACGCCGTCGGCTTCGACGGGAACTTCTGCACTGAGAATATCTCGATTGTTAAGCTCAACAACTGTAGAGGCTGCCCCATGTGGTTGCCCAACGTCATCTATCTTTTGGTCGGATATGTAGATGAGATAACGCTCAAAATCTTCGTCGCGGTTTACTTCCGTCCATTCTACTATCAGCGTTCTGCCCTGGTCGATTGGCTTGTCGTGAGCGGTTACGACGATAACGGGGTTTGGCGGGATGTTGTCTTTAGCTTGTACGGGGCCGAATACGGACTGACTCAGCCCTCCTTGGGAACGCAGTTCGGCTAACGGGGAGATGTTGCGAGCTATATCCACTACCGTGACAGCAATGTAGTAATCAAGGTTGTTCTTCGGGAGGATAACCTCTGCGACGGTTGTGTCGCTTTTTAACAAGCTGGTTTTCAGCGGGATTAATCCGAGTGTGTAGCGAATGGGGGTTTTAGCTTGCGCGTAGATGTTGTAGTGTGCGAAGTCCTTTGCTTCCGATTTCTCCCACTCGACGATGATTACGTTGCCCTCATCGTCTGGTTTGTCGTAAACATGCGTAATATTGACGGGTAGAGGCGGCACAGCGTCAATGGTAACTTTTTGGGATGCGGCTTTGGTAGCTTCGTTGCCGGCTTTGTCAACAAGATGGACGATGATGGGGGCTGAAGGCGCGTCGTCTCCGTCTTGTACTTCGTATATGCCAACATAGGAGCCATCATGCGCCTGGGTATCCTCATTAGCGCCGTCGTCTGCTGCCGGCAATCCCTTGTGGAGTTCGCCGATGTCAAAGGTAGCGGTGTTTCCTTGTTCGCCCTTGAGGACGAGTACGCGCGTTTCGCCTTTTAATATCGGGCGGGCGGTTGGAAGGGGGGGATAAGGGCGTTTTCCGCCACCGAGATAGAGCGAAACATCTTCAATTGTAGGTTGTGTGGTGTCAATGGTAAT
>CAZRLY010000332.1:0-4954 GCA_964601015.1 uncultured bacterium
GGAGCCTGCTTTCACAAGCCCCTTCTGAATCTGCGATTCAGGAGGGGTAGTTGACTCGGGTGTACTTGGATTTCCAAACCAACTGCCCCCGTTCTTTTGCACATGATACGAGGATAATCCGGTTGAGGACTTCCCTTCACCCACACCACTATAGTGATTTCGTCATTAATTTCAAGTGAGGGTGAGTGTGTGACCTTCACATAATCACCATCGCCATCAAACTCCAGGGCTCTGCTGTCAAACTTGCCATCAACCCTTTCCGGGTTGCCCATGAGTTCACCGTTATTACCATTTTCAGAGGAATCCGTGGCGGTGTTACCACTACCCTCGTCAAACAGCCAGATTCCCGCAGCATCATCCAAGTCAACTGCGGCATAACTTTGCCCTGCAAACATCAGACTAATGATGATAAAACTGATACAAACTACTGTTAAGCGTGTCATTTCAATTACCTCCATTTGATAAGCTAAAACCCCAACACAATTTTGCATTGGGCCAAGGTGACGTAATCGTGATTATCAGTGACTCTTGTCAGAGCGCACCAATCCCCAGGTTGTGGTAAGCTTGCCTGCGGGGGAAACAGCAGTCATGCCGGTTGCCTTTTCTAACCCATCGTCCATGATGGTTTGAATGTCATTTTCAGTCAGGGTGATATTGAAAATCGCAACCTCGTCAATGACGCCTGTGAGATGAGACCCGGCCCATCCTCCACAACCTCCTGCGATACATAAAATGCCACTTCCCTGATAATTAGCGGTAGCAGTACCGCTGGCTATTTCAATTCCATCTCTGTATATTTTCCTTGATTTATCTGAAGCATCATACGTTCCAGCCCAATGATGCCAATCTGTCTGAGTATATGCAGCACCGGTGTCAAGGTCATTTGACCAGAAAGCAAAAGTCAATACGTTTGAACCACGAAAACCAATCGAAACTTTGGCAAGTAAGGATGTTATTTCTTTAGAAGGATTGCAGGAGCAGCTATCAAAGGAAGTAGACGTACCAGAGGAAAGCAAGCTTTGTGCTCTGGTAATTGGGCACAAGAAGCAGTCCTCTGGAGCTGCCAATGCTAATAGCGGTATTACTGAATTTGGTTTCAATGAACCTTTAGCTTTAAAGATTGAGGAGAAAGTTCAGAATACAAAGATTCAAAGAGTTTACAGAAGAACATTCAACGAATTACCAGGAGATATAAACGCGCTCGGACCGGATTTTATAGTAAGTCTACACTGCAACGCTTTCAATACGAGAGCTTCAGGTACAGAAGTTCTTTATTACCACCGGTCTGAAAAGGGGAAGGAGATGGCTAAAATCCTTCTCAAGCATCTGGTTGGACATCTACAACTGCGCGATAGAGGAATAAAACCAAAGTCTGCTGAAGACAGAGGAGGCTATCTTTTGCGCAATACAAAGGCACCGTGCATCATAGCGGAACCTTTTTTCATTGACAATGATAGTGATTTAGCACGCGCCCAGGAAGATATGGACGGGCTCGTTGCTGCCTACGCAAATGCAATAGACGAAATTTCTCAGATCATTTAGTATCTGTTGATTTTCTCCATTAGTTGTCGGGTAGGTTGTAAACCTAACCATAGTAGACAACGAAAGAACGTGCCATGCCCCGTTAATAGGTTGCCAACCATACCCGACAATTTTCGATGATATACACCGAACTCAATTATCCACCTACAGCATGCGACATAATCATCGTCTGTGTCGCTTCTGCTGTTTTAAGTTCCGCTCTGATTCGTCCTTCCCACATTATCAGAATTCGGTCGCTCATGCCAAGGACTTCGGGAAGTTCAGACGAAATCATCAAGATTCCCACACCACGTTCAGCCAGTTCATTCATCAAATTATAGATTTCCACTTTTGCGCCTATATCTATTCCTCTGGTAGGCTCATCGAAAATCACGACTTTTGCGTCGGTAAAGAGCCATTTGGATAAGACGACTTTTTGCTGATTTCCGCCGCTCAGGTTTTTCGTAATCACCTCGCGCGATGGTGTGCGGATACGCAGTTCACGGATATATTTATCGGCTGTCTGGTTTTCGATTTTGCGTTTAACCATTCCGCCGAAGCGAGCAAGGTTTGAAAGCCCTGCAAGGGTGATGTTTTCTCGGACTGTCATGCCCAAAACGAGTCCGTGTTGTTTTCTATCTTCGGATAAAAGTGAGATGCCGTTTCGTATTGCGTCGAAGGGAGATTTGATGAAAACCCTTCGTCCTTGCAGATAGACTTCACCGCTGTCGGGTTTATCCGCGCCGAAAATCACCCTCGCCAACTCCGTCCTTCCTGAACCCACCAAACCTGTCAGTGCCAATACTTCCCCTGAACGCAGTGAAAACGAAATATCATGCAGCACACCTTTGCGCGATAGTCCTTTTACGGATAAGAGTTCACCACCCGCGTTTACTTTGCGTTCGGGAAATTCTTCCGTAAGTTTCCTCCCCACCATCATCTCAATAATTTCGTCTTTTGTCACTGCATCCATCGGGCGCGTGTCAATCCAGAGTCCGTCTCTGAAAACGGTTGCTCTGTCGGCAATCTCAAAGATTTCGTCAAGTCGGTGAGAAATGTAAATCACGCTGACGCCAGCCCCTTTCAAACGGCGAATCAATTCAAACAGATTCTCCTGTTCCCGCATTGTCAAGGTAGCCGACGGCTCATCCATCGCTATCAACTTAGCATCCAGTGAAAGGGCTTTTGCTATCTCCACCATTTGCTGTTGGGCTACGCTGAGTTGATTGACAGATGTTGTTGGATTAAGTTGGATGCCCACTTTAGCGAGCAATTCTTCCGCTTTACGGATTTCGCGTCGTTTGTCAAGAAATCCAAATCTGCTTTTTTGCAACTCTCTGCCTAAGAAAATATTCTCTGCCACCGTCAATGCAGGCACCAGATTGAACTCCTGATATATGACGCTGATGCCCAGTTCCTGCGCTTCGCGTGGCGTTGCGATAGTAACCGGCGTTCCATCGAAGTAGATTTCGCCAGTATCCTTTTGAATTGCACCGGAGAGGATTTTTATCAACGTGGATTTCCCCGCACCGTTCTCGCCTACTAACGCGTGTACTTCGCCTCGCAGGATTTCCAGCTTCGCGTTGTCCAAAGCGCGAACGCCCGGGTAATCTTTGACGACGTTGAGCATCTGTAAAATGTAATCATTGTTCATCTTTATTTTGGGGGAGACAAGCATTTCTATGAGCGCACCCCCCAAACCCCCTCTTTCTTATTGTGGGCAAAAAGATACCCACGGCTTCATCTTTGGCTGCTCACCTGCTCCCATGCTCACCCACTCATCTGCCCACCCGCTCACCTGCTTCAATGTAGGAGCGAACCCTTCGGAGAAGTATTTTGCCATCTTTTAACGCCGCCTGCACTGCACATCCGGGTTCGCTTTGATGCCGACAATTTGAGAAACGACATCGGGAAGCATATTGGACTACCTCTTGGAACACCTGGTCAACGACTTCACGGGAAACGGTGCGAGCTATGGAGTGCCAGTGCCGCCATCCGGGAGTGTCTATCACCCAGGTGTCCGGGCTACATTGGAACATTCTGACCGCCGATGTCGTGTGAGTTCCCGTGTGGGTGCTTTTGGACACCGTTTTGACTCGTAGATTCAGCCCTGGCCAAAGCATATTGAGAATAGTTGACTTGCCCACACCAGAAGTTCCCCACAAGACAGTAGTTTTGCCTTGAAGGTAATCGAACAGTTTTGACAACCCTTTACCTGTGACAGCACTTGTACGCAGGAGTTCAATTGGTAGTCGTTCATAGAAAGACAACTTGGAGAGTACCTCTGGTGTGGCCAAATCCATCTTGTTGATACACAAAATTGTTGGCAAACCCTCCGACAATGCTGCGACGAGCAAGTGGTCAATCTTGTAAAAATTGAGGTACGGTTCGGCGGCAGCAAAGACGAGTAATACCTGGTCAACGTTAGCAGCCAGAATCTGCTCAGACTTGGAGCCGCGTGAGCGGCCGAGTGCGTTGCGCCTTGGCAACACCTCTTCGATAATACCTTGCCTATCCGCTGTAATCGCCACAGCAACAACGTCGCCAACAACTACAGGAGACGAGACTTCGCTAAGAACGCCACTCATGCGTCCCCTAAGCCTGCAACGCACAACGTCAGTTCCGATGACAACGTGAAACAAACCTCCAAAAGCCGTTATGACACGGCCGGTAACTTGCGTCATTAGTTCCCCTTGTATGAAATATATATACCAATCCACAAAAAAGATTAGGGTAATAAAAACCGAGTTTTTCGGAAAAACTCGGTTTTTTAGCCGCAAAATATTCTGTGGAAAGGTATAGGTCAAAATTTCATATCGAACACTTATCGCTAACAAAAATGGCAGCATTTCTGCTGCCATTTGCGAATGCTTGAATCCAAAATTAACGTATTTACGAAGGTGAGTATCCCTCCATTACATTGAAATCCCCTGCTTTCGGCAAACTTTGCGAATCTTATTGATGCCGCCGCCAATACGTTTGCCATTGCGCCGAATACCATAAATATGCTGGCTCACTACACGGCGGGAGATTCCTAAAATATCCGAGATTTCCTGTTGCGTTTTCTGCTGGAAAAAATAGAGCCTAATGCACTTACATTGTGTTGGGGTTAGTTCTTTTTCGATAATCCCCAGTATGCTTTTGAAAATGTTTCGTCGTCTTATTTCCTTTTTGTATCGGTATTCTCTCACTTCGTCAGTTTCGTACCAATGTGCATCTTCGTTACAGAATTTATCAAGTTCATCGGGTTCCATCGGTACTTCCCAAAAATCTGGGTTAAAATTAGGCATAAATCGTATCCTCCTGAATTTGAGCGTATTTCTAAAGCGGGTACGATTTTATGCCCTGGCCAATTCCAAACAGAAATAGGGCGATAGATAAGGAATGGCAATTAAATAGTATACCCACATTGCTCACGGAGGATTGCTAAATC
>CAZRLY010000333.1:0-4951 GCA_964601015.1 uncultured bacterium
AGGCAGTGCTTCACCTGCAACGAGCGCATGAACATATCCGAAATCAACGATTGGATACAGCACACAAGATAGCCCGCAAACTTGTGAATGACTATGATTTGATAGCAGTTGAGGACTTGAACACACAAGGAATGATGAAAAATCACCACCTGAGTAAATCGATTGCGGATGCTGCGTGGAATACTTTCATCACTATCCTGACGTGCAAAGCGGAAGAAGCTGGCCGCCAGGTTGTGAAAGTTGACCCAAAGTATACCAGCCAGATTTGCTCTAAGTGTGGTGAAATTGTCAAAAAAGACTTGAGTGTTCGTGTTCATAAATGTCCTCACTGTGGGCTTGTTCTTGACCGTGATATTAATGCCGCTAAGAATGTCTTAGCACGGGCGTTGGGTGTTGCTTAACAATCTTCGTTTTGGGTGCAACGGAGAATTAACTCTCAATGGCAACAAGTTCATAAAGAATTTACTCTCATTTGCAGCCAAAACAAAAAACTTTAGGGCTCGGATAGAGCCTTCAGGTGTCTCTGTCTTGAATAGGTGTAACCGTTATTCAAGACAAAGGCTAACGTAAACCATCGGGTTAAGCGTTCCCTGAGAAGCCCCCTGATTTATCAGGGGGAGTTGTCACGTTTGTTCCTCCGTTATGAAGTAAAATTTAACATACCATCTTCCCCATGTCAACATAAAATTTTTCCTTTCCTTTGAAAACCGCAGCGCGTTTGATGGAAATTGAACCGTCCATAGAAATTCCCCATGACATAGGAGTGCAATGATCAGCGATAGCGTATTATTGAAAAGACCGCTTCGCCTGTGGTTTCGATACGACCTGGTTTCGATACGGCTCTTCGCTTCGTTCCGAGCCTACTCAACCCAAGCCACTTCGCTACGGGCAAAAATACACTCCGTTGATTTTTGCACTCCAGATTTAAACAACGCGTGGAATCTTTGACCGTCCAGAAACATCTTGCGTTTTCATGTGAAAGATGGTACATTGTTTTTTGGCACTAATAGTTTATCAGCGAAAATCCGCAGCATCCGCGTCAGGAGCGTTCTATTTTAATGTAAGGCGTATTTGCGATGGAAGCCCGGTTTTTTTGACCCGCGTGCGATTCATCATTAATTTGGCGATAACACACAGTAAAATGTTCCGCATCATCAATTTTTTACCGTTCATATTTCTCATACTCATTCCATTTTTAGTTTATATCAGCAGGAAGAGCTTAGTAGCCCAAACGCCGTCGCGTAAGGCGATGACGTTCTTTCTGAGGACGCTCGCACTGTGCCTGATTATCTTAGCTTTGGCTGACATACAACTCCGACGACAGAGCGATATTTTATCGGTGATTTTTGCAGTAGACGCATCCGACAGCATTTCAGAAACGCAACGGGAAATTGCCAGCCAATTCATCAAGGACACGGTAAAACATCTCAAGGACAGCGACGAGTTCGGAATCATTCCCTTTGCGACTGACGCTTCAATATCGGTGCCGCTTCAACCGAAGATAGTTTTAAAAAATGCCGATTTCAGTCAAATACCCCAATTAACGGACAGCCAGTATACCAACCTTTCTTCGGCGGTTCGACTGTGCATAACTCAATTTCCAGAGTCGCGTCAGAAGCGGATAGTCCTTATCAGCGACGGCAATCAAAACGTGGATGATGTGCGCGAATTAGTTGATGTTGCCAGAGCGAGCGGCGTGGAGATTGGCATACTACAACTCAACCCCGATTTTGAAAGCGAAGTCATAGCGACCAAACTACTGCTCCCCCATCAAGTCAGGGTGGGCGAGCCGTTCGATTTGAAGTTGCTGGTAGAAAGCGTTAAGGCGACCAAAGTATCGGTATGTCCCTACCGGAATAGCCGACTATTGGATGAGCCGAAAGTTTATCAACTCACGGAGGGCAAACAACTTCTTGATGTCCTCTCAGGGCAACGTATTAAGGAGGAGGGAACTTATGAATACAGAGTAGAGGTTGCTGCCGAGGAGGATACCATCAGGGAAAACAATACTTTGTACGGTTCGGTGTCGGTTAGGGGGAGGGCTAAGGTTTTGTATGTCGTCGGTTTAGATGCCAACCAAGAACCAGACGGGCGTGTCAATCCCCGCAGGACAAGGGAAGATGCACAATACTTGCAAACTATACTCAAGGATGTTGACACTACCACAACTGAGCCAAAACTCTTTCCAAATAACCCCGCCGAGTTGTACTCTTATGATGCGATAATTTTGGACGACATCCATGCAGATGACTTATCCCATAACAAGATGAAGTTGATTAAGTCTTTTGTGCAGGAGATGGGCAGGGGGTTGATAGCGATAGGCGGCGATAGTAGTTTCGGCAACGGCGGCTATTTTGACACGCCTTTGGAACGGACGTTGCCCGTGGAGATGAATCCTGAGAAAAAACAATCCTTAGCGTTGTGTTTGGTTATGGACAAATCAGGCAGCATGGCAAACTCCAGCGGAAGCGTTCAGAAAATCGCCTTAGCGGTTCGGGCGGCGAGGGATGTGATAGAAGCGTTGGACGAGGAGGATTTTATAGGCGTGATTGTTTTCGATTCTGGAGCCAAAGAAATCATCAGGCTGCAAAGAGTAAACGATAAAGAAAGACTTGCCGACAAACTCAGAGAAATCAAAGCGGGTGGTGGTACGGCAATATACCCTGCGCTGAAGAGGGCGCACAAACGCCTGAAAGACACCGATGCAAAACAGAAACATGTAGTGGTTCTCTCTGACGGTAAATCCTCCCCTTCCCCCCCTTTGATAAAGGGGGGGTTAGGGGGGGATTTCATCGGTTTGGCACAACGTATGCGGGAAGAAAAAATCACAATCTCTACCATCGCAATCGGCGACGCTGATAAAAAATTGATGCAGGAGATAGCAAAGGTAGGCAACGGACGATACAAATACGTGGCGGATGTCAGCCAACTGCCTGAGATTTTGGTGAAGGAAGTCCGCCAACCTCAAGATACTTTGGTAGAAGAGGTTATCCAACCGCGCATCGTCGGGGATAGCGGAATTTTGACGGGAATAACGAGTGTGCCAAAATTGAAAGGATACGTTGCCACTTCAGCGAGGAAGATTGCTCAAGTTCCCATTGTGGGGGGGGGCGACGAACACCCGATTTTGGCGACGTGGCGCTATGGACTTGGCAAATCAGTTGCCTTCACATCCGATGTACAACCACGCTGGGCTACGGAATGGATAAAATGGGATAACTTCGGGAAATTTTGGACGCAAACGCTCAACTGGGTGTTGCCAAGCGTAAGCTCAAGCGATTTCGACTTAGCCGTTTCCATATCCCAAGGCGAGGCAATCGCAAGATTGGATTCCATTGACGAATCTGGACAAATCGAATTTGAGGGGATAGCTAAAACGCCCGACGCTACCTCAATAACCCTTGATTTCCGACAGTTAAGCTCTGCACAATACGAAGCGCGCTTCGACGCTAAACAAACGGGCGCATACCAGATTACCGTCAAAAAAATCAAAGATGGTGGGGACGTCTCCCAACAGTACACGAATTTGAGCGTATCGTATTCGCCGGAGTTTGCCACCCTGAAAGCAAACACTAAGTTGATGCGGGAAGTCGTCGACAAAGGGAATGGAATATTCAACCCGACGGGAAAAGAGCTCGCACGCCATTCAGGTACTCCTGAAGAGACTTACGAGGGGCTGTGGAAATGGTTCTTGTTGTGTGCAGCGTTGCTTTTTCCCCTCGAACTTGCCATCAGGCGAATCAGCGTCACAAGCACACAACTGAAAACCCTGTTCAGCAAAATGCGACTTATTAAAGAACAACGGCTGGATGTAGCAATTCCAGAACATCTATCCCGCTTGCGCCAACGAAAGGTAGGTGCATTCTCGGAAATCCGCCGAACTGATGAAGTACCTACGCCTGTTCAGGCTGGTGCGTTTGTGAGTGATGAAACTAAAACAGAACAAGGCGCAACCGTACAAAGCGATGCGCCTTCCATTAGCCGTCTGCTGGAAGCAAAAGGACGAGCGCTAAGTGACAACTCCCCCTGATTATCTACGGGGCTTCTCAGGGAACGCTTAACCCGATGGTTTACGTTAGCAAAGGCACCCATGTAGGTTGGGTTGAACGAAAGTGAAACCCAACAGGTAAGTATCCGGTTTTCGTTGGGTTTCGTGCCTCAACCCAACCTACTTTTCACTCAGGGACGAGCATGAAGTCCAGAACCTTCTCCTTTTCCGTCTGGAAGAAACTCGTCGTTAGGGCTTGACGTTGAGGTTTGTAACCGGGTGCCTGCGCCACTATGCTATGTTCCTCTGCCCAGGTGATATAACGATAATTGCCATTTGGGGCAGTAATGGCGTTCTTGTAAGGTTTCTGTCCATATCCATCGTCCGAAACCTTTGCTCCTGCTATGGCTTGTCCTGTTGTTGCATCCTTGACAGTACCTTTAACTACGAACTTAGGTTCTGAGCTTGTACACGCAATCGGCAGGATAGCGATAACGGATGTGCAAAGCGCAACGATGACACACACCACATTATTCTCCATATTCCAGAATCCCTTGCTTTTGGCAGTCATTCTCTCACCTCCTTCCTTGCGCCATTTCCTATAAAATCGGGTTGAAGAAACCTGAAAGCATATAAATAATAGCAGTTCCGCAGCCCTGTTCACCCATCCAGCGCTCATCCTTGAACTATGTAGGGCAAAGAGCATGCCAATTTGAAGTATGTCATCGGTAATGACCCGTAGAACGTGTAGCCTTACTCGTTCTATCCGCCGATCCAAACAGGCAAGGCTCGGATGAGGCCTCTCCACTTAGTTCCGAGCCTGTTCTACGGGTGGGTTAAGAACTTCAGCCCATGTGTACTAGACCGATGCTACCCAAAACGTAAACTTTAATAATCAAGATTACCTAACCACAAACATGCGTCAATTGTTACACACTCCTATGGACAATTTGACCACATTGG
>CAZRLY010000334.1:0-4912 GCA_964601015.1 uncultured bacterium
CTGGGAAAAGTAATCCCTTGGAAAGTCTCTAAAACTTCTGGAACAAACCACTTAGTCGTCTTGAGACGACTTTTGCTTTCAGACTGTGAATTGATTCACAGGCTTAAATTGATACGTATAAGTAATAATGCAGTTTACTCTTTACTCTTTTAGTGATAATAAAATTAAGGTACCGGTCTGGGCAATAATCCAGCTCTCTCGACTATTTCAGGCACTTTCTCTTCCCATTCAATTGCCATTACGTGAACGCCGCGTATACCTTCGATTTCCTGCATCTGCTGAATGAGTTCCACGGTTATGTTTATACCTTCTTTTTCCTGAACTGACCTTTTTTTGCCGGCTTTTTGCAGGCGTTTAATCATTTCGTCGGGTACATCAACTCCCGGCACGTTCTTCTGCATATATCTGGACATGCCCAGTGATTTTAGCGGAATAACACCAGCGAGGATAGCGGTTTTCTCGTGCAGTCCCAAATCGCAAACTTGCCGCATCCACTCTTTGAACGCTGGCACATCGTAAATCACCTGTGTTTGGATGAAGTCTGCACCGGCGGCTACTTTCTTCGCCAGTCGCATAACCCGTATTTCCCTCGGGTCACCAAGCGGGGTTGACGCAGCACCTATGAACATTTTGGGTTCGACATCGATTTCATCGCCGCCTTGCACCACTTTATCATCCCGCATTGCTTTGAGCATAGTTAACAATTGGGTGGAGTCTATATCGTAGACATTCTTGGAGCCTGGGTGATTGCCGTGAGACTGGTGGTCACCTGCGAGACACAGGCAATTTTTAATCCCCAAAGCGGCAGCCCCCAAAATATCACTCTGTATTGCGATGCGATTTCTGTCCCTGGTTACCATCTGCATAACGGGTTCCAGCAGCCCTTCTCTAATCACAATAGCCGCGGCTGCGATACTGGACATTCTGACGACAGCAGTCTGGTTATCAGTAATATTTGCAGCATCCACATACCCCTTCAGGATATTGCCCTTTCTTATAATTTCTTCCGTATCAGAGCCTTTAGGGGGGCCAAGTTCTGCGGTGACAGCGAATTGTCCAGTTGCCAAAACCTTTTCTAAATTACTTCCGGATTTAAGCCCATTTTGTGATGAATTCATTTTTGCAAGTCCTCCCTAATTCTTTTGCGCGGTCCGCCGTCTCTTGCAGTAGACCAATCTCTAATGGGGTTTACTGTTTCCATTATCTCCAATTGGTTCAACGCCTTTAGTCTATCTAAAATCAATTGCCATGCGCAATCTATCTCATCGCTAACTTCGCATTTGCCTTCGTTAGAGCCTCCACAGGGGCCGTTCATAATGCTCTTTGCGCAACGAGCTACAGGGCAAATCCCTCCTGTTAGATGAAGGATACACTTTCCGCATCCGGCGCACTTTTCCGTCCATATTCCCTGTTCCTCAGTTGCTCCGTAGAAGGTTGTATCTAACCCGGGCAGCACTGGAATATTAGCCAATTTTTCAGCGAGAAAGTTCACCCCTACTCCACAAGCGAGAGAAAGAATAGCATCTGCACCATTTAGTTTTTCTCCTAAAGGTTCGAGGAACTCCTCTTCACATTGCCGCTCAACAGTATCCAAAATTAGTTCCTTATCGATTCCATCCTTAGTCCATCTCATTTTGAGCATGGAAGCGAGAATTCCCACCTCTTTTTCGCCTCCTGCGTGGCAAACCTCCACGCAAGTGCCACAACCAACGATTAAAATGTTTTGATAATCGTTGAGAATCTCAACTATTTCGTCTAAAGGTTTCCTATCTGCTACTATCATTTATTCCTTCCTTTTCACCTTGTTTCTCTTCCCACCTTTACCGGATTTGGTCCGAGTTCTTTAATTTTTTCAGTCATCTCATTTGCCACTTTGGCGCATTCGCTGCCCATAGCCGCAGACATATTATACATCTCCAGTCGTTCACTTTCAAGCCCAATTTCTTCCAACAGTTTTTTGGCGTATGCGACTTTTTTCCTAGCGTGAATACAGCCTGAAAATGGCGTTGTGTAAACTATCCCTTCCATCATGACTTGACAAGTACCCTCGCAACAATTAGCGACATAAACGCCGTCGGCACCGACTTCAAAAGCATGCAACAGATGTAAAACATCTATTTTGCCGTTACAGGGGAGTCGAATAATTTTTACATTCGGCTCATACTTTAACCTTGCTGAACCAGCTAGGTCTGCTGCTGCACAAGCACTGTAATTGCAACAGAAGGCTATAATTTGTGGTTCAAATGCGTCGTACTTTTGCGTATCTGAATTCATTTATTTTTCCTTTACGAACGTGATGGTTAGAAACCGAGCTTTTGCCAAAAACTCGGTTTCTGGCATTACAATTACTCCAACAACAAAGCATCTATCATCTCCAAAACATGTTCATCTTTGAATTGTCTGAGATGGATTGCTTTGGCGGGGCATTCACTCGCGCAAATACCGCAACCAAAACATTTTACAGGCTCTATCTCAACCACGGATTTCTCTGCGTTAAAAGCGGGTACCTGGTGCGGACATACCCTCACACAGGTGAGACAAGCTACGCATTTATCCTCGTTTACGACGGATACTATGCCCTCTATCATCAGCTTTGGTTTAGACAATATGGTAGCGGCTCGGGAGGCGGCTGCTTTCGCTTGGACGATAGCTTCTGAGGCAAATTGGGGAGAATGAGCCATGCCGCAGAGGAACATGCCGCCACTGGCGAATTTTATGGGGCGGAGTTTGATATGGGTTTCAAGGAAGAAGCCATGTTTTCCCTGCGGTACCATAAGTACCTTGTTGATGTTCTCGTTGTCTTCTCCGCTTATGATAGCTGCACTAAGCGCGACTAAATTAGCTTCAAAAGTATATTCTTCATCAATGAATAAATCGCATACCGTAACGCTGAGTTTGCCATTCTCTTTTGATACTTGCGGTTTGTGTTCATCATCATATCGGATGAAAGTAACACCCTCTTCGCGCGCTTGTTGATAGTATTTCTCACGGAAGCCAAATGTTCTTATGTCTTTGTACAACACGTAAACATTTGCATCAGGCTTCAATTCCTTAATCTTCAACGCGTTTTTGACCGCCGTAGAACAGCATATTCGGCTACAATACGTCCGTTCCTCATTTCTACATCCCACGCACTGAATCATCACCACTGAAGCGTTTTCTGGGAGTTGCAAAACACCATCGGCGATGTAATTTTCCAACTCTTGCTGTGTAACAACATTTTCGCTTTCGTCATAGCCGTATTCTTTGGGTTGGTATTCTTGCGCGCCGGTGGCAAGAATTATTACCCCGTGTTCTACTATCTGCTGCAACGGTTTGGATGCCCGACTTGAGTCGGGAGATGTTTGGATTCTACTGGAGAAGTTACCTATGAAACCAGTAGATTCTACCACTTCGCTTGAAACGTGTACGTTAATGAGCGGGTGGTTTTCAACTTTGTCGATTAGCGCGTCCAAATACTGCTGTACATCGACACCTTCAAGGGTATATCGCAAATGACGGGCATGCCCGCCAAGGACGTTCTGTTTTTCCACTAAATGCACTGGGAACCCTTGTTTTGCCAGTGATAGTGCGGCTTCCATTCCCGACAGTCCTCCGCCTATCACCAAACCTTTCTGGGTATTCGACAACAGCATCTGCTCAAGTGGCTCTAACAGTCTCGCCTTTGCCACCGATGAACGTATCAATCTCTTCGCCTTATCTGTAGCAGCATCGTGGTCAAAAGCGTGTACCCAGGAACATTGCTCGCGGATGTCTGTCATTTCAAACAGATAGCGATTTAGCCCAACTTCACGCAGTGTTTCCCTGAATAGCGCTTCATGAGCGCGAGGACTGCATGATGCCACAACTACTCTATTGAGTTGATGTTCGACAATGGCTTCTTTAATGCTATCCAGTCCATCAGGCGAACAGGCAAACAACACGTCCTGGGCATGAACCACATTATTGAGTTTCGCGGCAAAGCTGGCCGCATCTTTTACATCTACAACGCCGGCAATGCTATGCCCACAATGGCAAACGAACACACCAACACGCGGCTGTTCATTTAGTATATCTCTTTCAGGCGGATATTCTTTTTCCACTATCATCGTCCCTCGCGCAGACGCCAGCAATTCGCCGGCATAAGCAGCAGCAGCGCTCGCCTGAACAGCGGTGTCGAGAATATCCTTTGGTTCCTGAATGGCACCGCAAACATATATCCCACCTCGCGAAGTATTGACGCTCGCAAATGCTTCTGTTTTGCACAACCCGTATTCGTTTCTCTCGATATTCATCGCGTCGCTTAATTCGACGAAACCCGATGGACGTTGGGAGCCCGCGGTCAACACCACAAGGTCAAATTCCTCATCTAAGATTTTGGGGAAGGAATTACGCATCGTTCCCTCCGTAGTGTCGTCCCTCTGTGGCGACAACTCTTCGTGCGTTTTAGAGGGTTCGATTTCGGTAACGGAATCCCCATCTGATTCTGTTTTGTCAGCTCCATTGACGTAGCGTAGTAGTAGGTTGTTCGTCTGCTTGAACTCCCTAATGGAGGAAATCGAAGAACGAATGCACTTAACCCCGTATTCTTCTTCAGCCCTGATGTAGTAATCTTCGTATCCTTTTCCGTGTGTGCGCATGTCGATGAAGAATATAGTGATTTCCACACCGGGCGCGTGTTCTTTGGCAACCACAGCTTGCTTGATAGCATACATACAGCCAACCGAACAGCAGTATTCGTTTGAGCGTCCACTGAAATCGCGGGAACCTACGCACTGGATGAAGGCGATTCGCTTAGGTTCTTCTTTGTCGCTGGGACGAATGACTTGGCCAAGGGTAGGGCCGGAAGGGCTGAGGTATCTCTCAAATTCTAAACTACTTATGACGTTTGGATACCTTCCATAACCGTATTCTCCCATTGCTTCAGCGGGCG
>CAZRLY010000335.1:0-4910 GCA_964601015.1 uncultured bacterium
TGTTTCGTATTCTCTGATAATTCTATCCGCAACATCCGGGTGTTCATCAGCGTAGTGTTTCAAGGCTCTTAGATAATCCTTCACGTTGTTCCCATCAAATCCATCAGGGAAATCATCAGGTACTTCGATTTCACAAAATTGGTAAATCAATTTTTTCATTGTAGTGCCTCCTCACATTCTGCGCATCTGGTGCCTCCTTGCTTTTTATCCATTTCTGATATGCTTCTCGGCAATCCCGGATAAACTTATCTGCAACATCCGGGTGTTCATCAGCGTAGCGTTTCAAAGCACTGAAATAATCCTTCACGTTGTTCCCATCAAATCCATCAGGGAAATCGTCAGGTACTTCGATTTCATAGAATTGGTAAATCAATTTCTTTTTCATTGCAACGCTTTCTCCCATCCCAAAACGGAAATTTCCATTAATTATAACAAAATAAATCGTTAATGTCAAATGAACCAAGTTTTTGTTGAAATTCCCCACGCGTTGTTTAGATATATCTGGAGCGCAAAAATCAACGGAGTGTATTTTTGCAATAATACGCTATCACTGATTATTGCATTCCTAAAATTTTGTCATGGGGAATTTCTGAGTTTTTGAGATGTAGCATTTTGGAGTGCAATGACTCAGTCATTGCGAAAGGCAACGATTCAATAGTGTACTCTAAAATGGCTTGACAAGAGCATCTGATTATGTTATTCTATATGCCAGAGTGACCAAATGAAATCAGAATTAGGAGTTAATCAAAATGTTTTATACAGATAGATTCAAGCTATTTGCGGTATTGCTGATTACCCTCGCAATTATATCCACATTACAAAAGAACACGCAAGCCGAAGAAGAACAACTCAAAGAAGGCAATAAGTGGGCGTTGTTGGTAGGTATCAATCATTACGATGACCAAAGTATTAGCGTGTTGAAATACGCTATGGCAGATGTTACAGCTTTCCGCGATGTCCTAATGGACGAAAATGTTTGCAATTTCAAAGCTGCCCACGTTTACCTGATGACGGACAAGGACGAAGGCAATAATAGGCCGACTAATTCTAATGTCATGTTCCGTTTGGAGAACCTCGCTGGACGCGTCAAGCCAGAAGACACCTTCCTGTTTTATTTTTCTGGACACGGTGTCACGCGCGGCGAGAAGGCGTATCTTCTCGCAGTCAATTCTGACACGCGGACGATGAACACCTTGCAGATGACAGCTATCCCTCTGGAATTATTGCAACAGGCCATCCAGAAGATAAGAGCTAAACGTGTTTTGTTTATAATTGATGCTTGCAGAAATGACCCGGAGGCGGGGAAAGGCGACAAGGACAATCTGATGACAGATGAGTTTGTAAAGGATATTCGCATCAAGTCAACCAAATCGGTTGAAAGCGTCTCAACGTCAACTTCCTATCGCGCTACGTTATTTGCATGCAGTCTGGGTGAGCGTGCTTATGAGATGCCTGAGAAAAAACGCAGTGTTTTCAGCTACCACCTGCTGGAAGGCTTGAAGGGTGAAGCCGCCAATGCAGAAGGCAACGTGACGGTAGTAGATTTGGCAAAATACTCTCGAAAGAAAGTCGTCGAATGGACGACGGAAAATTTCTCTGAACAAAAAAAACAAACACCGTGGCTCGACCAGAGCGGTGACGCCGATTTTGTTCTGGTAAAAACACAAAGTGCGAGTGTAGAAGAGGTATCGAATTCTGCAACCTTAGTAGTTAGCAGCAAACCACCCAACGCAACAGTTTACGTCAATGGCATAAAATATGGTGTGTCGCCACTGACCACTGAAATTGACACTGGAATAACGGGGGAACGCTCTATTGAAGTCGGTTTACAATTGCCCGGTTACAAAAGCAAAACGGTACGCTTGACAGTGCATCGCGCACGCACTGAAAGTCTGGAGAATATAAAACTGACACCGTTGCCGGAGGGACAAATAACGCAGCCTGCGCCAGACATCGAAGGTAACTCCGGGCGGGAAAATGAGCCCGATTTTCAAAGTAAAATTTTTACCCGTAACATAGATGGCGCAGTGATGAAACTTGTATCCGCAGGCAAATTTCTCATGGGCAACGCCAACGGAGACGATAATGAAAAACCTCCCCACGCAGTTTATCTTGATAGCTTTTACATCGACGTTAAAGAAGTAACAAACGCGCAGTTCAAAAAATTTCTCCTCGCAAATCCGCTATGGCAAAAGGACAAAATTGATAGCAGATACCACGATGGCGATTATCTGTACGATTGGGACGGCACAAACTATCCAAGCGGCAAAGCTGACCATCCTGTCGTATACGTGAGTTGGTACGCCGCCTGCGCCTACGCCGAATGGGTGAAGGCTTCCTTGCCCACAGAAGCGCAGTGGGAAAAAGCTGCACGCGGTGGTTTGGCAGCCCAGAAATTTCCCTTTAAGGGTGAACTCAGCCACGATTACGCAAACTACGATAGCACGGAAGGAAACGACCAATGGGAAACAACTGCTCCCGTCGGTTGCTTCCCCGCAAACGGCTACGGATTATACGACATGGCTGGCAACGCAGCAGAATGGTGCTCGGACGAATACAGCGACGACTACTACAAAAACAGCCCTAAGGACAATCCAACGGGCCCAGGTACTGCTGTGAAATTTAACAACTATGATTTCATATCTGTCGATACTCCCCGCGTTATACGCGGCGGCTCATGGTATGACGAATATCCAGACTTTCTGCGTTGCGCCTACCGCAATAAAAGTGAACCTACGGACACAAGCGATTACGTCGGTTTCCGTTGCGTGTTCATTTCTAAGTAGGTTGGGTTGGTCAAAATTAACTTGATTGGGCAATCACTTTGTCTCTGACCAACCCAACCTACACCTCTTCCATACGGTTTGTCTCATTAACCATCTGTTATCCTTCATCGCCATGTACCACTTCCACAGCTTTGCGTTGGACGCGCCGCGAAATGTCATCCAGTATACTGTAGACGACAGGCACGATAACCAAAGTCAAGATGGTGGCAACTAAAAGTCCGCCTATGACGGAGATAGCCATTGGTGCGCGCATTTCTGCGCCTTCTGAACGACTTATCGCCATAGGCACAAGCGCGAGAATTGTCGTGAACGCTGTGATAAAAATAGGTCGAAATCGGATAGAGGCACCCTGTACTATCGCTTCATTTCGTTCCATCCCTCTTGAGCGCAGTTGGTTTACATAATCTACCAGCACGATGGCGTTGTTTACGACGATGCCGAACAAAATTAGCACTCCCATCAAAGATGTCATTGATATGGACGTACCGGTGACGAACAAGCCCAAAATCACGCCGATGATGGCTAAAGGCAAAGTGAATATGACGCTGAACGGGAGTACAAGCGATTCAAACAACGCCGCCATTATCATGTACATCAGGAGGATAGCCAAGATTAAAGCGACACCCAAAGCTATGAAAGTTTCCATCATCTGCTCAAACTCGCCGCCGTATTCTATAAAATATCCCGCCGGTAATTTCACCGTTTTATCGACGGTGTTCTGGATGTCCTTCATTGCGCTACCCAAATCTCTGTCTGAGATATTTGCGCCGACTGAGATTGTGCGTTTTCGATTCTCTCTGGTGAGTTTCACAGGGCCCCTTGCTTCCTCTATTTTTGTCACCTCTTCGAGTCTAACCTGTGTTCCCAGCGGCGATGTGATAAACGTCTGCTTTATCTCATCAAGAGTTTTTGTGTCTTTGTCCTGTAATTCCACCCGCACATCTATCTCATCTCCTCCTTCTCGATAGCGCGTAGCCACTTTTCCATCCATAGCGGTTTGCATCGCCGTTGCAATCTGCCCGACGCTTAAAGCCCGCAGTGAAGCAGTCATGCGGTCAGGCCGAATATGCAATTCTGGTTTGGCTTTTTGCAGTGAGCTTTCGATGTCGCGTACGCCTTGAACATCCTTGATAGCCGTTTTAATATCTTCAGCAATCTGATTTAACGTATCTAAGTCCTTCCCAAATATCTTCATGTTAATCGGCTTTTGTGATGCTCCACCGCCTGTCATCATGCGCGACATATCGTAAAAATCCCACTCTACGCCCTCAAGAGAAAGCGATACCAGATGTTTCCGTATACTTTCCTGGATTTCCATGCTGGAACGTTTACGCTCACCTTTTTCTTCGAGTTGCGCCATCACAAGTGCTTCGTTCACACCCTCCGGAGCCGCCGGGTCACCTTGCATCATCTCATTGACGCCTAAAACGCTCACTACCACTTCAACCCCTTCTTCCAGTTTGATAATATCTTCTATCGTGTTAGCAACCCCGGTCAGTTCCTCAAGAGATGAACCCACTGGCAAAGAGAGGTTGAACATTACAAATTCGGTGTCCGAAGGCGGGACGAATTCTCTGGGCATGAAAAAGGCTAAAACGATTGCTCCAATAAATACTAACGTTACGGTGAGGATGACTAATGCACGATGGCGTAGCATACTGGCAAGGAAGTTTCTGTAGCCATCCATGAAACGCCCCCAAAATCTTCTTTCACTCCCAATCTTTTTGTCCTCACCGGTGCGGCGGCTAAATAATTTTGAAGCTACCATCGGCACAATGGTCAACGCAACAAAAAGGGAGGCAAAAAGCGCACAAGCAATTGTGAGAGCAAGTCCGTGAGTGAGTTTCCCTGCGATACCTTTGATAAATACCATTGGCAGAAAAACTATCATCGTCGTCAGTGTGGACGCTGTTATGGCAGTGCCAACCTCAGACGCGCCAAGTTTTGCTGCCTCAATTCTACTTTTGCCCTCTTCTAAATGCCGAAAGATACTTTCTATTACAACAACAGCGTTGTCTACCAACATTCCTACGCCCAAAGCTAATCCCGCAAGCGTCATGATGTTCAAAGTATAACCGGCGAAATACATCGGAATGAAGGTGGTTGCAATGGAGAGCGGAATCG
>CAZRLY010000336.1:0-4877 GCA_964601015.1 uncultured bacterium
ACATGATTGTTAATCCTTTGCGGATATCGTTTGCTGTTTCCTTTTTTTATTTCTCCTTTTTTTTATTGTTGATAAATTATCTTATGGAAACGCCCTGTCAAAATCGCTGTGTGTTCCAATCCAAACCCATACATAAACATCTTGGTCTTTCTGTCGTATACCCGGTCTGAAGACAGCGCGGTAATCCATTGTGATGGAAACCGACTCATAAGGCGGGTGACGTGTCAAACGATGGCGACGAAGGCCCGAGTGGTGCGGGTTTTGCCGAAACAATTTGTATTTCGCTCGCGTCCTTCTCTGTACTTCGGCCGGTAGAGAGGCTAATTGTCGTTTGAATTCCCACATGCGAAGGGAAATCATTCCTCATCTTCCTCCCAAAGGTCAAAACGCCCTGCCGCGTAGTCAGCTTCTGCCCGCGCTATAGCCTCTTGCACTTCTGGCGTGTCCATGAACGAATCATCCGGATGCAAACACCATTCTGCCTTCTTTCGTAGCATTTCCAGTCTTTTCACCGTATTACCATCATCCACCTCAAAATTGTTCAGTCGCCGAATGCGAAGGTAAACGCCAACCGATTGAATGTAATCAGCCAGTAGTTCTTCAATGATTCTCTGTTGTCCTTCCCAATCGTAATCTGCGACGACGCAGGCAAGCTCATTGTGACGCAAATCCAGTTCGACAATCCAATCCCATAGAAACAACAAATCCTGTCCCATGTCCTTAACATTCCAAGCTATTTGCTCCTCTAACCGGGGTTCCTGATTTTGCCCTTTTGCCCACGTCTCCGCAGCACTGAGCTCGTTGAGCAAATTGGTCTGCGCTTTCCGAATGGTTGTCAGACGGTAGTTCATCTTCATTATCCCACACCTTCCTTTTTTCGATGAGCCACGTTACTTATAGAACCTCGTAGGATTCCTGTGCTCCGGTTTCCTCTTCAGTATAAAGGTCAAGCCGAACAGCCATCCATCGCTTCGCCTCCTCAAAGTTGACCCAACGTTTATCAAAAGCATGTGCGAAAATGTCCTCTTCCCCCTCCTTTTTCAAGATGCCGCTGATGAAGGCTTCGTATTCGTATCGGTCACTTTCGAAAAACGTATTTTGGTAAAATAGTTCGCGCGGTTGGACAACAGCCCAGTATTGGGCTTCAGTTTCGAGCCACTCAATCACTTTCATGGTAAGGAAATCTCCTGCCAAAAATTTTCGTTCATAAAACACTCTGCGATAAAATGATAAAGCTCAATATCAGATATCGCCAATTCGTCAGGTTGAGTTAGAAAAAAACGGATGCCTTGAGCTATATACTCCCGCTCGTTTTCTTTAGCATATTCACTAACAAAATAAGGCGAACGAAAAAGCTCCTGAACTTGTTGACCGATTTCCGCTATTTTTGTTGTGATGCCGCTTCCCTCGGACATTCGCCGCCCTTGACCATTTGAGCCTAACAAATGGTCAAGCAAATGAACAAACTCTTCATGGCAAACTCCATAGTTTTCCACCAAGTAGCGTATACCACAGATTGCAATACCTGACGCCCCATCATATTCTGCACTATTTGCTGTTACCATAAAATGCCCCCGGTCAGAGTTGGTGAAAAATTTCAAGAGTGACAACGGAAAAACAGCAAGCTGCCGAAAAAGTTCATCGCGCACGGCGCCGTTATCTCGAAATCGTAGCCTGATACGGCGGCTTGACCGTTGCAACGCCATCGGCACAATGTAAATATTCCCCGATTGTTCAGCACGGCGAAGTATTCTCAGTTTGTCAGGCTGTCTCTGCATTTGTGAGTCCAAAATCTCTATTTTTGGTGTCTTTCCAACGCTCTCCTTACTAAGAATTTATTCCCCTAAAACAACCGTTGTGTCCCTTAGTTACGCATTCTCTTCACTGCGGGCTTGTACTACGTTAAAATTTTCAGCATAGCCTCCAAAGCTAACAGATAGCCGTGCGAACCGAGTCCGCTTATAAGCCCCACCGCTATGGGGGAAACGTAAGAGAAATGTCTGAAGGATTCGCGCTTGTAAACGTTTGACAAATGCACTTCGATTACTGGCAAGTTGACGGCGGCCAGAGCATCTCTGATGGCTACGCTGGTGTGGGTGTAGGCAGCCGGATTGATGATGACGCCGTCAGCCCAATCCATGTTGTCGCCGATGAAGGAGACTATCTCACCTTCGGAATTCGACTGCATAATCTTTAACTGCGCGCCATTTTCTTCAGCGAACGCGCTCAACTGTTCGTTAATGTCTGCGAGCGTTTGACTGCCATAAACATCTGGTTCTCGTTTTCCTAACAAATTCAAATTTGGTCCGTGGATGACTAAAATATTGTTTGACAAATCGGATTCCTTTCTATTGTTGGTAAAGAGCCAATTGTCGGGTAGGTTTCCTACCATACCCGACCTACCACTACAAATGATACCCCCTCAATTCATGATTGACAAGGTAGTTTACTCTTCACATTTGACATTTCTCAATAGCCTTGAGTGCTTCATCATTTGTAACGTCACTGGTGATTATGACTTTCCCGATTTCTGTAGGCAAAATGTATCTAATCTTGCCGCCTTTAACTTTTTTGTCTAAATACATCGTTTGAAGCGCAGTTTCCGGGTTGATTCCGGGGAAGACAGTCGGCAAACCTGCTTTTTTCAACAGGGCGATTTGTCGGGACAGGTGTTCTTGACGCATCATCCCTTTATCCACTGCCAGTTGAGAAGCGCAAACCATCCCGATTGCGACAGCCTCGCCGTGTCGATAGGTGTAATCGGTGAGAGTTTCTATCGCATGGGCGAAGGTATGTCCGTAGTTCAGGATAGCTCGCAACCCGCCCTCTTTCTCGTCCTTTTCCACGACAGAGGCTTTGCACCTACAAGATTGTGCGATAACCTCCACAAGCAGGTCAAAATCCAGACCAAGGATGCCCTCAATGTTTGCCTCTATCATCTCAAAAAGTGGTTTGTCCATAATGACGCCGTGTTTGATTAACTCAACCAGCCCGGATAAAAATTCACGTTTGGGAAGCGTGTTCAAAGTTGTTACGTCAATTAGGACGACTTTGGGCTGATGGAACGCGCCTATCAGGTTTTTGCCTTTTGGGTGGTTCACAGCAGTCTTGCCGCCGATGCTGCTGTCCACTTGAGCGAGCAAAGTCGTCGGCACCTGCACAAACGGTACGCCGCGCATGTAAGTCGCCGCCACAAACCCCGTCAAATCACCGATGACGCCGCCACCTAATGCGATGATGGCGGAACTCCTGTCCATCTGGTGTTCTATCAGCGGCTCATAGAGTTTGTACGCCCACTCGACGGATTTGCTCCCTTCGCCCTCTGGTACGTTATCAATCATTTCAGCGTCAAACCCCGCACAACTCAAACTGCCGCGCACAATCTCTCCGTAGATGTGGGCTACTGATGGGTGGGTAATCACCGCTACCTTCTTGAGCAGGCCGACTTCTGCCAAAATATCTCCTAACTGGCGCAAATTGCCCTTGTCGATGTAGATGGGATAACTGTTTTCTCTTAGATTTACCGTTATTTTTTGCATTTCTAACACCTGTGATGTCTCCAATAAACCTCAAATTGTTCAGGTTTAACTGCGCTTGCCAGCCCAACTATATTTCCTGATTCATCAACAAACTCAATATCATAAGCCTCAAATGGTTCAGTATATGCTTCCACAATTGCCCCGCGACTACCACGCCGGAGAACTTTCGTGTTGCTACTATGTAGCGTTAGGGCTTCCAACAGCACCACACAGTCAAAGGGTTGGGCTTTAGTATCATTTTTTTTCTTTGTCATAATTCATTCTCCTGTCACATAAATTGTAATTAAACGTGGCACATCACTTTCATTTCCATCAACATCTCTATCATATTGCCAAACAGTCAACACCTCAACTGTTCTCAAATTTGCTCCTGTAATTGGTAGATACACTGAGAACTTTGTTCCGAATGCTGTCTCATCCAATTTATTAGCCGGATAACACGGTAACTTCGCTCTAATTTCCGATTCTAATTCCCGCCAGTTTTCTTGATTAAATCCAAGCGCGCTTTGAAAAACTCTCGCCTTATGTCCTCCCACAGGGTGTGCTGGGTTGAGTGAATAACCAACTAACTTGGCTTCTTCAATGATTACGCATTCACAATTTGTCAGTGCTTGTGGATGAGCCGTATTAGAAAATGTCATCTCGTTGATGTTCCTCTTAGCTTAAATGGATATTTTTGTATCATTCTTTACCCCTCTGAGACAAATTTTCAATTTCATTATGTAAATGTCGTGCCTTCTCACGATAAAATGTTATTCGCTCACGAGGAGATTTTCCTCTAAGTTTTTCGTAGTTTGCATCCCGGATGCGACGTGTCATTTTCAATGTTTTTATATTATTAGTATTCTTCATAGTTTGTTACCTCACGGGGAGAATATATCTGAAGCTGCTTATAGCCGATTCAGTTCTTCTTTCAGCAGCCTAACATCAGGCATCAGGCGCGCCATTTGTCGTCGTCTGCGTGGCATGGTTGGCTGCGCAGTTTATCTTCGCTTGCATGACTGATAAAAAAATCGTACTTCATGATGTTTATATTCCATCTTTATTTCGTTACTTGGAAATCTAACTTGTTATTATACGGAGAGATTTCCGTAAGTAGGTATCAGTAAATATCTTGCACTTTTACCCGCTTGGCACCCCTGTAGGGCGTGAAAAAAATACCAAAGAATTATTGATACTTACTTATAGTATCAATATTCAGAATTTTCCCATATATTTCTATTGAACAATTTCTAAAAAACCTAAGTTGCTACCGTCAACCGCAACGGCTTGTTGGGCATTTCTTCTATTTGCTCATAGGACAGATTGGGAAGATTTGCCTGTTGACGTGCGTGTTCG
>CAZRLY010000337.1:0-4755 GCA_964601015.1 uncultured bacterium
GTAGAGGTACTCAGGACTAAGAACCTGCCGCATTCATGCGTGCAGAGTTTCAGGAATATCGACTGGCAGAAAAAGATGGCGAAGCGTCTATAACCTTGATTGCGCCATCTGATATGTTCCCGGGAATGGTGGTTGAAAAGAAAGTAACATTTACCGGCAGTCCGGCTTTAAAAATTGAACACCGCGTCATCAATAACTCAATGTCTGAACAGAAATTCAAATTGCGGTTGCGTTCACACGCCCAACTTGGAGGAAGGCTAACCTTGCCGACAAAAAATGGTTTGCTTCACCAGATAACTGGCGGTTGGGGAAGTTTTCCAGAAGGGGAAACCGATGCCTCGAAAAAGCCGGAGGATTATGCGGAAACCTGGTCAGCTTGCGAAGAGAAGGGCTGTGTTGTTGGGATGGTTTGGGAGGATTGCGAAGAAAACGAGTTTTGGGGAGGATTGCCAAATTTACAGTTTGACCTGCCAGAGATTCCCCCGCAATCGTATATTGACCTGAAACCCATATACGTTGTCGCAGGGCGCGGCAATTGGGAGATGGTACGCAAATACTGGCGTTGGTTATATCAGCCGAGCAAGGTTATCGAAACTCGCAAGCCCGTAGCACATCCAATTTTAGAGGTGGGATTTGAAGATAAACCGCTCTTTGTAACGACACAGGATACCCCAACAAAAGTAGTCGTTACAAATAACAGGGGCAAAGCTCTGAACGCC
The DNA here is from genome assembly GCA_964601015.1 of uncultured bacterium. GTDB lineage: Bacteria > Poribacteria > WGA-4E > DTYX01 > CAZRLY01 > CAZRLY01. Next base: position 720 of record CAZRLY010000337.1, read on the forward strand.
AAATTAGAATTTGGGAGTTCGGAAACTTTGCTTTCGCAAAGGGAAATCACACAAGTCAATCGCGACAATCCTTTTGAACAGGACATCTCGCTGACATACTTTGACCTGACACCGCGCATAGAAGAAGCGAAATTCACCCTCGAAACCGACGTTGAAACAAGGGAATTCCCTTCCCCAATCGTCATCTTGGGCAAGGGCGACTCGGAAGTGAAATGTAGAACGGGCAACTTGCCCGTTGAAAGTAGAGCGGACAGCTTGCCCGTTAAATTCGGAGAATCAGAAAAAACACTCAACCTTGACAACGGATTTGTCAAGCTAAAGATAGCCCCTGAATTTTTCGGCTCAATAATCGCTCTGGAACGCAACTGTGTAAACCACCTGATGACAGCTTATCCCAACGCACGCCCGTTTTTCTGGATGAACCCTTGGTACGGCGGCATTCATCCGGCGATAGGTTGGATTGGCGATACGCGCTTCGCCAAAGAAAAGTTCTCAGGCGAGCAAGTCTCTCGAACAGGCAAAAACGGGGTTCGCTGGCACGGTTACAAATTGACCTGTGACGTAGGACACAAAGATTACCGATGGCTCAAACTGGAAACGGAATATCTTACAATTGGCGGGAGCAATCTCCTCGCGATGGTAAGCCGTTGTACAAACAAAATGGACGCGCCGATGGGAACGAGCAGTGGCGTCGCAGCATGGCTACAGCCGGGCGGAACCATCAAAAACACCATCCTTCATTACGAACAATCCACGCCGCTCTACGAGCAAAACGTCTCGACGGACGCCCAGGAACGCCGCCGCAGACATCGCCGCCGCGGTGGATACACGACTGAATTTTACTGCGGCAGGTGGGCTGCCGTGGAAAATCCGAAGACAAACGACGTATTCATTCTGGTTACAAGCTATCAACAAGGTGGACTGGAAGCGATGGATTTGGTCAATGACGGCGCTCATCTGTACGCCAGAACGTGGTTTGGGTTGGAACCCTGCGAGACAAAAGAATATGTCACATGGTTGGTGTTGTGTAATTCTCTGGAGGAATCGTTGAAGTATCGGATTTTATCGGAGGCATGGGAATTGCCGTAGTGGGTCAATTTTGAAATTCATGTAGGGTAAGTAGCGGACTTTCTCCGTCCGTCCACCTGCCGCCATGTGCATCAACTTAACGGAGCGAACGCCGGTTGAGTAGGTTCGGAACGGAGTGCCTGCCTGTGCGTGCCGCACGCAGACGGGAAGAACCGTATCGAAACCAAGTGAATAGAAACCGTGTTTCCCCACAGCCCTTATCGTGAGTTAGCAATGCGTTGCTTCTCGCCGCACAACTTCCGTCAAAGCCACCACAATCCGCTCATCAAGTTTAATCCCGGCGTATTGAGACATCTCCGACAAGGCTTTTTCAATTGTCATTGCGGGACGATAGGGACGATGTTCGGTCAAGGCGGCGAAGAATTCAGCCACAGCGAGTACGCGAGCGTAAATGGATAACGCTTCTGATGGCTTTCCATCGGGATAGCCGCTTGCATCCAGCCGCTCGTGGTGGTGGAGAATCGGTTCCATGTACGGGCGGAGAAAACGCACAGATTGACAAATTTTTTCACCTATGGTTGGGTGTTGTTGTACTTCAGCAAATTCGGCTTCAGAAAGCGTACCAGGTTTGTTAATAACCGCAGCTCTCAATCCGATTTCTCCCAAATCGTGTAGCAACCCAAGTTCCCACAGGTGTTTAATTTTTTCGTCAGGGAACTGGAGTTGACTGCCGATTTTTCGGGCGTATTTAGCCACATGTTCTGAATGTCCCTTCCAAAATGTCCAGCACTCGTCCAGAATACGGCAGACACTCCCCACCGCATCGGCATACCCCACTTTTTTATGAAGCAAAGGGCAGGCTATCTCTTCAGTTGCTCGCATCACCAGTCTAAAATCATCGGCATCAAAGGCCTCACCTGTACTCTTATCGGACAGATTAATGACGCCGATAACTTTGGAATAGGCGTTCGTGTTGTCCGATAGCGTATTTATGTTGCTGTCAGAATCGGCAATCTGGAGGCTTTCCGTACCATGTTGGGAACCCGCTCCGTTTCTTTCGCCGATGGGCACAGATATAAACGATTTAGTTTTATATTCCCTTTCCTCCGTATGCCCTCGAAAAGGACTTTCTTCGATGTCAATCACCAAACATGGTTCTCCCGACTGCGCTACTTTGCCAGCAATACCCGTCCCCATCGAAAGTTTGGTTTGTCGCATGGTGGAATCGTCCAGCCCTTTGCTAACTTGAAGGCTTAATTCCCTTTTGACTTCATCAATAATCATTATCGACGCTCTTTCCGCCTGCAACGCTTCAGTAACTAATATCAAATTGACCCATAGAAACTCGCTCAACAGGGAAGCCCAGGCATCCAACTCCGTTGACTGGGGAGAAAGTTTAACATCGTAGCCAAATTTGACAGCGTGAGCGCCTTGGACATCTAAAGTGAGTTCGGGAGTGGCAATTGTTGGGAATATGCAGACGCGGTCACCTCCCTGAGACTTGCCCAGTTTCAAAGCCTCCTCCGCAAAATGAATCAATGTTTCCTCCTCTTCGGCATCATCAGGGCAGGATGTAACTCCGACAGTTGCCGTCAGTTTCAGAAGTGAATGGTTATCCGGTCTTTTTTTCGCTTCTCCATCGGAAGGAATAAGAAACTGGCGTAGCCCTTGAGTAGAATGCTGATGTAGGAGGTACTTCAAACGTTGCGCCACATTCTGCGCACTCTCTTTATTAGTTCTGGGCAAGGCTATCAAAAATTTATCGCTCTCAACTCGGCAAATCAAATCTTCAACACGAGTACGCGATTTCAAAAGCGAACTCAATTCCATGAGAAATTGGTCAGCGTAAAAGTAGCCATACGTTTTGTTAAAATCATTAAACCTGTCCAAATCAACAAACAAGAGCGAAAGTGGAGTCTTACTACGTCTCGCTAATTGAATTTCGCGCCCTAACAATTGTCGGAAGAACTTTCCAGTATACAACCCCGTCAATGGGTCAATTAGCATAACGCTTCTTCTCGCTTCCAATGGACGCAGGAGCTTAATGCCCTGGGCTATTTTTCGCGCAAGCAGAGCTAAAATTTGCCCATCCTCCAGTTGGAAATGATTTGAGCGCCGGCTGGCTACCTGTAGAATGCCCACCATTTCAAAGGGCAATTTCACAGGAATCGTTAAAACAGAACTGACCGACTTATTGAAAGGATAACGCGTAATAGTAGAGCTTTCCTCTTTACTTAGTACAGATGATAAAAGCGCATCATCTGATAAATCAGGTATATTCACCGCCATGCCGCGCTCAAAAACCAAGTTAGCTAATGAGCTTTTTGCCTGTGGTTTTTGCGGCAGCAAACCTTCAAACCCCTTAGCAGATGCTATCTCTAACTGCGTAGTCCGTGGATTCCAAAGATAGACCAGACAGTAGTGATAATCTAACAGGGAACCGATGATGGTAGGAATCTTCTCAACAACTGCCTCAAGATTAGATGCCTTGTAAAGTAGTTGGTCGATGTCAAACAGTGCGTTCAATGCGTCCAACCTGTGCTGTGCCAATTCGCATGTGATGCGGGGTTTCAAGTCAATCCAGTATCCAGAGTTCATCTTAATGTTGTCTTCCTTGAGCAAATGTAAGAGATTATTTAAGCGTACTTTCAGATTATGGCAATTTTGAGCAAATTCTATGCCATGAGGTGCCGCTTCGCGTAGAGACACCACCGACTACGAATCAATTCGTAGTCTAAAAGCTAAAGTCGTCTCAAGACGACTAAAAGTCAATCGCAGTGACTTGGATTTATTCAACGTGCCAAAAAATGCGAAACTATAATTATTTATCAGACGTTTGATAGAACATGCAACTGCACGAAAGCCCAACTGTCGAAAAAGAGCTATTTGAAGGATTGCGAGATTTTTGGAGCGAATAAATTTCTTGACAAAAACTCGGAGTTATTGTATTCTAAGTCAGTGATGTCCGGTTAGGATTTTGCACTATGGATTAGCAGGCTTTTTAGGA
>CAZRLY010000338.1:0-4733 GCA_964601015.1 uncultured bacterium
GTGTAGGTTGGGTTGAACGAAAGTGAAACCCAACAGGTAAACAAAACATCCCACCAAGTCAATAAATATTTTCCCGTTGACATAAAACAGAAAGTATGTTAAAGTTCCAGTGTGAAAACGGCAGTGGAAGTTGTTGCGAGTTTAATTTTTGCAATTGGTTTGACGAATCTAATGTGAGGTTGGTGTTTTATGAGTAAAAAATATCTATTAGGTGCAGCCGAAAAAGGCTCAATTTCCGGGGGTATGGTAGTTGCGCCGCAGCCTCTTGCCGTCGAGGCGGGCGCTAAAGTATTACAAAACGGCGGCAATGCTGTTGACGCTGCTGTTACGACGGCTTTTGCGCAGGGAATTGTGGATAGGACGAACTGTGGTATCGCTGGTTTTGGCGTTATGCACATCTACATGGCAGCAACTGAGGAAGAGCAAATTATTGATTTCCACGGAAAAGTAGGTTCAAAAGTCACGCCCGGTATGTGGGAAAATCTGATTATTCGGGAAAATCCGAGTGGCTACGGATATACTTTGAAGGGCAACGTCAATGAACGCGGTTATACATCCATCACAACGCCGGGTACTGTGGCTGGGCTTTACGCAGGCTTGACAAGGTACGGCTCCATCAACTGGAAAGAAGCGATAGAACCTGCTATCGAACTTGCCAGCGAAGGTTTTGAAGTAACCCAGTCGAAGGCAAATTCGTGGACAAATTCTCCTGAACCATCTCCGTGGACGAAAGTACGTGATGTGCCAGAGACGGGCGGCGCGATAATTGTCAATAAGGAGATGGCTGAGACGTTGCAAAAACTGGCTCAAGGCGGACCGGACGTTTTTTACAGAGGCGAAATCGCTGAAAAGATTGCTGCCGACATGGAAGAAAACGGCGGATTTGTAACGTTACAGGATTTGAACGATTACAAAGTAACCGTTTATGAGCCTCTTTGCTCAACCTATCGCGACTGTGTTATCATGTCCAATGGCTCTCCGGGAGGCGGAATAACGGTAATCGAGACACTCAACATACTCGAAGAATATGATGTGGCAAAGATGGGACACAACAGCCCCGAATATATCTACACGGTATCAATGGCAATGAAAGCAGCTTTTACGGACAGAACCAATTTTGTTGCTGACACGGCGTTTGTGGAGGTACCAACGGAAAGGTTAATCTCAAAAGAACTGGCTCGCGAATGGAAGGAGAAAATCAAGCGAGGGGAAAAAATCACCATCCCCCGCTGGCAACCTGAAGAACCTTCCAACACCACACACGTCTCAACGATAGACAAGGCTGGAAACGCAGTCGCTTTGACACACTCGTTAGGTTCTGCTTCAGGTGTGACTACACCCGGATTGGGTTTCATCTATAACAACTGTATGAACTGCTTCAATCCCCTTCCGGGAGGGATAAATTCGATTCTCCCTGGTAAAAGCCGCGGCACTGGCATGGCACCTACCATCGTCAAAAAAGATGGTTTGCCGGTATTCGTCACAGGCGCACCAGGCGGAACTCGCATCATCACAGGCGTCCTGCAAAGCATCCTGAACGTAATTGACCATAAAATGAGTGCAGTAGAAGCAGTCTCCGCCGCGCGGTTCGATTGCCAGGGCGAAACCATAGAAACACAAGCACGAATCCCACCGTCCGTCTGTGAAGCGGTCAAATTAATGGGACATAACATCAAGAGGAGTTTTTCAAGCTATGGCGGAATGGGGCTGGTTCACGCAATCAAAATAGACAGGAACGCCCAAATTATCGAAGGTGGCGCTGACCCGGGCGGTAGTGGAATGGCGATTTGGGTAACCAGGTGAATGGTTTAACATAGAAAGGAAATCAAATGACGGAATACCTATTCAAAGTAGGAGTATCGCTACGTTTGGGAGAAACACCAGATACCGACGAGAATCTCCAAGCACTCATAGCAAGTCGCATGAAGCATGTGGAAATCGCCTATGCGCCATATTGTGATAATCCTGTTTGGACCGAATCTGTTTTCAAGAAACTCAATGCAACACCGGTGAATATCAACAGCGTCCACGCGTTATTTAGCAGTAAGGTGGATATTTCGCGTCTTGATGATGGGGGACAAGAGTTTGCGCTTCAGGAAATTGGTAAAGCCATTGCTATGGCAGAACGACTTGAAGCCGACATCGTGGTATTACACGCAAGCGCTGAACCAATCGAAGCGGGCGAACGCATACAGCGCATCGCTCAGAGCAAGGCAAGTCTCGGTATACTGGGCAAGCAAGCCCAAACAGCCGGTGTGCGACTTGCGCTGGAACTGTTGCCGCGTACCTGTCTTGGTAACACCGCAGATGAGTTGCAAACATTACTTGCCGATGTACCACCCGAACAAGCAGGCTTTTGTTTAGATGCCAATCATCCAGCCAATCCCGGTGAGCTACCCGCTACTGTGAAACAGTTGGGCGAACGGCTCATCACCCTCCATATCTCCGATTACGATGGCATTGACGAGAGACATTGGATGCCATTTAGTGGTGTGGTGGATTGGGGGGCTTTCGCTAATGCACTGCGCGACATCCAATACAAGAGTAGCTTTATCTACGAAGCGAAACTCGAAGGTGATACGATGGAAGAAAAACTTGAAAATGTTTTCGCCAATTTCCAGCGCGTCCTTGCTACTGCCGCTTCAGAAATATAACAATCCACAAAAAAGATTGGGGTAATAGAAACCGAGTTTTTCCGAAAAACTCGGTTTTTTAGCAGCAAAATATTCTGTGGAAAGGCAGGGGAATTTCTGATTAATGCACACTTGATTCCTTTGTCATATTTTGGTATAATATACTGTCCGTGCATTAGTAACGAGTTTTGACTGAAAAAAGGAGGCAGAGTAAACATGGGAAAAACTATCCTGATAATTGGCGCGTACGACACGAAAGGCGAGGAATACGCCTTTTTGAAAGGACTTATCGAAGCACGCGCACACAAAACCTTAGCGGTCAACATAGCTACGCTTGGCGAAAGTAAGTTTATTCAACCTGATGTTGACAGTAACGAAGTTGCCAGAGCGGGTGGGAGTGATATTGAGACGATTCGGAAAAGTGACCGCGGCTTTGCAATGAAGGTAATGAGTGAAGGAGCGGGTAAGGTGGTGCGCAGGCTGTTCGACGAAGGCAAGTTCGACGGCATCATCGGCATGGGCGGCACAGGTGGAAGTTCCGTAATTTCCGCTGGAATGCAAGTCCTCCCCATCGGAGTCCCGAAGGTTCTCATCTCAACAGCAGCATCCGGCAACACCGAACCTTACGTTGGTACGCGGGATATAACAATGATACCTTCAGTTGTCGATGTCGCCGGCATCAACCGCGTCAGCAGACAGATATTCACACGCGCCGCGGGAGCAATCTGCGGAATGGTCGAAATTGAGGTGGAGAAGTCCGCTGAAGAGAAACCAGTCATCACAGCGTCCATGTTTGGGAATACCACCCAGTGCGTGGACAGATGCCGAGAAACTCTGACGGAAAAGGGCTACGAGGTGTTAGTATTCCACGCGACGGGCATCGGCGGGAGGACTATGGAAGGTTTGGTGGACGATGGTTTGGTAGAGGCTGTGCTGGACATCACAACAACTGAGTGGGCGGACGAGATGTGCGATGGCGTTTTCTCCGCAGGCGAAGCCCGACTCGACGCCCCAGGCAAAGCGGGCATTCCGCATCTGATAGTACCCGGTTGCGTGGACATGGCAAATTTCGGACCAAAAGATACTGTCCCCGAAAAATTCGCAGGACGGCAATTTTACGAATGGAATCCGAGCGTTACGCTCATGCGCACTACGCCGGAGGAAAACGCACAGATGGGAAAAATCTTCGCTCAAAAAGCGAACGCCGCAAAAGGACCGGTTGCTTTTCTGTTGCCTTTGAAGGGTGTCTCCATACTGGACAGCGAAGGGGAGATATTTTGGTCGCCCGAGGCGGATAGAGCCATGTTCGACGCAATCAAGGAGAATGTGCGTGAATATATTGAGGTGGTGGAGATGGATGCGAATATAAATGACCTAAAATTCGCTGACAAAGCTGTGGAAATGCTCTTGAAGATGATAGAGAATGGACGGACAAAGTAGCGGCGGCTCTCCGTCCCGCCACTACGACGGGGTAATACTGCGTAGTGTCTCCCCTCTGTCTGGACACTTCTTGCCTATATGAATTTAAGAAATCAACCATTTAGCTGCTACGCAACAATGCGCAGGGAGGAAAACAATGGAAAAAATAAGAGAACTATCCATCCTTTTGAACAAAGGGATTGATGATTACGAACAACAGTCGAAGTTAGTGCAGAAGGAAAGTCTTAAATTTATCCGCTTATCTCTAACTGACAGTTTCGGTCAAAGCGAAGATGATTCAAAGGAAGGTTGGATAAATCATCTCGTTGACCTTGAGAATTCTCTCAAGCTTCGCAGGGATGTCTCGCGGCAGGCGGTTAAAAATGCTGCCGATGAGATTATTAAAGAGGAAAAGGAACTGTCAGAGGAGTGACCATACGCATCAACTTTAGCCTACGAATCAATTCGAGGCTAAAAGCTAAAGTCCACTCAAGTGGACTAAAATCAGTGTTAGTCGTCTTGAGACGACTTCAGCTTTGAGCCTGAACTTCAGTTCAAGGCTATCAGAAGGACAAATGACACGATAACTTTCTTAAATTGATGCGAATGGAACTGTCAGAGGAGTGACCATACGCATCAACTTTAGCCTACGAATCAATTCGAGGCTAAAAGCTAAAGTCC
>CAZRLY010000339.1:0-4722 GCA_964601015.1 uncultured bacterium
TGACGATTAAACTGAGACATAACATAGTTAAACTTTTCACTTTTATGCCCTCCATTCCTGTTCGCTTTTGACTTAGTGCCTATCCTAAAAATAATGAATGAATTCATTACTACGAAGGAAATATTGTTGTAGTAACGAATTCATTCGTTCACTTTCGTCCCATTTTCAAAGTTGCCGACCTGCCGTCAACCAGGCAGGTGGTAAGACTTTTAGGATAGGTTCTTAGTAACCACGGAAATTCTCTCATGGGGAATTTCTACAATCAATCAGTCTTGAGCTTCCCCCAAGAAGTCGCAAGTTTAGTTTCAGGATGGACGGCTTGCGTCCAACCTATCGGCACGACGAGAATATTATCTTATTGCATGTTTTCGCCGCCGAGAGCGCGGAAACCTTCAGACTTAATTTTGCTACTACGTTTTTCATTTACCATTGCTTCCTTGCTAATGGTAGTTTTTGATTAAGCCCCAAGTTATTATCAAATTATCTTTTGGGCTTACTGCGGTTCCATTATGCCCAATTGTCGTGACGAGGATATTGTCAAACTGGGCATATTCGCTACCGGATTGTCTGAAACCGATAGCTCCCTTTTTAAATTGATTATTTGTCCATGTGCTGGCTAATAGCTTATCGGGCCACAATGCTAGTTCAGGTTCGGGCGTTTTCTCTTTTTCGACCACATAACACTTAAAATTCTCCCCTTCCAGTTCGAACCGGACGCGATACCATACCTCTGTCTCAATTTTCAATCCTGATTCAATTTGTCCAGGAAAAACAGCGTAACCTCCCCCAATTTTTGTGTGCCACCGAATGTTGCTGGGTGTTGCAGAACCAGGCCCTGCGACTTGATGCATATACAAGTTACTTACGTCTTGGGCTCGCAGGATAACCCCATTATACCCTGTAGTACCGAGCAATTGCAAGTCATATTCGATGATGAAATCGGTGAAGTCATTTCTGACGCTGAGTCCTTCACCTCCGCCTTGAATATCAAGAACATGGTTTCCAGCGTCCTTTTCGATCTTCCATGTTCCTGCACCAATCCACTTTGCCTTATCCAGGTTTCCTCCCTCAAAGTCATCTTGTAATAAGATGTCACTGAAACAAACAGTAACGCTTGCCAACAACATTAGTACCACTGGAAAAAAGAGTGACCAAATTCTAAAAGTCTTTGTGTTCATCATGGTACTTACCTTGTATGCTCGTAGTCAAGCACGGAACGATAGCCCATAGGAACGAAGTGGAGAGGCTTCATCCGACGTAACGAAGTGGAGCGCTCGCCAAGCCTCCAACGCCATTTCGCTACGGGTTTCGCTACGTGGCTCACTACAAACTTCCTTATCTAGAGCGCCACAATACGCACTTACGGATTGTGTACTCCTCAAGAAATATACTTGTTTTAACCCAATAAATGTATCACACCTTCAGTTTTATGTCAAGTTAAAATCAAACCTTTTTTTTATTATTTCGTTTTGTAGCATGTGCAGAATAGAAACCAAGTTTTTTGCAAATCTTAAACGAAAAACGGAGGTAATACTCATGAAAACCATCAGCATTCTCACTGCCATTTTTATGCTATTGTGTTTGTCAAGCATAACCTACGCGCAGGGAATTATCATCCCGCGTCCGCCACGCCAACCCTTCACCCCCGTTTATATCAAGCAACATCACGTCAACGTAACCATCAACAATCAGGCCGCCACCACCAAAATCGACCAGGTATTCGCCAACGATAATCGGGTTGTTTTGGAAGGCACTTACATCTTTCCTCTGCCGGACGACGCGAGCGTCTCAGATTTTGCGATGTACGTCGATGGCAAGAGGTTAGCCGGGGAATTGTTGGCTAAAGGTAAGGCAAGGAAAATCTATGAGGACATTGTCCGTCGAACGCAGGACCCAGCTTTGTTGGAATATATTGGGCAGCGTGCGTTCCAGGCGCGAGTATATCCCATCCCCGCAAACGGCGAAAAGCGAATCCAACTGGAATACTCCCAGACGCTAAAACTTGATGATGGGATTGTCAGGTATAGCTATCCTTTGAACACTGAGAAATTTTCTAACAAACGTATTCAAGATGTAGCGGTCAACATTTCAATAGAGAGCAAGCAGCCAATCAAGAGCGTATACTGCCCCGCCTTCGACGCCGAAGTCGTGCGCAAAAATGACCACAAGGCGAAAGTTGGATACGAGGGTTCCAGCGTCTTGCCAAACAGAGATTTCATCTGTTACTATACCCTCTCGAAGAAAGATTTCGGGATAGATTTGATAGCGTTGCGCGAGGACGATGAGGAAGGATTTTTCATGTTGTTGATATCGCCAAAACAAGACGTGGACGAATCCGACATCATCAATAAAGACATCATCTTCGTGCTGGATAAATCGGGAAGCATGAGTGGCAAAAAAATCAAGCAGGCAAAGGAAGCGTTGAGTTTCTGCGTCAAAGGCTTGAACGACAAGGACAGATTTAATATAGTCACCTTCAGCACCGAGGTAGAGACGTTCGCCGATGAACTGCTCGAAGCGACATCGGCAAATCGAGACAAGGCGTCCTCGTTCATCAAGGCGATAAAAAACACGGGCGGCACGAACATCAACGAAGCCCTCCTTACTGCGTTAAAAGACGAACCCACCCCTGAACGCCCCAGAATGATAGTTTTCCTGACCGATGGGAAACCCACCGTGGGCGAAACGAACATCAACAACATCCACGATAACATCAAGAAAGCCAACAAAAGCGTCGCCCGCATTTTCGTATTCGGCGTGGGGTATGATGTCAACACGCACTTGCTGGACAAACTCGCCGAAGGAAACCGCGGCGCATCCCAGTACGTCGAACCGCAGGAGGACATCGAAGTTGCTGTCTCATCGTTTTATACCAAAGTCAGCAACCCCGTTTTAGCTAACCTCAAACTGGATACGGGCAAAGTGAAAACCCAAGAAATCTACCCACTTACACTTCCCGACTTATTTAGAGGTTCGCAATTGGTCGTACTTGGACGCTACAACGGATACGGGGATACCGCTGTCACGCTCACCGGCGAAGTAAACGGAAAGAAACGCAGATTCGCCAACGACATTACCTTCCCCAAAAGCGAGACAAAAAATGATTTCCTGCCGCGTCTATGGGCGCAACGCAAAGTTGCATATCTGATTGATGAAATCCGTTTGCATGGAACTAATAAGGAACTCAAGGATGAAATCGTCCGACTGAGCAAAAAATATGGCATCATGACGCCTTATACGTCATTCCTTGTGCAAGAGGACGAAGTGCCTACTGTTGCTGTGCGCGCCCCTCGAAGGTCGCGTGGTGAGGAGCGCGGGAGAGCAGGCGGCCGTCGATATTTGAGAGCATCGCCGGAGAGTTTGTCGGAGAGTTCGTCCGCAGATTTATATGGCATGGGGGTTAAGAGCGCAGGAAAACCAGCCGTTGAAAGGGCTAAAAAACTTGGTGAGATGAAAAGGAATGATGGCCTAGCCGCGCAATATGAAGGGGCTGACGAACAACAGACTACCGTTAAGCGCGTCGGCAGAAAAACCTTTTATCTCAAAGACGACTTCTGGGTTGATAGCGAGTACAAGGACAAAATGAAAGTTACCGAGATAAAATACGGTAGCGATAAGTATTTTGATTTACTCGCCAAAAACAAGAAGCTCAAGAAATACCTTGCCATCGGCACAAAGGTGGTTGTGTGTTACAAAGGCAAGTGTTATCGGATAAAGTAGAACATGCCGCCAGAACACTGAACATTTGGTATAATTTTCCCGACGGAATTATTAGTCAATAAAAAAAGCCTCGATTAAACTATCGAGGCTTTTTTTCAAAGGTTGATTATTGCATTGCACGCGACTTATTTCACAATGAGGGGTGTGCATCGTAGCGCGCCAATCCATAACCCTTGTTGGAAGCGGTACAAACCACTTTGATTTTGTTAGTAGCTGCTTTTGATTTTACTCCAAGTGGTCGATAATTTATCAGATGGCGAAACAGCCGTTGCTCGAACGCCTTCCCCTGTAACACGAATCCAAGAAAGATAAGCGTCGGCAGTGCTTCTCGCCATGCCAAAGCCTACCCGTCCTCTTGATGAAAAGTCGTCTTCGACGGTGAAAAACTCATTATCATCCACAAATACGGTGATATTTTTACCTTTCAATTCAACCTTTACTATGTACCAGGTATCTGCGTCAACTGGAGTAACCACATATTTGATATGTGCATGTTTCCCCCCTTCGATTTTTCCAACGGTGATATAGTTGTCAAACTGGAGCCTTGATGCATAACCATTGTCATCATCATTCATCCGATAATACAACAGAGCGTCATTTGTTCCTGCTGCACCTACATCATGCATCACTCTGGCTTCGATAGTGCCGTCTTCAATTTCCCATTTTGTTTGCGCTATGGCGCGAAATGCGTTGTTGTCATCTCCTGACCGGTCCGTTTGGGCAAGGCTTTCATCTCTGACTTCAAATGCGCCATGCACAACCTTCCAGTCCTTTTCCCATTGGTTCCCTTTAACGTCGGCGAAGTTATATTCCCATGTGCCTACCGCTGCTTCACTCAAGGGCGCGATAACAAACATAAAGCTTATAAGCAAACAGACGAAAAGTGAAATGAAAATTTTGTTTCTCATTACTATCTCCTTACATTTTGGCGGTTGCCACTGTTCTATCAGTAATGGCAACAATCAATATTTGTTGGCTTCCACGACTAACTTTGAAAACCAA
>CAZRLY010000340.1:0-4680 GCA_964601015.1 uncultured bacterium
TTAGAATCATCGGTACATACATTATTTACTCGTAATCCATATAGTCGATGCTCTACATATGTGTATTTTCCTGAGACAAAGACGCTTTCTGCACCGCCTGATGTATCATAAAAGTCTACTTCGCTTGGAGAAGTCGGGCTGCTTATATTCACGACTCGTAAGCCATGAAAACCATCCGCCACATAAGCGTAGTTTCCTGAAACAAAGACGCTTTTGGCATTGCCTGGTGTGTCGTAAGAGCCGGCTTCGTTTGGATTCTGCTTGTCGCTTATATCTATTATGCGTAGCCCAGAGGAACTATCCGCCACATAAGCGTAGTTCTCTGAGATGTAGACATCGTTGGCGAAATCGGTCAATACGAGACTTCCCATTTTGACAGGTTGAGTTGGGTCAGAAACATCAAGGATAACGAAAGCACAACCGGCGCAGATGTAGGCGTAGTTGCCTTCGAGGGCAACGGCGTGAACAGGCCCTTCTGCGAGCGCTCTGCCTATCAATGCGACGTTCTGGCTGTCGCCAGTAACTGCGACTGAATTTGTCGTGACCGCGAACACTAAAACAAAACTCATGAAGCAATAAACAATTTTCGTAAACATTTTTACACTCCTCTGGAACTTGCTAATTTTCTTACTGGATTTTACTTCGTTGGGACAGAGGTTGAACCCCTGTCCACAAGTGGATACTTTTTTATCGGCAAAATAATTGAGTTCCTTTAGGAGTGGTGTGCGAAAAAGCAAACAAACTTTCGGAACAAACCACTTAGTACACATGGGCGCAAATTTTTCCCCCATTCTTGATTATGGATTTACACAAAATGTCCTTATTGGTGATTGGTGATTGGTCACTACCAGTCACCAGTCACAGTCTCAATGCAAATATACTGTTTGCAACATTAACTTTATTTTTGAAAACTACCTAATGTAACAACAAATTGCTCTACGACAACGGCAATTTCACAGGCGCGCCTGTTTCGTAACACTGCAATGCGGCGAAAGCTATTTCGTGGCTTTTGATGGCGTCTTCAAGGTTGGCGTGGGATTCTTTGTCATTCAGGATGCACTCAACAAAATGGTCAATTTGCCCCTGGAAGGGATGGTGAGTTACGTCCGCGCTATCGGGGAGGATAGTCGGGATTTCCACCCAGTCTTTTTGGCCCGGGTATTTGTGCGACCAAACGCGGTTATCCTTGACAGTTCCTTTGTCCCCAAAAATTTCAATGGGGAATACATAAGGCATGATGCAGTCGAAGTTGACGGATACCTTCCCTAGAGCGCCGTTGGCGAATTTGACCAGCGCCATTTCAAAACCGTCGTATTCCAACGCGCCTTTCCCTTCCTGCCATTGACCGGCGATGTAATCATATTCTTTATCCAATCCCTTGCGATAGCCGCCGGAGTAGGCAAAGACTTCTACTGCATCCGCCGCCTCAAACTGCCCCTTCGCGGCGAACCAGCGCATAGCGTCAATGGCGTGACAGCCGCCTACCAAAAGCGCGCTTACTCCCCTATCCTTCTTCCGCGCTTCCTCATAGCCCGTCCACCAACTGGCAATGTCATGCTGATAGTCTGTCTCTACAAAATACACATCGCCGAGCGCGTCGTCAGCTATCATCGCCTTTATCGTCTCGAACAACGGGTTCCAGCGCAGGACAAAGCTAGCAACAGTTTTCACTTTCGCTTTGCGCACCGCATCAAGCATGGCGCGCATCTCTTCAGGGCTGTTAGCGATGGGTTTTTCGATGACGACATGCTTGCCAGCTTCAGCAGCGGCAATCGTGTTCTCTGCGTGGAGACGCTGTGGTGTGCAGACGGAAACGATGTCAACGCCTTCGTGTTTCAGCGCTTCCTCGTAATTTGTATACAAGCCGATGTCTTCCAGTTCAGATTCCATGGCGCGCAATTTGCAACTTTCCAGACGCCTGCTGGAGATGACGACTATCTCGCTGTTTGGGTTGCTTTGAAATGCTTTGATATGCTGGGTGGATACCCAACCAGCGCCGTGAATTAATACTCCAAGTTTTTTTTCTGACATGGTGTTTTCCCTCTCCTTTTTTTGACAATGTTAGAAACTGAGTTTTTGCGAAGAACTTGGTTTCTAATGGTTCGTTTCTTAATTCCGTGTAGGGTTTAAGCGTTCTATAAAATCTTTTTTCTAACTTACTTAACGGCAGATGGACGGACAGAGAAAGTCCGCTACAACGGAGTAACACTGCGTAGCGTCTCCTCTCTGTCCGGACATTTCTTACTCTACATGAATTTAAAACAATCTTGAATGTAGGTTGAGATTCATATCTCGACAGGAAGAGCGTTGATTTCTGAAAATCAACCTACGATAATCTGTCATAATTTTTTTAACTTAAAATCCCAAAACTTCATAAAATAAGTGGTCAAGAAGAAAATTTGCAACCAGCACCAAAATGAGCGATATTACAGCCGTTCCTGTCGTCGCGTTTCCTACACCTTCAGCGCCCGCCGTAGAACTGACTGAAAAACCTTTGTAACAGGCGATAATAGCGATTATCATGCCAAACATTGTGGATTTAACCAGCCCTATCAAAATGTCGTTGAGGAAGAGAAAACTGCGTATTTGATTGATAAAAAAGCTGCCATTCATTCCGAATAAATGCACAACTGTCACATATCCACCTATCAAACCACAGAGAATTGAAAAAACAGTCAAAACAGGCAACATGATAGCGCAGGCTATGAAACGTGGCGCTACGAGATACTTTACAGGGCTGACAGCCATACTCTGCATCGCATCTATCTGCTCTGTAACTTTCATGGTTCCCAATTCGGCGGTAACTGCTGAACCGATTCTCCCTGCAAGCACAAACGCTGTGATAATCGGGCCAAGTTCTTTGGTAACGGAAATGCAGACGACACGCCCTGCCATGCCCTCTACCGCTAACTCTGCAAGTTGGTAGTACGCTTGCAGAGCCAATACCATACCTGTAAAAACTCCTGTGATAAGCACCACCGCAAGCGAATTTACCCCAATGGCGTCGAACTGTTTAAGGATGAGCGGAAAGCCAAAGGGACGCTTGAAGATGGATACAATAGTAGAGTAAGCCAGAATCGAAGCGTTACCCACATTATTAATCCATGCAGCTATCTTTTTACCTGGTGCTGAAAAAAAATGGCGAAGGAAATTTACTGACGTTGATGCAAGGTTGTCGTAACGGTTCATTTTTCAAAAGTTTTGCGAAAACAGATTTTTCGCAGTCCAAAATTTATGGGCGCATCCTATCTGCGGCTTCAAAAGCTGACGACGTAAAGGTTTTTACAATATTCAGTAGCCAATTTCTTTGTCATAGCCACACCGTCGCTTTCGATGGCTCATCCTGAGATTGCTTCATTGTCTTGGCGTGACGCATGATTAGTTCCTTATCCGGTTCATTTGCCCAGCAAACCCATTGCGCTCCTGTGATAAGCTGGTTCTCAAATGTTCTCTGCCATCGAATTCGAGCGACGGCTATGAACGGAGTGTGTGAGATAGGCGGATACAGGGCAAACGTACATAATCGGCCTATTTTTAATGGCGACAGAGCAACAAAGCCAAGTCCACCACTACCTACATCTAACGTGGTTGTCTCTAAGGGTTCACTATCAAATAAATCTGGAGATAGCACACGATATTTTAATTTCCACTGAACGGGAAATCGTGGGAATTGGCGTCTTTCTGCGAAGTTTTCTTGTTGGCTCACAACCTGGTTCTTTTTTTCTGTGCGTTTCTCTCCTTTTCTCAGCATTTTACAAGAACCAGGAATTCACCTCCTTATAACTTTTCTGGTTGGTAAACAATACTGTACTATCACATATTGTTTGATAATCCTCTCGTAGTGGGACTTTAGGCTTTTCATGATGGGGATTCAGCACGCCAAGTTGCTGCCTGCTATCCGCCCGGAGGGTGGAATTATTGGTATTCTTCTTCCCAAATGACCGCAATACACCAAAATTATCAAGCATTTAGTGATAGCACACGATAAACCCTCCGCCTACAACAACAGCTTTCCGTGGGCGTTGCATCCGAATACATTCTTGAATTGCTAAGGCATCTTCGATGTTCCGCAACCGGAAAACATTTTTGTGGTCAATTCCCTCAATAGGCGGTTTGGCAGCGCTGCCCCCAGTGGCAATGATTAATTTGTCGTAACTTTCCTGAAATGTGTCACCCGCCTCGTCAGTACCCGAAACTAATCTCTTTCGTCGGTCAATTTCTGCTACCTTGCGATGTGTATACACAGAAATTCCCTGTTTTGCAAACTGTTCGGGCGTCCTGATAATCAAATCGGAAACATCCTTCACAACGCCTGAAATCAGATAAGTCAACCCACATGCTGCATAAGACACAAATCCGCCCTTCTCGAAAACAACGATTTCTATCTCTGGGTTAGTGCGTCTTGCTCTGGAAGCAGCGCTCATGCCAGCGGCATTGCCACCTATAAGTACGAGTTTTTTTATCCTTTCTTTGCCGAGAATACCCCCTCTCTGAAAGTGGCAAAGGCGAAAGGGGAAAGTAAAAGCCTACTTTCCACTTTCTACTTTCCACTTTTGATGATGGGGGGGGATGAATCGGCTTGTCAAACAACGCATAAGCCTTTCCGCCACCGGAGCGGTGTAACCATGTCAGTTCTTACCGGCTTGGATAAACCGTCCAGCTTGACATAAGCCCCGTAAT
>CAZRLY010000341.1:0-4648 GCA_964601015.1 uncultured bacterium
ACAAATGTCTTGGAACCATCCTTCTGTTGCAATGCTACTGGATTTCTATGTTTGATATTGGCAGAATACAGGATTTCTCCATTGCCTACACAAGCAATACCTGTTACCTTACAACCTTTATCAATACCACAACGTACCTCTTGAACATTTTCCTCGCAATCCCAGAGCAACTGAATTGTGAATGGTTTTCGATTGACAACTTTCGCTTTTTTATCTCGCAAAAGATGTCTCGCTTTCGCTGGTTTGCTCGGAACGAAGTGGAGAGGCGAAGCGGTTTTTCAAGGCATTAGCGGATCGCCGTTTTTGTTTAGAACATACACACGCATTATGTTTTCTATAACCTCCCACGTGTAAAGAGTGAAAAAGTGTAGGAACCTCACCTTCACTTCTTTCCTCCTCGTCCTTGTTATCCTGCGTTTTTACACTTAGCACACTGTTCCTACCCCATAGAACTGTTTAGCACTAAGCCACAGAGCTTCAGGCTGGAAGAACACCCAAAGGTGTAATGCAACAGGTAACTGCTCCTTCATCAAGGTCAAGGATGAAGGGGACTGGTCTAACCTAGGGCTCACAGATTACCTCTGCAAGCCCCTTCTGATTCTACGAATCAGGAGGGGTTGTTGACATCTGGTTACTAATACTACAAAATTATTTTCATCAGAATCTGCATCGGGAATATCGAATATCACAGTTTCGCCCGGTTTTGGTGTGGAGTAATGTTTCAAATAGGCCAGCCTGTGTTCCTTTTGATTATCGGAGGGTGGCAAAACCTTCAACTGGAAAGTATAATCTGGCGTGCTGCTTCTGAATGTAAGAGAAGTTTCCTTTCCTGCAAATGTTTTGGTCTTTGAACTGAGCACAAACTCCAAATTGGCCTTTGGATTCTCTTTCTTGAGCGCGGAAAGAAAGATATTATCAGCACCAGTTCCCTTTGAGATGGCAATATTTAATTTGGCGTTGGCTGGATTAATTTTTAATACGCGGATAATCAAACCATAGGGTTCTGCATATTTTTCGCCTGAAGTTGAAACTCCGTACCTCGCGTCGGATAGGCGATGTCGGACTCCTCTTGCTGATTTCCACTTATACTGCAATTTTTCCGCATCTTCTTCGGCCCCGGCAGCCCTTTCTAGCAGCGCTTCCGCCTCCGCAGGTTCATCCGCGGGTGCAAGCTCCGGTGCTTCGTAAAATGCCTCGCTGGCGATTTCTGCCCTGCCTCTCATCTCCGCAGTCTCATCCATAGCTAATTTTTCCCTCTTATTCATTTCCGGTTGAATGCCAGCGCCTTTTACCTTAGTGTCTGCCGGTTTACGAGGTGCATCCTTTTTTACAGAAGCTCGAATCTCCCTCTTCTCGGCGGAAAGTTTTGTCCTTCCGTATGCTATCTCACTGCTCTTTTTCAACTCATCAAACATTTCGCCACGTTTAGCCGCCATTTCCTTGCTTTCTATCCCATCGACTCCCTGTTCAAGCCGGTCTGGTTGTTCAGTCACCGCGGCGTTCTTCCTCTCTTTCGCAAGCTCTTCTTTTAATGATAGCGAGCTTGCAGGTAGTGTGGTAGTTCTGCTGGGGCGTCCGGCTGTTGCCGGTTGGTAATGGTATGAGTCGCCAGTAGCTATGGCTACTTCTGGACTTTTAACTTTACGGCTGTCCAAATAAGAATCCGAAAAGAATACTGCCAATCCGACTAATAACACTGCGAGCAGAGCATATACTGCCGGAATCGGTTGTCTAAACAGCCGCAGAATACCTCGGTTCCAATTCGAGGGAGCTTTTATCGGTGGGAGTTTTACAGAAAGGCGATTCCAATAGTTATCCCAGTATTCTTCGGGTACCTCTACTTTTCCTGCTTCCTGTAACATGGCGTTCAAAGAACGCAGTTGCGCCAGTTCCGCATCGCAGTCTGGACAATCCCTTAGATGCGCTTCAAGTTGTATTCGTTTTCGGCTGGATAAATTGTCATCCAGATAATCGGATAGTATCTTCTTGGCTTTAGGACATCGCATTATATATCCTCCCATCGGAGGTGGTAACTTTTCACTTTCTTTTTTGCCGGGGGCTTATTTTGCAACGCCGCCTGGATTACCGGACAACACTGCCCTAATCATCCAGTCAAACTTTCCCCTTATATCTTCCAGATGGGAACTGGGAAGAGCATTCTTTGAGTGACTCTCCGTGATATTCTCATCAACCCCCACATAAACACCCTTAGTCTGAGTTGGATTGAAGCTAACGCAGATATAGAACTCGTCGGGAATTTTTATGCGCGGGATATCTACGAAAACCCATCTCCGAACACCCCTCTGGAACCTGCTATAGGGTGCTTCCACCTCTTTTATAACGTTCATGTCAATATCGCAGACATAAATCTTAAAGTTCTCTCTTGGCGCTTGTGGATAGCCGTAACGACTTCCATATATATGCACCTTTGTCAGATACCATTCGCCCACGGGCTTAGAAAAAAGGATAGCATGTCCGGAACCGGCCATGCTTCTCTTTCCCTCCATAGTTCCATCATCGTACTTGAGCGTCACCGTCTTGAGAGTTGCTGGTTCCTCCACTTGCCGTCCAGTTGAAGCATAATAGGGGATACAACCGACGATGGCAACAAGAGCCAGGCTAATAAATAACCGTGTTGTTTGATACATATCATACCTCGCCTGCCTTTAATATCGGGTTGCTAAGGAAACGAATTAACGACAAAAACGTTTGAGTAAAACGGTTTTACAAAAAATCCTTTAACATCTCCCTCAGTTTTTTGCGCGCTTGATGAAGCCTCCAGCGGACGGTTTTTTCATTGGTTTTAGTGATGTGGGCGATTTCTCGGTGGCTGAGTTCCTGCATCTCACGTAAAATAACCACCGTCCGCTGTGCTTCAGGCAAAGTGTCGATAGCCGCACGGATATGTTCTTTTAGTTCTGCGGCTTCAACCTCTTTATCGGGGCCGGGATTGCGGGTGGGAATGTATTCGGCGGCATCCTCGATGGACTCACGATGAAAACGGCTTGCTTTGCGCAACTGGTCAATGCAGAGATTGCGCAGTATGCGATAAATCCATGCTTGAAAATTCGTCCCAAGTTTAAATCGGTTGAGGTTTTCATAAGCTCTCAGGAAAGCCTCTTGGGACAAATCATCAGCATCTTCGTGACTGTGCATCATCTGATGGGCATACGCATACAGACTGCGTTTGTATTTCTCGACTAATTGCCCAAAGGCGTTTTTATCGCCTTGCAAGCATTTCTGGATTATTTCAGAATCGTTGTCCATCTTCAACCACTCAATTAACTTTCCAGAAGTTCTGCAAACTTTTGATAGAGTAATGAGTAATTTACTCTTTACACCACCAACTCTACAGTTGACAAAATTTCTGGAAAACTACTTACAACCCGGCGTTATCATTAATGTCCTTCTGGTAATTCTCAATCTCACAATTTTCTATTTGACTTATCTTGACGGCTTGTCCAAGCCATGAGGATTCGTATATCCCCGTCGGGATGGCTTCGGCTTTGAGTCCGACGACACCGTCTACCTCAAAGGTTGCGCCGTGTAGTAGCGCATCGCCTAACTCTTTTATTTCAAGTGCGAAGGTATGCGTAATTCCCGCTGGGAAGAGTCTTTGGCGTTCTTCGTCGTTCAGGCTGCTCATGAACTGTTGGATTAGCTCGTTCATCGGTACTGTTGTGCCTTTATGGCGTAGTCCTTCTCCCCATTCAATACAGCCTTCGCTGCCGTACAATATGCGTTGATGGTAGTGTTTTTCTCGTGCCACGCGGCAGTCGCTCCATTGTATGATTGTGCCATTCTTAAATTTTACTATGGCTATCGTCGTGTCTTCTACCGTAACATCGACAGCGCCCTCTCTTGCCTGCGGGTTACTATACCGGACGGGTTCAAACTGTTTTGATACGGCGTATACTTCGTCGGCGTCGCCAAGATGATAGCGAAAAAGGTCAGCGAAATGTACGCCGCCGTCTAAAACCCAACCGCCGCCCGCTTCCATCTTGAAGTCGCGCCACGCCCACGTTCCCAAACGCTCAACAATTTCGTGCCAGAATAACATGCGTGGTTGTCCAATCCTTCCCGTTTTGACAGCCCAATTTATTGCGCGCTCAGATGGAGAACGACGGGCATTTTCCGCTACCGCCAATAATCTGCCGTTTTTTTGCGCAGTTTCTACCATCACTCTACACGCCCGCATAGAAACTCCCAAAGGCTTTGCAATGATGACATGCTTGCCGGATTCTAAGGACGGCACGGCTATAACATGATGACTGCGGTGGTCAGTTGCTATGTCTATCAGGGTTAAATCAGGCTCTTTGTCGAGCATATCTTTGAAATCTGTGTATACCTTGGGTTTAGCGCCCTGAAATGCAGCAGCTTCATCCGCTCTCCTTCTGGCGCGGTCTTCGGCTAAATCACACATCGCAACTAAGTCAAAATATTTAAACCCTTTTTCCCAGATGGTACGGTAACCGGCCATTCGAGCGGAAACAATACCACCACAACCCACGATTGCGGTTTTTATTTTATCAGACATCTTATTCCTCCTAAGAACTTTGGAGTGCAAAAAATCTGTTTTCGCCACATTATCGCGCAAACGAACTGCTTCGCCTTCGCTTCGAGCTTGAACTATCACATTTTGAGTTAA
>CAZRLY010000342.1:0-4638 GCA_964601015.1 uncultured bacterium
TGATGAATTAGAAAAAGAGGCACTCAAGAAACATGCCGCCCAACCCAAAAAGAGAGGCCTTCTTGGATTGAGAAAAAAATAGGCATTTCCCCTGCGCAGTTTTGGAGCGCAATGGCTCAACCATTGCATTAAGCAAAAATCGTTGCGCTCCAAAATGTCTGTAAACTGAAAGGAGGATTTGGGAGTCTATTTCCCAAAAAAGCGATGAACAAAGGTGCTGATTTTAGAGGGCAATATCTTAAAAATTTGCCTGCCGCGGGTAAGATTATACAGCACCCCGAGGTGAAGAAGATTTTGGAGACACACCCGCGCAGTTTGGTGATGCAGGCAATCAATGACATTAAATCGGATTTAAGGAATAGCGTTTTCAAATCGGAAAGCGAAGAGGATTTGAAAAAAATTGATTTACCCGACGAGAAGGTAATTGCTGAAGTCATCAAGCGTGTTGGCACACTGGCAAGGCGGAGTTTGCAGCGTGCTATCAACGCCACAGGGATTGTTTTGAGCACAAACTTAGGGAGGGCAGTCCTTAGTGAATCAGCGCAAAAAGCACTTCAAGACGTTGCCAGTGGATATTGCACTTTGGCTGTGGATATGAAAACGGGTGACCGCGGGAGCCGAGATGTACATGTACAGGAACTATTGACAATGTTGACCGGTGCTGAAGCGGCGACGGTGGCTAATAACAACGCTGCTGCTACGATGTTGATATTGCACGCCTTGGCAGATGGCAAGGAAGTCATCGTCTCCAGGGGACAACTGATAGAGATAGGCGGTGCATTTCAACTCCCCGAGGTTATCCACAGAAGCGGGGCAAAACTTGTGGAGGTGGGAACTACCAATAAAACGCATCTAAGAAGCTACCGGGAAGCTATCACCGAAAATACAGGCGCAATCTTGCGCGTACACCAGAGCAACTACCGCATGATAGGTTTTACACAGGATGTGCCGATTCAGGATTTAGTAGAACTTGGCAGAGAATGCGATATTCCAGTAGTAGATGACTTAGGCAGTGGGGCGTTTGTGGATATTACACAATATGGTTTGCCTGAGGAACCTGTGGTATCCGACAGTATCAAAGCCGGTGCTGACGTCGTCTGTTTTAGCGGCGATAAACTGTTGAGCGGCCCTCAATCGGGGATAATTGTTGGCAGGGAAAAATATATCCAGATGATAAAAAAGAATCCGTTAGCCCGTATCCTGCGGGTTGGAAAGCTGACGCTGGCGGCTTTGGAAGGGACACTAAGGCCTTTCTTGAATGTGAATACGATAACTCAGACAAATCCGACTTTGCGTTTGCTGACGCTTCCGGTTGATAAAATTGAAGCAAATGGACGAATGCTCGTCGATAGGCTGTCGGAAAGTTTAAAGGATAAGGCGGTTGTCAAACTCATAGATGGCTATTCGCTGGTAGGAGGTGGTTCTCTGCCGGGAGAAAATCTCCCCACTAAACTCGTCTCTGTGAAACCACTGCCCATATCTGCGGAAACTCTGGGCATACGGCTCAGGATGGAAAGTGAACCGCCAGTATTCACGCGCATTCAACAGGAATGTGTCCTGCTGGACATGCGTACTGTGCTTGATGACGAAATTGAAACGCTGGGAGAGGCTTTGGAGCGGGTGAGCAGATGAGAAAAGCCAACAAGTTCGCCGTCCTTCTGAGGCGAAAAAAATCTCGTTTCCTCGTTTTCGTTTTTTTTTTTTTTTCACTCTTTACTCATTACTTTTTAGCAAATGACAATACCTTGAAAACTCGGTGGAGACTGAATCCTTAGCCACCATTTACATGGGAGGAAAGTATATGAGAAAATTTGCAACGATTGATGGAAAAGGAATTATTGCCCTGGGAGAAGGACTGGTTCCTTCCCCCGGAAAGGGCGAGTTATTAGTAGAAGTTCATGCTTCGTTGATAAGTTCAGGTACGGAGCTTGGCGGGGTAAAATCAAGGAGGGCAAACCCAAACGCATCGGGTACGCCGCGTCCCTTCGGATACCAAAACGCAGGGGATGTAATAGACAAGGGCGAAAATTGCGATGAGTTTTCCATTGGGATGCGCGTAGCCTGTATGGGTGGCGGATATGCGCTTCACGCCACACACGCATGCGTACCGAAGAACCTCTGCGTTCCAATCCCCGACGGCGTTAGTTATAAGGAGGCCGCAGTCAACCATTTAGCGGCGACAGCACTCAATACTATCCGCCGAGCGCAACTTGAGATTTGCGAAAATGTTGTTGTGGTGGGATTGGGAACGGTAGGACAACTCTGTTGCCAATTTGCAAAATTATCAGGTACTTATGTCATGGGGGTAGATAAATTTCCGTTGAGATTGGAAATTGCTAAAGAAGCCGGCGGTGCCGATGTAGTCGTCAACGTCAATGAAATTGACCCGGCCGAAATAGCGAAGGATTTCACAAGAGGCTACGGTATGGATTGCGGCATCATGGCATTTGGCGGCGACGGCACAGAGGCCTTTCGCCAGATAGTTCGCACGATGAAAACAGCGCCCGATACGCATAAAATGGGACGTATTGTCATCGTAGGCGGCTGTCACATTTCGCATGGTTTTGCCGCTGCTTTGGGTAACCTTGACGTCAGAAGTGCCGCTCGCACGGGGCCGGGTTATCACGATGAAGAATACGAAAGGGGACGTGATTATCCGCCTGTATTTGTGCAGTGGACGACAAAACGCAACCTCGAAGAATCGCTACGACTTATAGCCCTTGGCAAAATCAAGGTGAAACCGCTTATCACCCATGAGTATGCGCTAAATGATGTTGCAGAGGCTTGTGAGAAAATTATTCAAACGCCAGAAGAAACCGTGTCTGTCATATTGAATGCTAAGTAGTTAATAGGACAGAAACCGAGTTGCGGGAGCGCATTTCCACGCGCTCCCGTCCAAAAAAAATTGGGTTCTATACATAACATCTTAAAGGTGGAGTCAATCTTCAATCCGTTCACTTTCCCCCTACGAACAGCCTTTTTGAATCATGTTGTTGCAAGACTGTGTATTTATCAGACGGCTCTATTTCTACAAAAAATTCATGCGCGCCGGCTTTAGCTCGCCATTTCACAGACACTATCTTCATGCCCAACCCCTTAGCCCTGAAGTCTTCTGCCGGCTCCCACGATTTATCGTTTTCGCCTCTCATCGCGACGGGGTAACCTGTTGGCAGTTTATCTATCGCCTGCGTTCCGATAAGTTGTCCGCCATGAGCCGGGGCGGCATCGTAGAAATTCACTTTCACGTCTTGAGCATCCATCCCACCGATGCTGTGGATATTGGCAAATATCTCAACTTCGTCTCCCTCTTTGGGAGAATAATCTGAGAAAGTCAAATCTGACTGCGGCCAGGTAGCTACAACCGGGCGAATGTAATACTGATAGCAGAGCCAATCAGCGTGTTTTATGATGTCTTTTTCAGCGTAGCCGGTTGTGAAAAACGCCAAGCCTGGCATATCGGGGGCGTACAATCTGATGTATCTCACCTGGGCTTCCAACTCCGAAGGCATAACGCTGCCGTAATGGCGCGTAATGGATAAACCGATTACAAAGTGGTCAAGTACCATCATTGTACGTGCCATGTCAATCCGTTGCTGAATATACTCATAAAAATGCCGCGTCCCATACCATGCTCGGAAGAAATTCTGGTAAACTTCCATCATCACCAAATCGGTGTTGTGGCGAAATGCGTTGCATTCCCGCGCCGTCAAACCGGCAAATTGCCATACGGCAATGAACCGGTTAGGGAAATCCTGGCGTACCCTCTTCAAGATAGCAACATAAGCACGCAACGCTTCTACCATATCGTCGTTGTCATCCAGATAACCTAATTCGTCAATTGAGATACCATCAAGCGGGCCTATTGTGGTATAGTCTTTATAAATTGTGTCCGCCAACGCTGTGAATTTGGCGGCAAGCCCTGATACATCATCTTTTGTTGGGTCAATCTCCTTATCAAAGAGATTTATGACATACCCAACGCCAGACATGCTTTTGAGCGCTAACATGCCGCGAGCGTGTAGTTCATGCGCCTGTTTTGGGAATGCTGTCAACGCGATATTGGCATATTTCAACCCGTCTACGGGCCCATAGAATGCAAAATACAGACTGTTTGTAACGACTGGAACTTCCAGCATGGCTTTCGTCTCACCAGCAACGCCCTCTACTACATACATTCCGTTCGCATTCGGCGTCCATTCTATAGCCGAAGAAAATGGCTCGTCATTTACCTTTGCCACATCAACTTCGCCGGAAACGACCAATTTGCCGTCTACATCACGCACGTTGATTGTCGCTTTGCTTGACTCTCCATCCGTGCGTACCGATAATAACACTGTTTCGTTGACCTTTGGGATTCTTTTGGATATTGACACGCGCAAGGGCAATTCTGAAGTGAACCCAATCCCCTGCGCGAAAACAAACAACATACTCAATATTGTTATGATAATCTTCATAATACCACCTTCTCTAAGAGCATGTGTGAGAAGTCCGATAAAGGCAAAGAAACCGAGTTTTTTCGAATGACAAAATACCTTTGTTACGTTGAAAATCTTGCTATCGCCCGCTTTTTTGTTGTCGGAAATAAAAACTCGGTTTATCGTTTCCTGGTTTTTGCCCACTTTTCACACAGCCTCTAAG
>CAZRLY010000343.1:0-4635 GCA_964601015.1 uncultured bacterium
CCAGCATCAGGATACCCGCTGATATTATCAAAGGAAAGCACCGCTAAAGACTTTATCTGTGAAATAGTCACACCAGGTTTGAAATATCCTCTTGGTGCCTTTGCAGAACATCCTGATAAACTTAGTAACATTCCCATTGCCAGGGCTATGATCTTTTGGGCTGTGTTCATTCGGTATGAGTCCCCCATGGAACAAACCACTTAGTGCCTATCCTAAAAATGTAGCGGCGGGCTCCGTACCGCCATGTCGGGACAGAGGGACGACACTACGGATTATGACTTTTAGGATAGGTTCTTAGTGAGCGTACTCGGCTAAAGAATTGACCATCTCTTCAATTACTCGTTGGGATAGCACACTCAAAGAGGTTACTTTTCCCCATCCGAGAATCGGCATTCCCGCACTCCCTTGCCGCATATGAGCGGCTGTCCAGATGATGATGCCGGTTTCAGCATCTATCAACCTTGCTGAGATGCTTACTTCCGGGGTGATGCGGTCAACGATTCTTTGGGTGCTGTATTCTTCAACAGAGCCAATAAGTATCGCCTCGACATTCAACGTATCCCCTATTTTTTTACTGAGTGGTACAGGAGCAGTTGTTTCCTCTTCCGTTCTTGGCGAATTAATAATAGGAGCAGCGTTCTGGTTTGCGCTATACGAGAGTCCAGCCCTATGTAAAACTTTGTCCACCTCGCCTATGTCCATCACATTAAAGCTGCCTGTTCTCAAGAATTCGATGACAAAGTTGGTTCTTACCTTCTTACCGGCTTTGTCGTCTTTTGTGAAATTGTCAAACGGCATTACAGCTATCTTTTTGATTCTATCAAGCCCCGGGCTGGGATGTATGTAAACGTGGGGTTTAACACACCCAACCGCCGTCACACCTGCTAAAAAAATGAGAAAAAAATATGTCATTTGTGTTTTACGAATGTTCATTTTGATGAAAGTGCTTCATTAGCCCCATAATGGAGGGGTTTATGTACTGAACGCAAATCAAATTTGTGAGCTTGTGAAAAAAAAGTAAAGAGTAAACATTAACATTTTTACTCATCACTCATCCCTGTGAACTTAACGTTTTTTTTTAACTGGGTAGCAGAAGTCCCTGACTTTTGCAGTGTGCGACAACGGCGTCAGGGACGCCTACTACCCCTTACCATTCTCTTAATTCACAGTTTCTGTGTTCGGAGCGCGCCTATTTCAAAATGACCATTTTTCGGGTAGCGTGGAAAGTACCTGCTTTTAGCGTGTAGAAATAGAGTCCGCTGGAAACAAACTCTCCGAATTGGTCTTTACCGTCCCAATATGTGGCTTTTTCCTTGCTTAGGTAGCTGTCTGCTTCTCGTACCCCTATATTCAACTGACGGACAAGCTTACCCTGGATGTTGTAAATGCAAATGGTCACATTAGCATCTTCCGCCAACTCATAAGGCAGCCAAGTATCAGGATTGAATGGATTCGGGAAGTTTTGAAGCAAACGAAACTCCTTTGGAATAGGTGATGCGATAGCCTCGATAATCCTAGATCTATCTTTTTCGCCGGTGGTGTCAATATACTCAAGGTAGTAGAAGTAGGTTTTACCCTCTTCTTCTTTCTTGTCGGTGAACTGATAGTCTATCGGCGTCACCGAATCCCCTGCGCCCTTGACGAAAGCTATCTCAGTGTAGTTGCCATCAATTTGCTCGCTCCGGTAGATTGCAAAGCCGAGATTGTTCACTTCCGTTTCGGTGCGCCATTCGAGGATGATGTCATCACCAGAAACTGTAGCCGTGAAGGAAGACAGCCCGACGGGAAGGGACAGATCTTCTATGGAATGATAGATATATGCTGAATCATCCTTATAAGCTCCAACGATGGCGTAGTCTCCGCTGATGGAGACGGAATTTCCAAATTCGTCACCTGCTCCCGGGTTGGTGGCAGTGACTTTCTCCTTCTGAATCCAGGACGAGTCACCGCGTAAAAAGGAATAGGTTGAGCCTAAATTATCGTCGTATGGAGCCCCAACGATAGCGTAGTCTCCGTTGATGGAAACGGATCGCCCGAACTCGTCATTTGCCGCCTTGTCGCTGGCGGTGAGTGTGGCAGTCTCCGGCATGTCTTCCCAAACCGCCCCTGGCTTTTCGAAGATATACGCCGAGCCAGTGTAACTATCTTCACGATTAGCTCCAACGATAGCGGTATCACCGCTGATGGAAACGGAATATCCGAAATAGGCATTTTCCGCCGGGGTGCTGGCGGTGAGTTTGACTGTTTCCTGCATATTTTTCCAACCTCCCGCTGGCTTCTCGAAAATATACGCAGCGCCTGCCTTGCTTTCCCCAGCATGACTATTCCGATAAGCCCCAACGATGGCGGCATCACCGCTGATGGAAACGGAATATCCGAACTCATTAGATGACGCCGCGTCGCTGGCGGTGAGTTTTGCCTGCTGCCCCCAATTATCAGTACTGCCCTCGTTGCGATAGAAGATATACGCCGAGCCCGCATTGCTTATCCCTGTAGGATCCTCCTTATTAGCCCCAACGATGGCGTAGTCACCACTGATGGAGACGGAATTGCCGAACTCGTCACCTGCCGCCGCGCCGGTAAGCGGGAATCCGTCGGGGCGGGCTATTGCTGCCATCTGTCCCATTCCGAGAAACAGAATGATGAGGATGGTTTGTAACGTTTTCATGAGAAATCTCCTTTCAATGCAATTAGTAAAATTTGGTAGCTTCTGCTACCACTTTTGTAAATCAACCAAATTATGGTATCACATTTTTATCTTTATGTCAATAAAACTTCTGAAAATTTCTGTTTTCTTTTTCTTTTAATGCCTATCCTAAAAATGTAGCGTCGGTTGTATAAGTTTTCGTTTTCATCGCAATTCCTTGTTAGCGACGAAAACAAACTCCGTACCGCCATGTCGGGACAGAGGAACGACACTACAGATTATGACTTTTAGGATAGGTTTTAAGTACAGAATACCATACTGTTGGCGAATTAGATACCTTACCGCAGAGACGCTGAGTTCGCTGAGTTTCACAGAGGAGAGCTCTGCATTCTCTGCGTCTCTGTGGTGGGCTTTTAACTTTACAGTATGATTTCGCCAACAGTATCAGAATACAAGTTAAAACCGAATATTCACACAGAATGAAATTCTCTTCGTATCTTTCCGACTTTCACAACTCAAACGCAAATTAGTATCTCGCCCAATCTTCTGACCAAACTCAACTGTGAGGGTACGCGTTGTCCGTCGTTTTTCCAGCGACGAGGTATTTCTGTCGGGGCGATTTACTCGGTTATAGCGAAAATTAATGTAGGACGCGTTTCTCAAATAATTGAGTCCATAGGTTAAAAAGGTAGTACCGTCTTCCTGGCTAAATATATCCTTGCTTGACCGGAGGTTGAAATTCAGCATACGAGCGCAGTAATAATTAGCAGCGAACACCACCCGATGCTGAGTCTCTTCGTTGATTACATCCCTTAATGTACTGTTGAACTTTAGCCAATCATAGCTGATGTCAGTTCTGAAGTTCCTTGTCGGCATGGCTTCTAATTTTGTTGTTATGTTATTTCTATCGTTGCGAAGCCCGGTGACGAAATTGGTTGATTTCGATAAGTCCAAACGGGATGAAATGCGTAGTCCCTCTATGGGTTCTGCGCGCAAATCGAAGGAGTTTTTTCTGAAGGTAGATAATCTCCTCTCTCGTCCTTGAGAATCGTAAACCATGAAGTTCCCAAAGAAAACTAAATTTTGCCACGGTTCGACATTGAGCAATAGCGATTTAGTCTCATTAGAGAAAATCCTCTCTTCATCTCTGGAGGTATCATTATTAGAATAGGTTGCATTCAGGAGAATCCCTTCCACAGGCTGAAGCATTAACTGGAGTCTATTTGTCAAAGAAGCGTTGGAAGGTTCGTGTTTCCAGCCGTTGCGCTTTTCCTGCCGCCCAACTGTCGTCCCAGATAGGGCAATTGTGGATACCGGACTGATGCGGAAATCTAAGGAGAAATCCTGAATTTTTCTTTTTATCTCTCCTGTCGCTTTTCGCTCTGTACGAAGTTGCCCCATGCCATACTGCCCGCTGAGAAAAAATAGCCGCCTGTAGAAATATGTAAAATCTACATCCCCAGAGGTATCAGCATACTTTGCGTCGTACTCGGGGCCTCTGACCAAATCCTCTGAAGAATATTCCCTCCGATTGACCGTAATGCAAAATGGTCCAATTTCATCTTCCAGCCCAAGCTGTATATTACTCCCTGTAGAATTTATCTTGTGTTCACTCAGGGTATCTCTTGTGCCCTGTTTAGCATAAGCTAATCTGAAGGCGGGCAAGCCGGGCAAAAAAAGGCTCAAATTTTCGTGCAATCGCGAGCTGATAATATCTCTATATATCCGTGCAGAATAACCGCTCGAAAGATTATAGCATTTGCCCTGTAAATTAAGGGCGTATGTCGGAGTGCCACCCCCTGAAGTCCAGTCTTCGCCACGCCGCACAACCCCAAAATTGAGCCCGAGCAAATTTTTTAATCCAACTTTCCCGCGCATGTCCAAATTTATGTTCTGTTCAAATTCTCTTGACCATTTTCCATTTTCTTTAATCGAATCATACGCAAATAAAGCGTTGCAGGTTACCATTGAGTTTGATGTCTGGAATT
>CAZRLY010000344.1:0-4572 GCA_964601015.1 uncultured bacterium
GGCGTATCTGTCTTGATTCTTTGCGACAGATTTGATTGTATCGTCTTGATGGCTTCCGTTTAGTAACTGATGGCGGTTTAACTTTCGCACGTACTTTCTGCCAGTATCGTCTGATGGCTTTGAGTTCACGCCCACTGATGATACAGGCAGTTCCATCAGTGAATGTTGCTGTGATGAGGTTGTTAAGTCCTAAATCAACTGTCTCTGTCTTGAACGGGTGTATACCGTCGTTCAAGACAAATGCGACTACGTTGGTCGGGAAAAGCTGAAGTTGCTCTGAAGTTGTAGGTACGTCAAATACCAGATGGGCGTAGTAAGTCCCAGTGACAGTATCGTAGGTAATTTTGACGTTCTTGAGAACACCTTCAGGGAGAGGATTATGATGACTAACCCTAACGGTTATGGTTCTCAACTTATCTTCTCTCTTGATGCCAAGGGAGAGACGCAACAAGGAGTGCTTGTTCTTGGTAGATAATTTGATGGACGATTCCTTAAATGTAACAGGACTGAGATTAGTTTTTGGTCTGAACTTAGGAGGATTTGCGTCTTTATGCCCGTTCCTGCGCAAAGCGAACCAAGATTTGTAAGCATTGATAACTTCTTCGACTACAGCTTGAGCCGATTGAGAGTACATATTCTTAGCCCAGTGATTGTCCTTGAACATGCTCTTTACGCCGTATAGTGGTACCTTGGGTTTCCCATAGGGCAAGCAGTCATAGCCGAAGTGATGCTCATAGTTCTTATACTGTGTGCAATTCATCTTGTATTCTGAGATACTTGCAGCCCACTCATTACGGAGATAGTAATTAATTGTGTTGTACAGCTTAGTAGCAGAGAAGCAGAGGTTATTGAGAATTGCTTTCGTTCTGTTGTCGGTAGTTATCTTGGCTTTGAATGTTAGATACATAATCCTTTATTAAGTTATCTATAGCACGTCTGATGAGTTCAGCCATGCTTATGCCTGTATCCTTGGATATCTTACGAAGGTTTTCAATTTGTTGTTCAGGGAAGTAGAAATTATACCGTTTCATTTACTATATATTATACAGTATACGGTGCTCATTGTCAAGGAGAAAACGCCCGCAGCCTCTGCTTTGGGGCGAAAAAGTGAAGGTAGGGAGAGAGGCTTCGCCTGCTCTCCAGCCTGCACTTTTGGCTTTTCACAATTATACAAAAAAATACCGCATTCATCCCCTTAGTATTCAAAGATTCAGAAGGGGTATTCTGCGAGAAGAGATAAAAATGAAAAAAGGCGAGGGGGCAAGAGCCGGTATTATTTGACATCTACTGTTCGTCGCAATATGCTTTTATTTCCTAAACTATCAGAAATTTTATAGATTAACGTATACGTGCCTGAAAATCCATTGATGTCGATTTTGGGAGAGAATCGGATTTTGTTGGTATCGTGCGTTACAATTTTTTTATCCACAAAATCGCTGAGATATTTTTCACCGTGTGGGTTCAGGACTTTCCAGGTAAGCGTTACCCATTCGGGTTGCTCGTCTTCAAATGTGACAAGGATGTCATCTGTGTAGGTTGATTTTCCAACATCGACAAGGGATTCAGAGTTGGTGGACAGGATGCCCAGTTGAGAATAAATTTTTGCCGGCAAAGGCATCTGAATGTTTTCTAAATACCCTTTTCCTGGTATGAGACGCCATTTTCCACCTGTCGCCCACGCGAGTTGTTTCATAGGGAGGTAATCTAAGCCTAACACATCAACCTGGACTTTCTTCTCTTTTAGTCTTGAAATAACTTGGTCAAGACTGTATTCTGAACGTCCATTGTAGTCGGCATCGTGAAAGGGGCCGTCGCTTGCCATGATGAAAAATTTCTGCGTTCGTCTACGGTATTTAATGTCGTTCAGTGCTGTTATCAGAGCGTCAAGTCCATTTTCCGCTCGGTCGCCGCCGCCTGTGAATTCAGTATGATATAACCAATTTTTGAATTCTCCGAAATCGGAGGTAACTCCTTTGGCTTTTGGTTTTTCAGTGCCGTCGGAGAACGTGACAACACCCAGAGCAACATCAAATTTATTCCAGCGCAAACGTTCCATAAAAGCGTCCGTATAGCCCCTAATCCCACGGACATTATCCATCATGCTACCTGTTGTATCAATCAGAAGGACAACATCAAGTTTTTTTTGGTTGGCATTTCCTTCGATTCCAATTGCTAAATCTACCATCATCTGCCTGTATCGCCCGTTGGAAATACCTTTGCTGCTACGTGTATTTCCACTGGAATAGGTGGCATTTAACCAGCCTTGTCTTAGCCGTGCCCTCTTTTGTAATCTGCCGTTTTTTAGCACGGATGGCGAAGCGTCAAAAATACCCGCTGGTGTTTCCATATCCTTCTCCTCCTCGTAGTTTTGTATGACATTGGCGGAAATGAAGGTTCGCAAAGTGCGGATATGGGGGGCTGTTGTAGTTCCCGCTCTGATTCCAGGACGTGCGGATGTGATAGACTGAACGTTGAATTTTGTATTGTTCTCCGTTGCTCTTGAAATTGGTTTGCCCAATACCGCAGCGCGCGGCTCATTAGCGGTAAATTCGAGGAACACGGGAAAATCCGCTGGTGGAATAGGGGGCGAGAGAGGCGGTAAAGTCTTTTCGGTGGGTTTTGGCGTTTCCTTTGGATGGTTTTTAGGCGGTTGGCGCGTTTTCGCCGGTATGTGTATTTTTAGTATACCGATTAGTTTAAGGTCAATTGAGGGCGGAGATTCCGGCGGTGAAATTACAATTCTCATTAAGATTAGAAATGCTGTGACGTGGAGTAGGAGTGAAGCGAGTAAAAATTTGGATGTATTTTTTTTTCTGTACATTTCAATCACCATAACTATTATGTTATCTTTTAGGAGCAAAAATGTCAAGCTCAAAACTAAAACTTCTTCTGAAAATTGGATTGCAATCATTCGCTAACTCAATTCGATACGGCAGCGAAGCGCGCGGCAAATGGATAGGACAGTTCATCGGATTTGGCACGCTCGTCTTTGCGCTTTATTGGGCGGCAAACGCGTCGCTTAAATATGCGTCTGATAAACTCGGCGACATGTCTGGGCCGTTGGCGTTGCATTTTATCAGTTTTTTCATGGCTATCGGCATGTTTATGTTACTAAAAGACGGTATGGAAACGTCAATGCGACTGCTTTACGAAGGGGCGGACATCCCGCTTTTAGCCTCATCTCCCCTCAATTGCGCCACTGTATTCGCTTACAAATTGATTTCTATAGTAGCGGCAAATCTTTTCAGCACGGCTGTTTGGCTTCTACCACCCTGGGTAGCGGTAGCGCGGGTTTTTCATCCGTCATGGCCATTTTACATTCTGTTGTTACCGACATTATTGTTGTTCTCAGTTATTCTCATCACAGTTATCAGCACTATCATCATGATTATCTACCGATTTTTCTCCTCCCGAAAAGTGATGTTAATTTTGAAGGTTGTCGGTATAATAGCAATGTTGCTGATGGGTATTGGACTTGCGCTTTTCTTTACGTGGGGTTTGCCACGGACTCCAGAGATGGTGAAATTTATCGCCAAATTGCGCATGCCTGTTGCGAGATGGTATCCGCAAATATGGGTAGGGGCATTTCTTTCCGGCTTCCTGCCTGGTGTTTCAGGCGAGACATTTCGGTGGGGGATGTTGATACTAACAACTGGCATTTCTCTGCCGTTGCTTTCCATTCTCATCGCAACTCGGATTTACTATCGCAGTTGGGAAATATCTCGGCGTATAGAAATCAAACGCAAGCGAACAAAATCCAAAACATCTTCCTTGACTTTCACACGCGGCAGGATGCGAGCGTTCATGAAAAAAGAATTATGGGCATTCTTGCGCAATCGGAAACAGATTATGATGTTAGTGATGCTCAGTGTCATAATACTTGTGACGATAGTTGGTTTCAGGGGAGAAAAAGCGAGCGGTTCAAAAACTTCAGTGGCGTTGGTGGTGACGACAGGACAAATCGTTTTGTATAGCATGATGATATCCATGCACCTAACCTGGAACGCGTTCAAAAGCGAAGGTGCCGCTTGGTGGTTGCTGCAATCAGCGCCCATCTCTCCTTCTATGTTGTTTCATGCGAAATTAATGTTCGGCGCGCTGTTCGCACTGTTATATACCGAATTCTGGCTGGGAATTTCCATGTTGTTGTTGCGTCCGGAAACTTTTGCCTGTCTGTTGACGCTGCTCGTTGGAGGGATTGCAGCTATAACGTTAGCCTCTATTAATACGGCCGTGGGCAGTTTGCCGTGGATGGCAGAAGTCGGCGTTGCGCAACGAAACCCTTCAGCACGCGCGGCGACTATCATCTTCTCGCTCATTATCGACATCTTTCTGCTAATGGGCCCCATCTTTCTGTTGGTGGCTACATGGGAAGACAATAATATCCCAATACTAAACATACCGCCATACGCCGCCAAAGCTGCAACTGTGGGCGTAGTGATTTTGATTTTTGTTATCTTCTTCGCAATGGCTTACTTTATCGGTAAAAAGTCTTTAGCGAAACTGTTGATGATGGATTAATTCACTACCGTACACTTTTTCCCTCAAGCTTTGGAAGGCAAAATGCGGTTG
>CAZRLY010000345.1:0-4417 GCA_964601015.1 uncultured bacterium
TAATTGCCACAACTAAAAGTCACAAGCTATGTAATCGCTTGCTGTCTGATTTTTTTTAACTGATTCTTCATCAGTTTTCGCTTTAGCCTGCTAAAGTGGTTGATAAAGAGGATTCCATTTAGGTGTTCTATCTCGTGTTGAATAACTCGCGCCAACAAATCCCCCGCATCAACCCTGATCTCCTGTCCAAATTGGTCTTTTCCTTCAACCACTACCTTAGCAGCACGCTCCACCTCTCCAGCCATACCGGGAAAACTAAGGCAACCTTCTTCCATGACAACCTCCCCTTCCTGACTGACGATGGTTGGGTTGACCAATACAGTAGGCTTGTGCGCAGCATCGTCTGGGTTAGCGTCGACGACGATGATACGCTTGAGAACACCAACCTGCGGTGCTGCTAAACCGACGCCATCCCCTGCGTACATCGTCTCCAACATATCATTGATTAACTGCCTCTCTTCATTCGTAATTTGCTCAACAGCCGAAGCGTGTTTTAATAAAATCTGGTCGCCATATAGTCTAATTTCAAGTATTGCCATTGGAAATACAGCGAGAAGGGTTTCAAAAACCGTTTGCATCGAACACCCACTCTACATGGGCATCCGCAAGAAAATAAACCACTGGACATGACGCAGGGCAACTGTCTCGCCATTGTCTCCTTTCTTTCAAGTCGCGTATTTCAGGGCGTGAATTCCGCGGCAGAGGAATGACATTTATAATACCAGAAAAGGCACACTAAAATCAAGTAAAATTTTGATATTCAAGGCAGTTTTTTTGCGCATTCTATAAATAACTGGAAAAAGAGATTTCCTTTTTGTGCTTGACGTAACCTGTCTTACATGGTATATTGCATTATAAAACAATAGGGTAACGTCAGTTCGTGATATTCGCTTAATTTGATAACACAAATTGCACGAATTCTTTTTAATTCGTGATATTCGCTTAATTCGAGGCATTCGTGTTCTAATCTTTAGAACAAATTCTTATCCCGAATTCACGTTATGGTAGGTTTTTATGAACGCAAAAAGTTACATTCTCGCAATTGACCAGGGGACGACTGGAACGACTGTCCTGCTTGTAAACGAAGACGGCGCAATAGAACACAACTGTTACAGTGAGTTTACCCAGCATTATCCAAAACCGGGTTGGGTGGAACACGACGCATTAGAGATTTGGGATGTCACCATCAGTCTGATAGATAAACTTTTAGAACAAAACAACGTGGATGTCAAGCGGATTGCTTCGATAGGCATTACCAATCAGAGGGAAACTACTGTCATCTGGGATAAGGACAGTGGCAAACCAGTTTACAACGCCATCGTTTGGCAGTGCAGACGGACGACGGAAGCTTGCGCGTCCCTCCGTAAAAAAGGGCTGGAAGCCCCTGTTAAAGGGAAGACTGGGTTAGTAATTGACCCATATTTTTCAGCTACTAAAGCCGCTTGGATTCTAAATAACATCGCAAATACAAGGGAAGCGGCGGAATCCGGCAACCTATGTTGTGGAACAATCGACACATGGTTATTGTGGAACCTGACTGGCGGAACTATCCACGCAACCGACTACACTAACGCTTCCCGGACGATGTCCTTTAACATCAAAACTCTGAAATGGGATGAAGAATTGCTATCGGAATTTCGACTGCCTGCTAAAATGTTACCGAAAGTTTATCCCTCTTCGCACATATTCGGCTCTACGAAAAATATTGGTAGCTTACCCGATGGAATCCCTATTGCCGGCATAGCGGGCGACCAACAGGCTGCGCTATTTGGACAGATGTGTTTTGAAGCAGGGATGGCGAAAAATACCTATGGGACGGGTTGTTTTCTGATGCTTAACACGGATGACCGAAAAGTAAACTCGCGTCACGGATTGCTGACGACGCTGGCATGCAGTTTGGACTCCAAACCGGTTTATGCTCTGGAAGGCAGTGTGTTCGTAGCGGGTGCGGCGGTACAATGGCTGCGCGACGGGTTGAATATCATTGACTCCGCTGCCGAAACAGAGGAGTTAGCCGTCAAAGTAAAAGATTCAGCAGGCGTATATTTTGTACCAGCTTTCACAGGTTTGGGCGCTCCATATTGGAACCCCGACGCGCGCGGGGCTATCTTCGGATTGACACGCGGCACCACAAAAGAACACATCGCAAGGGCAACTTTGGAATCTATCGCCTACCAAACGGCGGATGTCGTTGACGCTATGGTAGCGGATTCGGGCGTTGATTTAAAACAACTCAGGGTGGACGGGGGCGCTGTGGCTAATAACTTTCTCATGCAATTTCAAGCGGATATTTTGAATATTGAAGTCCAACGCCCGCTAATCATCGAAACTACGGCGTTGGGCGCGGCATTTCTGGCTGGATTGGCAACAGGAGTTTGGAAGGATACGTCTGAACTGGAAAGTCTAAGAAAAACAGATAGGATATTCTCTCCGAATATCAGCGTGGATGTGCGGGAGCAATTGCGCTCCGGTTGGAAGGATGCGGTACGAAGAGTGATGCTGTGAAAAAAAGCAAGAAAGCCAGTAGGATAGTAAAAACCGAGTTTTTCCGAAAAAAACTCGGTTTCTGACCGGCAGGGGATAAAATATGCAACTGCAATGGAAAACTGTAATCATTGTTAATGTGTTTACCATCTCGGTTATGAGCATCTTCTTTATCATAGATGACCGAAAAACTTTAGAGGGAGCAGAGGAAGCCCTCATTGCCAATGTCGAGACCGGAGCTAATATTAGGAAAGTAGCCAGGTTAGTGGAAAGAAACATTCAAGGTATAATCGAAACAAATGAATCGGAAGACGCGAAAAGGGAACAGAGATTACAACGCGCCCTGCGAGAAGAGCTCACCGTTCTAAAACTGACAGAAGAAGAAATGGCGGATATGATAGATGTACAAATAATCAACTCTGATGGACTTATTTTGGCTAGTTTAACTGATTTGGAGACTGGAGGAATCCATAAGTTCACTGATGAAGTTATGGACAAAATTTTGAAGGGTGAAGTTCT
Source organism: uncultured bacterium (assembly GCA_964601015.1). Classification (GTDB taxonomy): domain Bacteria; phylum Poribacteria; class WGA-4E; order DTYX01; family CAZRLY01; genus CAZRLY01. The sequence goes on from CAZRLY010000345.1 coordinate 3,004, forward strand.
TGTTCGCGGGACGATAAAATATTACGATAAATACGCGATAGAAGCCTTTGTTCGTTACACTGCTAATTTTGGTCGCTCTAACGATATGACAACATTCTACCTTGGCGCAATTAGAATAATCTTCTCAGCGTCTGGAGCCAAACAGCTTATTGATGATATGCGCTTACGGCATCTCGGATATGTTTTGTTAGTAAGTTTTTCACTCTCTGTTTTGATAAGTATTTTGGCCGTCAGCACGGTAATCCGCCCCGTTAAACGGCTGATGAAAGTCGTTACCGAAGCTGAAAATGGAAACCTGGATGTCAGAACCTCTCAATCCTACTCGAACGATGTGATTGGCAAACTGGCGTTTGGGATTGACAAAATGCTCAGGCGGATAAAAACCACTCAAACTGAGCGAATCGAGGCTTTGGGTGACATGGCGAGGGGCGTAGCGCATGAGATTAAAAACCCGCTCAATACGCTTGGGCTGGCAGTGGATAATGTTAAATATGCTCTCTCTGAATTTGTTCCCGTCCCTAAAGCAGAATTGCAACGAAAACTTGATGATGAAATAGCTCTCGAAAACATCGAAGAGGCGCAGGAGTGTTTGGAGATAATGTCAGACCAAATTACACGGTTGAGTCAAATAACGGAAGGGTTTCTCGACTTAACACGCCCCACACAATTGGACTTCAGAACAACTGATTTAGACGACTTCATTGAAGAAGTCCTTGCAGACTTCACTCTGCAACTCTCTGAAACCGAAATAAAGGTAGTGAGGGCTTATTGTCAAAAACTGAAGGATGTGAAAATAGACCAATCGCAAATGCAAAAGGCTATATCCAATATCATTCAAAACGGCATTCAAGCGATGCCCAGAGGCGGGAAAATTTATGTAACCACTGAAAGAATTGTTGCTGAATCAGGGGATATGGCGGTAATTTCTATTAGAGATACAGGTGTGGGTATCCCAGAAGAGATAATGGTCAAAATTTTCGACGCATACTTTACGACAAGGAACAAGGAAGGAGGAACCGGACTGGGATTGGCTATGACGCGTAAGATTATCGAACTCCACAATGGGAACATAGATGTGGAGAGTATGGTGGGAGCAGGTGCCTCCTTCAGGATAACATTGCCTGTCATTCGGAGGGATGCTTAGAAGATGGAATGTTGGGTTTCGCTTTTGCTCAACCCAACCTACCTACGTTCAGCCCTGAATGATTTCCTTCAACCTTTCAGCGATGATGCGTTCCTCTCCTTCTTCCAACGTCTGCGGGTTGACAAACACACCACTGCCACCCGCTGCGGAGATGTCGATGGACGGCTCTCCTCCCCGGAGTTGAGACAAGATTTCGTTGCGTGTGATTCCCAGTCCTTGTTCATCGAAGATAATCTCCGCTCGCGGCATCGGTTGTCCGGCTTCGTTTGG
>CAZRLY010000346.1:0-4369 GCA_964601015.1 uncultured bacterium
CTTTTGGCTAATAAAAAGCCAGACAAATCAATGTCTGAAGCGCTGCCATCAATGATGACAGCCCTGGCCCTCTTATTCCAATTTCCTTGCCACCCTCGGATTATTTGGGTGGTTTCAACAACCAGCCGTCCTTCATCATGAATTTCTGCAACTTGACGCCTGTAGGAATTATCGTCCAAAACTTCACCCGTCCAAGTTGTTTCCCTTGCGAATCTGCGGAATTCAGACAAGCAAGCGGATAGGCGTAAGCAGACTTCATCATTCTCGTTGATTAGAAAGTGTGTGTTATACTGCAAGCGCCCCGTTTCTGCCATCACCGCCATTTGCTCAAGTGCCATTTCAAAAGCAAGTTTGCCCCGTTTGCCAGTCGGGCCGCACAGATAGTGCGCTATGGTTTGGACGGCGTGGGCTACCTTGGCGTCATCAACCGTCACGCTGGCAAAACCTTCATATTGCCTCAGTCCAAATATCATCGCCGCGATGTTGTCCCAGATGCGTCTGGGCACATCCCTATCGCCAAGATAGCGAGCGGCATCCTCGCGGGCATGTTCCAATTCAGCGTTGAAATCTATGGTCAGCAAATGGCGAATGTATCGAGGCAGGTAGCCCTTCCAGTCCACTTGTTGCAATTCGTAACATAACTCGGAACGCCGTTCCCCCGCCTTTGTCTCCGGATTGATAGCGTTGATGGTAGTATGCACGGGGATAACCCGTTCTATTGCAGCTGCTTCCGACACGTAGAAAGCCAACTCGCCGACCAGACAGATGGGCGCCGTAAGGTGGTATTCCACGATGGACTGGTCAGGTCGCCCTCTCTGGTCTACAGCTCCACCATAACTTTGGCGCATGAACTCTCGTAGATTTGCAATGCGGTCTTTGGGCATATTTGAAGGTTTATATTCATCGAGAACGATAGGGAAAGAATTTGTCGACGAGAAGGTTCGTAGCAATGCGAAACGGCTTGCTGAACAGTTCATCAAAGCATCCCCAGTCCAGCCGAACACTCGCCAAAGAATTTCGATTAAGGTAGACTTGCCGCTGCCTCGGCTGCCTGAGACATTCACATGTGGGAAATGTCTAAGGTTCGGATGGTTAAGCCACCATCTTTTTGCAAAAGCCCCATGGAACCACCCGACAATGGGTATTGTGACATCAGTTTCGTTCAGTTCCAACAATTTCCCCGCCAGCCCTTGCAATGTTGCAAAATGGCTATCGTTGCATTCATCGTAACTCACGATGTCGTCAATCGCGTTATGTTCCCCCATTGGGTAATAAAATACCTCTGCTGGGGTGATTATCCCGTCTTCACCGATGTTTAGATTTGGAGCTACCCAAATATTCTCCTTCTGCCATCCGACTTGTTTCGTAGCGATTTGTGTTGGCACGTCGTAGCTATCCACTATCGACATAATTGCTTGAACATCTTTGCGGTCAGTTCCGCTCCAGTTCATGTTGGTGGAAGGGATGACCGACATGAAACTATCAGGGCTGTTCCAGCCTTTCCGCTCGATTACTACGTCCTTAATCTCTTGTGTCTCCGAGAGAAATGTAGCGTTAATTGCCTCGTAGCCGTCAATCCAGAGTTTATTTTGTGGTTTGATGATAAACGTTGAGATGAATCTTTTCTGCGGAAACTCATACTTCAGGTAGCCTAATTGCCTTTCGCTATCGGCATCATAACCATCCATTTCATAGATGTTTTCGAACTGGGGTCCCTCAATTGGAGTTGTATCTTGCTGTGCGTTTTTAGCGTCCTTTAGAGCTTTTTCAAATAGCCTTTTTCCGATAACCAAGCCCTTATTTTTCAACAGCGCGGCATACCGCTCCAGCTCCAGGTCATCAACACCAACCAAAAGAGAAAAAATGTCCCGTGTGGCTTTTGCCCGTTGCCTTTCAGGAAGCGCAGCCACTTCGTTGATTTCCCACTCGATGAAGTCGGGCGACTCATCCATCAACTTGCGCAGTACATCGATACGGGACTCCCGTTTGTCATCGGGCGCGTTAAGATAATCGGCAAGGTCAATTTTGTCTACGCCTTCGGGCAGTGGCAAGGTCACAAGTCTGGCATCGCCACCATCCTTGAAAATGGCTTCTGCCGTTTGCAGTGCCCCCCGTTCGCCTTCGCCGCTCACTTCGTTGTCATTGATAATATAAGCGGTATCCCAGGTCTTCGCCAGTTTACAAAGTCTCTCGATATCCTTTTTTGCAAACTTCGTGGTCACGGGAGAGACAACACAAAAACCCGCTTGCTTGGCAAGCAGCGCATCAATTATGCCTTCGGTGATAATCCCCTCGTCGGACCCCCGAACGGAATCGGCATTCCAGATGGCATTTGCAATTGTTTCCGACACATAGGGGTGTCTCTCGGTATGGGTGAGGTGTTTTTTATATTTGCCCCGATTCCATGCGGGCAATTGCGCTATTTCGTCTTCATCGTTTGTATCCAGTCTCCCGATGGAGTACACAATCTTAGTTTGATGCCAGTATGGGAAAAGGTAGCGCCGCTGGTAGGCGTCGGCGATTCTGCCGGATAACTTTACAAACAGCCCAGACTTCAGTAAATCCTCTGCCTGATATTTGCCATACAGCTTGCTAAAAAGAAAATTATCACCATCTGGCGCGTAACCAAGCAGTTCCTTGTCTATCATCTCATCGATTAAACCACGCCGGCGAAAGTAATCCCTATGCGCCTCACACATCTCGTCATGGTAGATTTTGAAGGCATCTTGCAAGATGACGGTTACAATTTCCTTCTCCGTTTTTTGTTTTTCCCATTTCTGTTGTTCCTCTGGCGTCCAGGTCGGTAATGGCACATTATATGTTTCTGATAGCCAGCGCAGAGCTTCGATAAATGAAACCTTATCGCGGCTCTGAACGTACGAAACTACATCTCCCCCTGCGTCACAGCTAAAGCAAAAGAAACTTTGCTGGTGTGGGTAAACCTTCAGCGACATGCGGCTTTTGCTTTGATGTGTGCAGTGTGCGCCGCAGAATCGGCTTCCATCGGTTGAAAGAGTGCAATCATCGCCAATGACTTCCACAATATCAATCTCATTTTTAAATTGTTCAATTTCGTAATTCGTCATTATGCCCCCTCTTCGCTTCTCCTTTAACTTCCTTACTCCCGTCGAACAAAGTCCGCAAGGTGGGCGGATGCGGGAGTGGACACCCGCCCACGAAAAGATGACGGTGTTAGACCTTCATCTTTTGCCGGGCGTCCCCGATGCGGCTTGGCATCTTTCTAATGATATTCCCTATAAAAATATAATTCCCTTCAAATGCAGTCATAGACTATGTTTGCGCATGTTCGGTCAAAAAAACTCTTGACTTTTATGGAAAAACATGCGATAATAAAAGCGTCTAACAACACAATCGACACCGTCCTCCCAGACGGGAATGTGCTATTGATACCCGTTCCTCCCAAAAAGTACGGGTATTTTTTTTGCCTATTCTGACCGTCTCCTCTGAGACCTTGAAAAGAAACGACAAGCAGCTCAGGAAAGCGGTGAACCGTCGCCACTCGTCGCGTAGGTGATTAAAAAAATAACCTTGCGTTTTGGCAGAAAAAATTAAACCACAAGTTTGTCTTTATTTCTCTCTACACCAGAAAGCTTTTCCAAAAAATCGGCAAAGCTGTTGGGCATACCCAAATCAACAATCCCCTGTTGCGTTTGGATCGTGATTCCCCAAAGTCCAACGCCCTCGGTTACACGTCCCAATACGGATAGTTGAACATTTCTCGTATTCTGTAGGGACTCCGATTCTGAGCGCAACGCCTGCAAATTGTTAAAGTTGTTTCGCAAAGCCTTCAGCGTCCCCAACATCTCTTTAAAATCAGAATCCCTGCGCTGTTTTAATTCTTGAAGCCGGTTGGGATATTCTCTCTCAACAAAGAATCCTGCATACTCCCGTTCCAATCTTTCAATTTTATTTTGCTTGTCTATAAGACCCTTCTCCAGAGTTGCTATCTTTCTATCGCATTCTGCACTCTTTGTGACGAGCTCGTCAATCGCTGCCTCTGCGTCCTCCGCGACGAACGCCGCCTCTGCTCTATTTTTTTCGTCACGAATTTTTTTTGCTTCTTGTTGCAACTCCCCGAGTTCGGCTTGCAGAGTTTGTCTCTCCGATTCCAGTCTTTGAGATTCAACTCGATAATCGCTTTGCTTTGTTTTCAGAGATGCGATTGTTTCTTTGATTTTCTGCTTTGTGTTCTCAATATTCATGCTCATAGCGCCCCTATCTTTCGCTGAATGTCCCGACAAGTCGCCATTAGCCGACCGGCCGCTCCACTCCCATTTTTATCGACTGGGCATTATGAATATCAAATAGCATTACCGGGTAATATTTTGGGTTCTTTCATCAGCCCCAA
>CAZRLY010000347.1:0-4352 GCA_964601015.1 uncultured bacterium
GATAGCTTCCTTTTTGGTCTCTATCAAACTTCGTTCCTCTCGTCCTCATCAAAGCACAGGTGAGCATTTCGGGATTGCGAATACCTTCTTTCTCAAGTTCCTTGAGAAATGCCCAGTCGCTTGAGGACGCATCAGACGAATTCAGTTTATCCCTTGCCAACTTCACATACGGTGCTTTCAAAGCTATTTCCAGCACTTTCTCTTGAGCATCCGATAGCTTTGGTTTCGCAACAACCACCTGAGCCTGTGGTTTCTGTGCCGTGGCTGTAGGGAGACTAAGGGCAGTAGTCGTCGGGGTGCTAACAGCCTTTTGGCTAATCGGCAGCGACAGAATGTAATCACGTAATGCGCTGTCCACCTGCCCAACAGGTGGCTCTGTTATCCAACAGCTTTCCCGATGTGGTCGGGCAGGGTGTTGGCTTGGGTTGCCTTTCACTGATGTTGTGCCGATAACCTTGAAAATGCGGGTTACATCCTGAATGTCGTCTATCTTAACCCTGTCAGCAAGATGAAGTGGTACCGCCGCTCTCACTTCATCGTAAAACGCCTTTAACCGTAGCTCCCACCAAAAGCTATTTCCCCGCGTGGGTTCGTGTGCCAGATGATACGCTGGTATCCTTGCCCACAGTTGGCAGCCGTTGCCCGACATTGCTTTCCCTGGTGCCTTGAATCCTTTCGATTGAAACCACGCTACCAGCGTTTGGCCAACATCAAGCGCTTCTTGTAATTCCGCATCCGTTGTAGCTTGATACTTCATGCTATCGGGTTTCACTGGGTCAATGTCGATGGGAACGAAAGACACAGCCACGATGTCACCCTTCTTTGCCCGATGCGCCCTGCTTGGCTGAAACGATGGATTTCTCTCGTTCAGACCGACGTAGATGTTCGCCTTGCCGTCCCATTGATTGCACACTGCAACGAACTTGTCGGCAGTGTCCACCATCACGCATGCTTTGACACCCGCTTTGGGGTCATTTTGGACTTGGGGCGGTGCTATGACGGTAATCTCGACGGGAGAGTGTCCCAAGTATTCAAAAGTATTCTTCAGTGCATCTATGCGAGCATTTCCAGCGGGCACATTCGATGGGACATTAACCTGTTCTGCTGGCTGCACGGTATCAGTCGGTTCATCGGTTGGCGCGGCAACAACTGGGTAGTCAACCTCTTCAACTTCTCCAATCACGTGCCTGGTAGTGGTTACAATTTCGCCCTTTTGCCCGGCAACACTTTTGTCCTTTTGCCCGGCAACACTTTTGTCCTTTTGCCCGGCAACACTTTTGTCCTTTGGCACCGCTTCATCGTAGGCCGTTGCGATGATTGTTTGGCCAACCGACTTGCTGTCAGGTTGGCCAACCGCAGCCTCATTTTTGCTAACCGCTTCTGGGGAGTTGCTAACCAAATTGCTAACCGTTTTTGCTAACTCTGCTAACCGCTTCAGGGAAGCCTCGCTCGTTTTTTTCCGACCCGATTCCCAATACCAAATGAGATTTCGAGACACTCCCAACTTTTCCGCAAATTCTCTTTGCGACAGAGAGAGCTTTTTCCGCAAGGCAAGGATTTCGTCTGGTTGCCATTCCATCTCGCTGGCAACATTTTTGACTACATCTTCATTTTTGACTACATCTTCATTTTCGACTACATTTTTAATTTTGACTACATTTGAATTTGTAGCGAAGCTGGTTAATCTTGCCTGATATTTAACGTTAGGAATGTTTTTACCTGACTCCCAAAACCAGACGGTTTTTTGGGAAACACCGATTTTTTTTGCAAACTCCCTTTGAGATAACCCCGTTTTTTTTCGTAAGGCTCTGATTTCGTTCGTTTTCCATTGCATAGCGCCCTCCTAAAAAAAATGCTTGACGGCGAGGCACTACTTTACTATACTGGTGCAGCCTCAACCTCCGTTTTTTTTTCATTTTTCGGCTTGGTGGTTTGGGGCATTTTTTATTGAGACTTAGAGCTTTTCTTCTACACCTTCCGCTTCTGAAGTGCTTCTTCGAGATTGTGCTTTTTGAGGTATTCTGTTACTGCTTCCCGCATCAGATGGCTTTTACTGGGGGAAACCCCAACTTGTGCTTTTATGCGGGAAGCGATTTTATCAATTCCTTCCCATTGCCATGCGAAGAGGGTTATGTTTGAGACCTTCGTGTCGTATTCTAACTTGTTGGGCATCACTGTCACCTCCTTGATATAATTATACAATACTGTATTGTGAATAACAACAATAAATTTGAAATTCGCAATTCTTTTTGCACAATAGAAAAGTCCGCAGGCTGCCAGAGGGGGCAACACCTGACAGCCATGCCCTCGTCAGGGTGCGGACGTTCGCAAATTTTTCTTGACTTCTAATTTGAAATATGAGATACTTTAAATTGCTATTGCCCACATTGGGCTTTTTTAATGCTGGCATCGTCATTGCCTGATGATGCCAGTTCAAACACCTCAGTGCATACGTTGAGAATACCCTTCCAGTTCAGATAAACCACATCATCGTCTGGATGGAAAACAATTTCCTTGTTGGTCGTGTTCGCCCAGGTAGTTCTGCCGTTTGTAGCTATACTTTTGATTGAAAAGTGGAGATTATCCCTCCTCCACATTGTGGGATATGCAACAAACTACGGCAGTTGTCATGTCCTACCACTCCCTCGGTCTGAACTTTTCATCATTCAAAATCTTGATGGTCTCTCCTGATTGAGCAATGACAAATAATCCTTTCCGATACGCATATTTGCCCGCGCCTTCATCAATGACTATTCCAGCGACAGCGCCCAGTATTTTCTTGTCTGCAAGGTAGGGAAAGAACTTGCGGAAGGAAGCCAGATTGGAGAGATGTTCATTAACATCATCCACTGAAAGCGTACTCTTTACGCTGATAGCAATAGCGTATTCATCGTTGACGACAAGGACATCTATCTCCATTGATTCCCCACCCTTTTGTGCTTCTATCCTTGTGTGAGTTTGATGTACCTCTATCCCCCTTTCCTTGAATATCCTCACAGCACCGGGCGCTACCAAACCTTCTACGAATCTCCCCCACTTGCCCGTGAGTGCATCGACGTTTTCATTAACTCGACTAACTTCCTCACTGAGTTTGGCGATTTTTTTGTCTGTTTCCGCCATCTGCTCTCTTGTTTCTCTGAACTGTTCTCTTGTCTCTCTGAATAACGCCAAAATGTCCTGTACTTCGCTTGATAATTCCTGTTGGGACATGGTTACTCACCTCCCGGTGTAGCCATCTTTTCAGTCTCCACTTCTCTGAGAAATTCCATCGTGTCTCGACCGAGTGCCATTGCAATTTTGTTCAATTCATCCAATCTAAGCCCTTTATCGCGGTTTATTTTACGGCTAAGTGTGTTGTGGTGTATTCCTAATTTAGGCGCAATTACCGGTTGTTTGCCCCACAAAGCACCTCTTAATTTCTCTGTGTCTATTGTTAGAATTTTCATGTTTTTTCACCCACTTTAATTATAGTTTGTTATGCTCATAATGTCAACATAAAAATCAAAACAAATACCTAAAACGGCATTTTTCTTGACCTTTATTTCAGCGGGAAGGATACCAAAAGACTTAGCTGAACTTCGCACTTCTGCCTTTTTCGGCAGATTTTGCCGAAAAAGGGCTGACTACCAGTTGGAAAGTCTTTGCATACGCCAGATTATCCCTTCGGCGAAATCAATGTACCGCCCCTTCTCAAAGCTCATTTTTCCCCCTCTTTAGCAGTTTTTGTTTTGGGTGTCGTTGAAACTAAGTTGTTGAGCTCGGTTAGTTCAACCCAACTCCCTTTGTTCCTTCACCCAAAACGAAAGTTGACTTGCGCTATAAAAGTCACTATCCCCGCAAACCCATCGAGCCATCGGGCTTGACTTCGCTGCGCCCGCGGGGGGTTATGTTCGGGCAAAGTCCCACTCCCGCGCCAAGCGGGGAAGTTTGGTTATCGTTTGAAGTACCACCCACCCACCCCTCCCTCCACCGCATCCGCCTCCCCGATCCGCTCCCCGTTCGTAGCCCGCTTTTTCTGTGTTCTTCCAGCGGTGTTTGCGTCTCAGCCGCTCCCGTCCGTCCGCTCTGTTATGCCCCGCTCAAAAAACAAATGCAAGGCGCGGCAAAACTGCGGCGCACGGCGCGGCGGTTTTTAACGCGACAAGAAGTGAAGTGGGAGAGAAAAAGATGAAAAGATGGCGGTTATACCGTCATCTTTTGGCTTTGCCGTCGTCTTTTGGCTTGCCCTCTCTCCTGTCTCGCTCGAATTTTCCTATTATTCTGAATTTGTTTGATATTTTACTTGACAAAAGCCAAATTAAATGTTATCCTTATATGTGCTATGAAAACAACAAGTGAAAGAAAACTCATGA
>CAZRLY010000348.1:0-4310 GCA_964601015.1 uncultured bacterium
ACAAAATTCATTTCGCTCTATTTTGGAGTACAACGATTCAATCATAATCTTCGGCAATGACTGAGTCATTGTACTCCCAAAAGTGGCATCATTTGGATTTGATATTTCCCCACAATATGGGAAGTTTTCCTGAAGAATTCACGTTAGATGCGCCCAGAAAAGAATACACTGATATTTCAACCCAATGCACCGCAGCATTTGAAGTGCTTCCGAGAACCCAATCGCGGACGTATCGCGCTTTAACAGGGATAAAATGGTCAAGTCTGCCGCCTGGGGTTTCCTCGTATTCTCCACCGCCAAAGGTGTCAAACTTTACCGCTTTGTCATCTGCTACGTCGGCAATCCACGATTTAGCTTTGCCCGCGGCTTTGTTGTCGCCATCAAAGATGACAACCTCTTCGCCATCAAATTTGCCCGTCGTAGAAACGGCAAGCTTGACATGATGATAGGTTCTTTGGTCGCCGTAGTAGTGCCAAATCCTGATGGTGTCAATCCACATAACCTCTTCCATATCTACCTCGCACCAACCGATCTCCTCTCTATCTTTGCCGTTGTCATTCCAACCCATCCAGTTATTGGTATCCCTATCGTCATCAGTCGCTTTCTCCTTCGGCCCCCATACCGCATCGGCTTTCATTTGGTCGGCCCCCTCTTCGGGGACGTTTACAGGTTTATTCAAAGCCAGATTTTCGGCTTCTGTCCAGTCTGTCTTGTTTGGGTCAATTTGTGCTCCCCAAGCAGATAAAACAAGAAACATTAATAGTGAAACTCCGATTGTTATTGATGTTAGACGTATCATTTTTTCACTCCTTTTTTTATTATTGTAACAGGATTTAATGTCAGATTTCAAGTTATTTTTTCATCCTTTTTCCCTAAAAATTCGTGGCTAATGAGGTGGGTGCGAATCGAAACGCCCATCGCATCTACTGCGGCCAGTCGTAGGTGGACGACTTGACTGTTTGATAATTAGCATCCAGTTTAGGTTGTAGCAGGATGATGGACGCGATGCGGCGTGCGATGTTCGTGACTCCCATTACTTCTTCCGGCTTCAGGGCGCGACCAAGTACCGATTTTTCTCGGTAGGAAAGCCACTTCTTGAGTACCTGATAGCCGCCGATGATGTAAGCCCACACGTTGGCAGGGACGTTGCGCCAACAAGCCACCTCGTTCAGATAGATGTCGTAGGTGGTGTTGCCCAACAGACTGAGGGCTTGGGTAAGCGTCAGATTCAACTTTTTCGCACCCGTTTCAATGGCGTTCAGTTCATCGGCGGTGTACTCCCGCTCGGTGTAGGTGCCTGGGCCGGGCATGGTGATGTAGCCGCGTTGCAAATAGCCCCAACGCCCGTTTAGAGCTAAGTCGCCTGCCGCCGGGTTGAGTTGACCGCCGCCTTTTCGTGTCACAGGGGCGATGATGCGGAGTTCTGACCGAACTTCCCCTGTGGTGACACCGGCTACCCCACTCTCCGTGTCCAGCAACGCCGCTACCTGACGCCCAAGGGCAGACGAGGCAATGAGCAGGACTTTGTCGTTCGGAAGTGGGATGCGAGGCCAATCTACGCGAATGCCGTCTGCATTTTCGTCGAGGTAAATGGGGGAGTAGCCTATCGCGAGGGCGTGCATCCAGAGCAATTCGGACGTTTCTGCGTCAGCGTCGGGGTTCGTGATGCCCAAGCCGGCAAGATAGGCACGGGCTGTTTGAGAAAGATTAGCTTTTGGTGCAACCTCCGACATATCAGCATCGCTAAACAAAGTAGTTCGTTGAACGATTTGTTTCCGCAAGGGTTTGGATATCAGACGGATAGGAAAAGCAACTGCATGCCCTCTCATACAGTCACGAGCCATTAAGTTTGTTGTAAAAAGAATTGGAATCCCTTCATTTCTGGACACCCTTGTTGCCCTACTGAGCAAGAAGGAATTACCTTCCCAGTTCTGCTCCCGCAATCCCGGTCTGCACCTTTTCCAAACATTTGGCACGTTAGTGTAGTAACATGAACGAACATCATAAGGTCGAAATAGATAAGGACGAATGTTTGCAGGATTAAATTGACTTTCTTGTTGAGCCCTCCGCCTAACATCTTCTGGACTAAAAGCAGCACTTTTTCTGGAAAGCCCAGTACCCAAGGCCGCAAATTCATCCCACGTAACCTCAGGATTAAAATATTTTTCCATTCGAACGTCCAGTTCTTTTGATTCCATATCTATCAAGGCATTAGCTCTATCTTCGTCCATTCCTTGAAGTGGTAAGCCGGCACACAACGTAGTCAATTTTGGCCAAGTTGGATAGTCACTATTTACAATCAGTGGACGAAAGGAAAAGCGATTGCCTTTTTCGGGTTTCGCAATTTCATACTGCTCATTAAACATGCTGGCTGTGAGACTTTCAAGCAAATCCGCTCGTTTGGTCGCGCCCCAGAAGTGACGAAAGCGGACGATTGGTTCTTTGCTTTCGTTGCCCGTGCGCACCATGAGTCCGATTGCCGTGCCTACCCGAATGCCTGGGCGGTTGTATTTGGTGGAGAAAACGCTTGGGTCCGGTTTGCCGTCTGGGGTGCGCTTGCCCGTTTCACGGCTGTCACCGTTGAGGCAGTCGAACCAGAGCTTGTCAAACTGGGCTAAAAATCGCTGCCGCATCACCACAAAGGATGGTTCACCCAAGTAGGAGAAGTTTGATATGTAGCAAACAATTCCCTTGCCCGTCACTTCAGCGATACGATGCTCGGCAAGCCGAAAAAAGCGCACATAAAGGTCAGCCAAATTGAACTTTTTGATGCCCCATTCGTCGATAAGCCCTTCCTTGTACGGCGTCACCAGCCCCTGCTCCTTTTCTGGACTCACGCCAGCGAAAGCATTGTAGGGCGGGTTGCCAAGTACCACCAAAATAGGCTTTGCCTGCTTGACTGCTTCGGCGGCATCACGTTCCTTTTCAAACTCTGGGAATGGCAACATATTCTTTTCCGTCTCGTCGTTGGACAGGTTCCAGCCAGTCAGTGCATTGGTCAAATAAACCCCGGCTTGTTCGTTTTGGTCAAGCGGAGCATTCAGGTTTTGCAGAAACAGTCCTAATTGGAGGTGGGCAATGACGAACGGCGCGGGCAAAATCTCGAACCCAAGCACGCGCTCAGTGGCTGCCTTCTTGACGTAGGCACCGCTCAACGCAGCCATGCCCTTTGTTTTGTGAATTTTTTCGATTTTCTTCAGCACAGCCACAAGGTAGGCCCCTGTGCCGCAACATGCGTCCAAAACGTATACATTTTCGTTAGCCAAGCCGTCTTCGATGTCCAACTCCTCCCGCAACACCGTATCCACCCGTTCCACCATGTACGTCACCACTTCAGGCGGGGTATACCAGACGCCCAAATCCTTGCGCAGCTTGGGAGAGAAGGCTTCAAGGAATGGCTCGTAGAAATACTGCACAGCCTCGCCTTCGGAGAAATGGGCGAAGAACTCGGCTCGGTCAACTCGGTTGAGGACGCTGCCCACCCAGTCCAGCACCTCAATCAGTCCAAGTGCCTGCAACTTGCTGGGAACGGAGAGTTGCTCAAACAACACCTGAATCACCGGCACACGCAACAGATAGGCGGAAACACGCCAATCAAAGCGGTCAATGCGAGTTGGGTCTTCCTTGTGCCACAACACCCATGCAGAAAAGATGCCATAAAAAAGCGTCTGAACCAGGGTAGAGCGGAAAAATTGGTCGCCTTCTTCGCTCTCGAAAGTAAGCCCCAACGCCCCTTCCATAGCGGTGCGGATGGTGGCGAGCCCGGGTAGCGTGTCATCGGCGATGCGGGCTAAAGCGTCGCGGGCGTAGGAGGCAAGAAACCAAGCAACGTCTTGAGGGCGGCTGAGAAAGGCAGGACGCAACATGACTCGCTTCAAGTATTCGAGGAACGGTTCGCCCTGGGTTTGGGATAGTTCGTGTAGCTGGGCGGCTTTCTGCCAGAAATCGGACTCGCCTTCAGCCAGCCGGTAAGATTCCAGAATGACCGACTTACCACCTCCCTCGTTGCTCATCAAAACGAAGTTCCAGTAGTTCGTGACGAGAACCTGTCGATATACCTTCAGATATTTCGCCACCTGTTCACCCTGCGCCTCTCGGCTCACGTCAGCAGCGGTGCTTTTGACCTCAACGACACCTCGCTCCGGGATTTGCCCTGCCGCCTGCGTAGCACTAAACAGCCCGACATCAGGGTGCCCGGCTCCCATGTCCGCCAGATTCCCCACCGCCTTAACCTTCGGCTTGAGGGTACGCCCCACTGCGTTGAGTAGGTTGAGAAGCGGGTTGTAGTAAGTCATTTCGTCAGTGCCTAC
>CAZRLY010000349.1:0-4293 GCA_964601015.1 uncultured bacterium
ACCTCCTGTGGTATTTTAATCCGCTTTTCAATATTGTACTTCATCCGCGTCGATTTGTCAAATACAGATTGCTTTGTTTCAAAATTAGTATTTTTCAATATTAAAGTTTATGAAATGCCATTTTGATTAGTGAGTCTGATTCATTTAGCAATTATGAAGTAGTAGGATAATAGAAACCGAGTTTTTCCAAAAAACTCGGTTTCTGCACCTTCATTTAACGCTTACCTCAATACCTACCCTATCCGGTTCCACGGATATGCTTTCTCGAAAATGCTCTTTATCACGCACAAAGTCAAGATATATACCGGCATCCCGTACAAACCACTCCGGGATTGTGTCATGAGCCACCGCAAGCGCACCAGAGGGCATTTTTTCGTAAGCGCGCTGCAACAGGGACAGATAGACTTTTTTAGTGTTCGGCCCATCGGTTCCCGGCAAAGCGCCGTTTGCGTCAAGGTACAAGAGTTCAATGGGATAATCTATTCTGTCAAGCACATCGTGCCCGTCTTCGGCTAATACTTCAACCTCATCGAAGATACCGATGCCATTGAGGTTTTCGCGTGCGAGAGCCGCTGGCTCAGGTTTTATCTCTACTCCGACCAAATGTTCAGCGGAGTAACATTTGCCCGGCCCGCAGGCTGAACCAACGTTCCAAATTAACGTGTTGCCGCAAAAAATACCGATTGCGACGATGCTGCGCGGTTGATTGACTGCCGAAATCGAATACAACAATCTTTCCATCGGCGAGGTAATACTCGTCCAGGTGATGTTGAAATTTTCGCGCACAGCGTTGCGAAGCGCGCTAAATGGCGCCTCATTAAACTCGCCATGTCCCGTAAGGACTTCCATCTCTTTCATCTGTGCTACAGTTTGAGCTATGCCTTCGGCTTCATTTAGCTCCAAGTCAGTAATAATACGTTCCATCTGTAAGCTGGTAGGATGTTACTTTTCCTAACTTCTCCTTATATAATATGTAGGTCAAGTCGATTTTGGAAAATCGACCTACGAGATTTCATCGTGAAGCCTTAAATTAGTCTGACAATTTTTCCTCCCCGGCTGATTGGAATAGTCTCTACCACATCAAGTTGAGCGCAAAAATCTAAATCTGCTGCAAGCCCGATGCTGGCGAGAAATGCTCCGTGTTCGCAGGAACGCAGCATTTTGGGGATGTTTCCTCGGTAGTGTTCGTAAAGCAAGCTGGCTATCATTGTCGCATCGGTGGGCATTGTGCGCGGTTTTAGCCTGCTAACGCACAAACCTGCAAATACCATGTCTTCTATGCAGATGCTCCCCTGTTTGCCCGAACACACAATGATTATGTCTCGTTTTGCATCCGCAAGGTAATCACACAAAACCCCGCTGTTCAAAAAACTTCCGACCAACAATTCATCAGCATCAGAGCAAACGTTGAGCGCGCGGGTGCCGTTGGTTGTGGTGAAAATAAGTTTTTTACCAGAGACGATTTCGGATAAGTATTCGGTGGGCGAGTTTCCCAGATGAAATCCTTTAACCGCTTTGCCGTGTCTTTCGCCACATAGCAGGACGCTGTCATCATTTGTATTTTCTTGCTCATAAGCGTTGAAGGCATCCTCTGGCGTAAGCACCGGGATAACAGACTGTGCGCCGTTAGCCAATGCAGTGGTGATAGTGCTGCTTGCGCGAAGAATATCTACGACAACTGCGAGTTTGCCTGATAGTTCGGTATGCGAAACCACTTCAGGGGTGGGAATTACGACGATGTTGATGTTGTTAGTCATGATATTCAAATGACTCCAAAAAGTTAGTGAAAACGTTCCGGTTAAGAAAACGCTCGTCGTCCATAATTTTTCTATGGAGTGGGATGGTAGTTTTTAAGTCTTCTATAACAAATTCATCCAAAGCACGCCGCATGCGTACTATAGCTTCCTCGCGACTTCTGCCATAAGCTATTAACTTTGCGAGGAGGCTGTCATAATACGGTGGCACTCTGTATCCCGCGTGGACATGGCTGTCTATGCGGATGCCCGGCCCGCCTGGTGGATGATAAACTTTTATATTTCCAGGGGAGGGGGCGAAGCCGCTAAATGGGTCCTCTGCGTTGATGCGGCACTCAATAGCATGCCCCGAACATCGCACATCTTCCTGTTCTAAATCAAGTTTTTCCCCCTTCGCCAGGCGGATTTGTTCTTTTACAATGTCGATACCCGTTATTATCTCTGTGACCGGGTGTTCTACTTGAATTCTGGTGTTCATCTCAAGGAAGTAGTAATCTCCTTCCGCATCCACAAGAAACTCAATCGTACCTGCGTTGGAATATTTTATGGATTTTGCCGCTTTTACAGCGTCCTTACAAATACTTTCGCGCAATTCATCAGAAATGGATGATGCGGGCGCTTCTTCCAACAGTTTTTGATGTTTACGCTGGATGGAACATTCCCTCTCCCCTAAGTGAACCACATTGCCGTGTTTATCCCCTAAGAGCTGGATTTCTATGTGTTTGGCGTTTTGAATATATTTTTCTATGTATACATCTCCGCTTCCAAAGGCAGTTTCGGCTTCCGCTTTTGCTGCCTGAAAAATATTGACGAGGTGCATTTCATTTTTCGCCAAGCGGATACCCCTTCCGCCCCCGCCGTAGACAGCTTTAACAGCTACAGGATAACCCAAGTCGTTTGCGATTTCACGCGCTTCCTCGTCGGTTTCAACAACCGCTTTCTTTTTTCGCCTGTTTCGGCTGCCTGGAATTTGTTTCAAGTTTTTCGACATCGTTTCCCGTGCTTTGGCTTTGTCCCCCATAAGCCTGATATTCTCCAAAGAAGGTCCGATAAAGGTTATCCCGTGCTCTTCAGTCGCTTCAGCAAATTCTGGCGATTCCGCCAAAAAACCCACGCCTGGATGGATAGCGTCAGCCTCATATATTTCAGCAGCGGAGATAATATTCGGGATTTTGAGATAACTCTCCTCCGGTTCAGGTGGACCAATACAAGCGGATTCATCAGCATATTTCACATGCGACGAATCTCTATCGGCTGTGGAATGGACTGCGAGGGTTTTGATACCGAGTTCCCTACAAGCTCTGATAATTCTGAGTGCTATCTCTCCACGATTTGCTATTAGCATTTTGTTGAAGTACATTTCCTCGTCCTCCGGTAAAGCAGAGCCTACTGAGACACTTTTGGGCTAAGAGGTTCTTCTCACTTTGAATAACGGTGTGTCGTATTGTACTGGTTCAGCATCTTCTACCAGAATTTCGACGATTTCGCAATCGAATTCCGCTTTTTGTTCGTTCAAATGCTTCATCACCACAATGACACAGAGGGGTTCGCCTTCGCTCACCCTATCCCCAACTTTCACATAAGGTTCTTCGCCGGGAACCGGGGCGCTGTAGAAGATGCCAAGCATAAACGCGCCGATGGCTACTAACTCGTCGGTTACTACACTACCTTCTATCGGAACTAAGGTGCCATTTTGGGACGCTGGCAGTTGGGTGAGCGTCTGTTGCGGAGTAGCTTGCACAGTCACACCATGTTTAAGGCTGAGTTTAATTCCTTCTTCTTCGTAGGTAACCTCCGATAAATTCATCTCTTTCATAATTTGGGCAATTTCCCTCAACAACATCATAGCGGGTTGTTCCTCTTCTTGAGCTACTGCTTCTTGAGCTACTGCTTCGCCCGTTGGTTCGGGCTTGCTTGAACCCTCCCCAACGTTTTGTCCTTTTGGTTCCTCTGCTGTAGAAGATTCCCGTTGTTCTTCTTTTTTTTCTTGTTCACTCATTATCTAAACCCTCTCCACGTATTCTCCTGTGCGGGTGTCAACCCGAACATTAGAACCGTTTTGAACGAAAAGCGGCACCTGAATGACCGCGCCGGTTTCCAGTTTCGCAGGCTTTGAACCGCCGGTCGCTGTATCGCCCCTGACGCCAGGGTCAGTTTCAACTATTTGAAGCACAACAAAAGTGGGCAATTCCACGAGCAGTGGAGTATCTCCATGAAATTTGACCTTAACTACGGTATTCTCCTTGAGATATTTTATTATGTCTTCCCCTAAAAACTCCTCATGGAACTCCAATTGGTCATACGTTTCGTTATCCATGAAGTAGTATGAACCATTATCCTCGTACAAATATTCCATCCCCTTCCCTTCTACGCGAACCGTTTCAATCTTCTCCGCAGAGCGGAAGGTTTTGTCAATTCCGCTTCCATCAAGGAGTTTTTTCAGTTTCGTTCGCACAAACGCCCCACCCTTGCCAGGCTTGACGTGCAAAAATTCTACGACGGTGTAAATTTCATCGTTTAACATGATGGTTAATCCATT
>CAZRLY010000350.1:0-4229 GCA_964601015.1 uncultured bacterium
ATGTGGTTGTCAAGCGGCTACCACACAGGGTAGCCCCTACAGTCTATCTGTTTTTAATCTACCAAAGTCAAATTACAATGGAAGGAAGAAATTAATTGATTACTTCTGTAGAAAAAAATTGCAACTTTAGTTAAAATATTATAACATATAAAAACAGCAAAGAGCCAATAAAAATTTTAGAAATTCCCCACCGGATATAGAGGAGGGTTGAAAGTGCCAGTTTTAAACCACCTGAACGAAGAGATTAGCGATATTGTGCCTTTCGAGTCTTTTCACAGTGCGTGGACAACGTATATTGCTGAAAACCTGAACGAAATTCTGCCAGAGGGTTTTTTAGCCATACCGCAAACGAGCATTGGCGCGAGAGAAGTTGATGTGAGGGCGGATAAAATTCGGGGTGCGGGACAAAAACTGAAACTGAATGGAGTAGGTAGACTCACTGAGGCACGAAACCCAACGATAGTCTAAGAGCGTGTGTGAGAAGTCAGATGAAAGCAAAGAAACCGAGTTTTTGAGACTAATAAAACACCTACGTTACGCCAAAAATTTTGCTATAAGCCCACTTTGTGTTATCGCAAAGAAAAACTCGGTTTTTCGTCTCCTGGTTTTTACCCACTTTTCACACAGCCTCTAAGAATCAACACAAATTACACGAATTGGACGAATTACACAAATTCTTTTTAATTATGGAGGAAAACCAAATGCGCAACATAATTTTGATAATCACTGACACTTTTCGTTATGACAATCTCGGCAACCGCGCTGAGGTAATGCCCGTTCGTACGCCTGAGTTGGACGCTTTTGCCGCTGAACGCGCAACCGCCGTGGAAGGATTTTACACCGGCAGTTTCCCGACAATTCCGCACCGGACGGACATCGCAACCGGCAAATTAGGATGGCCGCACTATGGATGGCAGCCGATTGACCAAAGTGGTCAGAATCACATAGCAAGGCTTCTCAACCAAAAGGGATACGCAACACAACTCATCTGCGATTGTCCTCATCTCTTTAACGCCCGTTTCCAATCCGGTTTCAACGCAGCTTTTCAGAGTCGGGGGCAGGAGGGCGATAAAGCGTTGCTGCACCTAAATGACCTAATTGAGACGGTAATGCCACCAGAGAAAACCCGTCTACACCCGTCTTTCAAAGGACACCCACTGGTTGACCTACATCGTTGGCATAACAGATATTGGCGTTTTGAATCGGAGACATTTCCAGCGAAAACTGGCTCGCTTGCCGTGCGATGGTTAGAGGAAAACTATGAATCCGGTCCATTTTTCTTATGGGTAGACTTTTTTGACCCACACGAACCCTGGGATCCACCGGAATACCTCGTCAAGAGATATACCCCCGATTACGACGGAACACCGATGCTGCATCCAAATTACGGATGTGCAGATGCCTATACGGACGCTGAACTCCGAAATCTGCGAGCGCATTACTCGGCGGAAGCGGAACTCGTGGATAGATGGATAGGGAGAATCCTACAGAAGGTCAACGATGTGGAACTATGGGAAAACACGGTTGTGGTTGTTACGACTGACCACGGGATGTCAATAGGCGAACACAACAGGACTGGAAAGAGCAACATCAGCAACGATGATGACCGATATTGGCCCATCTATCCAGAAATCGGACACATACCGTTCTTAGTGGCTGCGCCTGACGTTCCTAAGGGAAACAGCTTGCCACTGTTCGCACAGCCGATGGATTTTTTGCCGACTGCTTGCGAGCTGGCAGGTGCCGAGGTAGAGCCACCCGAACCTTTTGATGGGCGTTCTTTCGCCGATGCGTTGCGTTCTGGTTCCGGACACCATCGTGATTTTGCAGTCAGCGGGTGTCGTATCAGAGCCAAAGAAACCGGCTCCATACCACGTAACGCCACAACTCCCTTCTTAACGACTACAAAGTGGGGGTATGCGCCAGTAGGAGCCAATGGCACTCCCGAACTTTACGACTTGAGCGTTGACCCAATGGCTGCCAACAACATAGCCGCAGACAACGAAGATGTTGTCAAAGAAATGCACGAACTGCTCATATCACACCTGAAAGAATACAATGCGCCCGACGATACCTTGAAATGTTGGGGTAAAAACCCCCGGCTCAACGCTGACGGCACCTGGGCGATTGACTACGGGGAAGAGACGAACTGAGAGGTATTGGCACCATCTCCGTAAACTCAAGGAGGAGCGAAGTTCTTCATAAAAGATTTTCTAAAAAGAATATTTATCGAATATCTGATTTGGCAATCCACGCCAAACATTCTTACAAGCGGAGGTAACTTATGCAAACACTCAACTTGAAACCGACACATCAGCCCGTCAAGGCGTATTACGAATCATTGGAACGTTTTCGGGCGATTGGTGTCTCGCATGAAAGCGCAGTTAGGGCAGCTTTTCAGGCTTTGCTGGAATCCTGTTGCCGCCAGTTTGAGTGGACGTTGGTTGCAGAATGGCGGATTAAACGTTCACAAACTAAGCGAATATATGTGGACGGTGCGCTTGTCGATAATTTCAATTTACCGCACGGATTCTGGGAAGCCAAAGATATCCACGATGATTTAGAAAAGGAGATACGACGGAAGTTTGACGCTGGTTATCCCAAAAATAACATTTTATTTCAGACTCCTGAACGGGCGGTACTTTGGCAAAGTGACAGGCAAATTCTGGATGTGGATTTGACTCAACCTGAAGTCCTAATCGGCGCACTCAAACTTTTCTTCGAGTATCGCCCGCCAAACTACGTGGAGTGGGAGGATGCTGTTGAGAAGTTCAGGGACGTAGTTCCCGAATTGGCAAGCGGGCTTGTTAAACTCATCCGGAGGGAGCGTTTGACCAACGCTCGATTCATCGCAGCGTTCGCTGGTTTCATGGACAAGTGCCGTCAGTCCATCAACCCGAACCTCTCTGAGCAGGCGGTAGAAGAGATGCTGATTCAGCACCTCTTGACCGAGCGCATATTTCGCACGGTTTTTGACAATCCCTTTTTCACCCACCACAACGCTATCGCCAATGAGATAGAAAAGGTTATTTTGGCGCTGACTTCTAAGTCGTTCAACCAACGTGATTTCCTGAAAGGGCTTGACAGATTTTACGTGGCGATTGAAAGGAGAGCCGCCGACATCAACGACTTCTCCCAAAAACAGCACTTTCTCAACGCCGTTTATGAGCGGTTCTTTCAGGGGTTCTCCGTCAGAGTAGCCGACACGCACGGCATTGTCTACACGCCGCAGCCGGTTGTTGATTTTATGGTCAAAAGTGTGGAGGACATCCTGCAAAACGAATTTGGTCGCTCGCTCAGTGATGAGGGCGTACACATTTTTGACCCATTTGTTGGGACTGGTAACTTCATCGTGCGCATCATGCAGGAACTCAGAAAAACCGCACTCCCACACAAATATCAGCATGAACTCCATTGCAACGAAGTGATGCTCCTGCCGTATTACATCGCCTCCATGAACGTCGAACACGAATATTTTGAATCGACGGGAAACTATCAACCCTTTGAGGGCATCTGTTTGGTCGATACCTTCGATTTGGCAGAGGAACAGCAGCGGTTACTTTTCACCGAGGACAACATGGCAAGGGTGGAGAAGCAGAAGCAAACGCCGATGTTTGTGATTATCGGGAATCCGCCGTACAACGCCTCGCAGGTGAATGAGAACGACAACAACAAAAATCGCAAGTATCCGGTGATGGATAAGCGCGTCTCGGAGACTTATGCCGAAGATTCCAGCGCAACCCTGAAAAGCAAATTATTCGATCCCTATGTCAAGGCAATTCGCTGGGCTTCTGATAGAATCGGCGACGAGGGTATCGTGGCGTTTGTGACGAACAGCAGTTTTGTTGACGGCATTGCTTTCGACGGGATGCGTAAGAATCTGGCGAAAGATTTCAATCGCATCTACATTTTTGACCTAAAAGGCAATGTTCGCAAAGATTCAATGCGTGAAGGTATTCCAATCGGAGAAAAACATACCGTTTTTGGACTTGCAGCAATGGTAGGCATTGCAGTAACTTTTTTAGTAAAAGGCCGCAAATATGAAGACCACAGGATTTTCTACAGCACTGTTGATTGGAAAGCAACAAGGCAAGAAAAGTTTGATTTAATGGAGAAAGCTGGAACAATTAGTCATCTCGAATGGAAAGAACTAACCCCCGATGCAAAACATAACTGGTTGACTGAAGGGCTACATAAGGAATTTGAAACCTTCGTATCAATCGGCAACA
>CAZRLY010000351.1:0-4190 GCA_964601015.1 uncultured bacterium
TTCTCCAGCACTTCTCCAACGATATTCATCCGTTTCATATCTGAATACTTCTCAAAAGCATCGGAGATTACCCAAACATGTAAATATCCCGTTTCTGGGCAACGCTCTACATAGACTTCCGGTGCATAATCTCTCAATCCCTCTGTAATTGCCTTCTTTACCTTGTCGATATCTCCCTTCCTATCCATTGTTTTATTTCCTTAACGTTTCCTAAGAATTCCCGCGCGTCCCTTGCGTTCCACGTTTTTGTTAAATATCGTATATTGACAGCCCAACGATTGACAACAGCGAATTTATGGACAACGCGGTCAGGCAAAGTCAACCCGGTTGCTCTTAGCAACACCTCCAGGTTGTGCGTCCTGTGTTCTTCTGGCAACTGCGGCAAATTTTTCAAAACACAAATAGCGGATTTCAAGGCGCATTCTACGGCGTATCCGCCCAGATAAACAGCGCCACTATAGCGGCACCTTCTGCTTTGAAGCAACACCTCTGCATCCTTCAATCTTTTGTTGGAAAGATGTTGCCATTGAGTAGCAGTTCCTAACCCTCGCGCGGGAGTGAACACTTGCGGGAAACGCACTTCAATCCGGTCGCCGGGGCTCAATCGTAATGTTCTGATAACGTCATCGGGAATTGTAACGCGATTACCCGATTCTATTCTCAAAAGTCGCATAAAAACCTCAGAATTGATGGGCTGTAGAACCACTGACTTTCTGACCGCGCTGATTAGCAATTGCCCAAGTCAGTGTCTTTTGGTAATCGGTGGCTATATTAGCGGCTTTTTCACTCCGCATTTCTTTTCACAACTTCTCTTCCGCTCTCGCTTTTTCATATTCCGAGCGTCTTTTCGACAGATAAGTAGGAACGGGAACATCCCACCATCCGGTAACCAAACCTCCAGAATAGGGAAATTCCCGGTTTACCATCACTTCGATTACAGCCGGACCATCGTGGACAAATGCCTGTTCTAACGCTGGTTTGACCTCTTCAGGGCGTTCTATCTTTTGCGCGTGGCAGCCGAACGCTTCAGCGATGGTTTTGAAATCGGGAGAATAGAGTTCACCGTCCTGTTTGACAAAATCCACGCCGATAGTCCTGTCCTCGCCGTAAGCGGCTATCTGCAAATCCCTGATGGACAGCCAGCCGATGTTGTTCACTATCATTGTAACAACGGGGATATTGTATTGCACAGCAGTTGCGAGTTCCTGCATCGTCATCATGAAACCGCCGTCTCCCAACATTGCGACAACTTGCGTATCCGGTTTGGCTAATTTTGCGCCCAGACTGGCTGGAAGGGTGAAGCCCATCGTAGAAAACCCGCCCGTTGTGACAAGGGTTTTCGGCTCATAAAATGGAAATTCTTGTAGGATTTGCGCCTGTATGTTCCCCGCGGCGGTTACGACGATAGCGTCCCTCTCCAAAAATTCACGCGTTTCTTTGAGCATGCGCGATATCGTCATCGGAACTTTATCAGATTCCCGAAATTCTGCCATCTGCTTTAGCCATCTCTCCCTGAGTTTTTCGATTTCCCTGCGGTATCTTTTTCGCTCTTTAACGCCCTTCCCAACCTCCTCTACCATCGCGGCTAATACCGATTTTGCGTCCCCGACAATGCCGATTTCACACGGATAATTTTTGCCTATCTCATTTTCGTCAATGTCAATGTGGATGAGTTTTGTCGGCGGAATGGCAAAGGTAGCTTTGTGTCGGTAAGACGAGGTGGTTTCGTCTGCGAAACGACAACCCACTGCCAAAATCACGTCGGCATTTCTCGACAGTTCATTTCCCAACGCAGTGCCTTTGGAACCACCCAACCAGCCCGCCAAAAAGTGGTCTTCTGGAAAGGCACTCTTGCCCTGCAAGGTAGTAAGCACAGGCGCATTGAGCTTCTCGGCTAATTCGAGCAATTCTGGAGAAGCATTCGCCGTCAAAACACCGCCGCCTGCTAAAATGACGGGGCGTTTCGTACCCTTCAAAAGTTCCACTGCCGCACGAATTTGCGATTGGTCGCCCGGCAACGTTCCTGTGGGTTTTCGCTTTTGTGGTTCGGGCATGTTTACGTCCGCTGAATCCGTTTGCACATCCATCGGCATGGAAATGTGTGCTGGGCCGCGACGCCCACTCATCATCTGATTAAACGCCCGTTGCATGATACTCGGCAGCGTTTTTACATCCGTCACCTGCCAGAATCTCTTTACCACTGGCGCTAAAATGTTCGGAAAATTGGAATCGTGTGAGCGTTCAATCTCCTGCAAAACCCCCTTTCCGAACATGTATGTGTGCGTATCTCCAGTGACAATCAATACAGCCGTTGAGTCGACATAAGCCGTTGCCGCGCCTATCACGGTGTTGGTTGCGCCCGGCCCAATGGAAGTGTATACAGCTAATGGCTGCCCTGTGACACGATAATAACCGTCCGCCAAATGAACAGCGGACTGCTCATGCCGTACCTGCAAAACCTTAATCTTATCCTCGCGCCCTTTGAACGCGTCAAACAACCCCAGACAACCATGTCCGGGGATGCCTAAAACATAAGGTACTTTTTCTTTGATGAGATATTCGACGATAATCTCGCCGCCTGTTAATCGCATATTTATTCTCCTCTTGTATACTGAGCGCGGTTGGGTTTCATGAATTTGGAAATTTGACCATATTGCTGTTATCCCTGAGAAGTAAAGAGTAAAAAATAAAGAGTGCGCTACAATCGCCTTGAAATTAATTGCTCGGAACGAAGTGCCGTAAGACGAAGTCGCCGTAAGACGCCAGTCGTCGGGCTTTATCTGCGGGCTTTATCGGAGAGGCTTCATCCTAGGCTAAAAGCACAAGTCCACTCGAAGTGGACTAAACCACGGACTTAGTCGTCTTGAGACGACTTTTGCTTTCAGACTGTGAATTGATTCACAGTCTGAAATTGATGCGTATGGTTACCCTTACTCTTTACTCTTTATAAAATTGATATAAGTATAGCAAAAAAGGCAGCTTTTGTCAATTCATCTTGCTAATCTTTTCCACCTATGATAAAATACTTTAAAATTTACCAAGAAGGTAAGGAATAAACATTGGAAAATGCTCAAAATAAAAGAATCTTAGCAGTTGGGACACATCCCGATGATGTCGAATTTTTGATGGCAGGAACGCTTGCGTTGCTTTATAAGCGAAAATGTAGCATCCATATTGCCACGGTAGCCAGCGGCGACATGGGTTCTGTGGAACTCACAAGCAGGGAGATCTCGCGCAAGAGGTATCAAGAGGCTGTGAACTCTGCTGAGATATTGGACGCTACCTATCAAACGCTTGGTGAATCAGATCTGCACATCGTTTTTGATAATCCTACGAGGCACAAAACGGCGGAGTTAATCAGAAAAATTGACCCGTATATCGTCTTTACCATCTCTCCACAGGATTATATGTTTGACCACCAATTGACCGCTGATTTGGTCTGGGACGCTTGTTTTAGCGCATCGGTGCCAAATTATCACACGCATCAGCCGAACCCCGCGCAGCCTATCGCGCATACGCCATATCTTTTTTATTCTGACCCGATCGAGGGGATGGATAGGTTTGGTTCGAGAATTCAGCCCGAATTTTATGTTGACATAACCTCTGTGATGGATGTCAAGCAGAAGATGTTAGAACAACACGATAGCCAGCGTTCCTGGCTGAAGGCGAAACATGGGATTGACCAGTATATCATTAGCATGAAGGAGTGGAGTGCGCGGAGAGGACAGGAGGTAGGTGTCAAATACGCAGAGGGATTTCGACAACATAAGGGACATCCGTTCCCGAATGATAACATTTTGGAAAAGTTAGTCAAGGAATTGACCATTTTCTATTGAATATTTTCAATATTCATTTTTTGTAACGGTACGGATGATGTTACACAAAATACTGCTCCCGATGGATTGGTAAATCCATCGGGTTATGGCTTGGATTTGCCAATCCAAGCCGAGCGGTGTGCAATATCATTTGGACCAATACACAATCAATTTTTAATGAGAGACTTATGGGGGGCAATATGGAATTTATCATTGAAATGGCCGGCGCTATTGGCGTTGTTGCCACTGAGCGGCTGAAGTTGTTGGCTGTCATCTCAACGCCTGTGTTGGGCGCGGAGGGAGATGAGCCGCCGGCTGTGCGTCTTGATATTTGGAAGGAATGGCAAAATCTCGAAGATGCCATCAGAGAACCCA
>CAZRLY010000352.1:0-4066 GCA_964601015.1 uncultured bacterium
GCATATCCACGCGCAAGCCAACTTGAGTAAAAATTAACGGTTTGGGAGGGTTTGGCAGCGGAAATGCCGACTAAGTCGAATCCAAGTTGATAGCCCCTGTCTTTTATTTTGGACGTTAAAGTCATCAGGTGATTGGATAGCTGGGAATTCAATAATTTTGGTTGCTACGTGGCATCTTGCTTTGATGTGACTATATGTGCGCGTTTCATAGTCATTCCATTAAAAACATAATTTACAAGCTCAAGATTCCCGTGCTCAACACTGGCAACGCTGTCCACTACTTCCTTAACAAACTCCTCCGTTAGGTCAAGTAACACAATCCTCGACAACATAATCAGTTCCTGTTCCTCAAGCTTCGAAGTAAATTTCTGGACTATAAAGTTCAACGGTTCGTTTTTATTCTCACCAAACCAGGGTGCCGAAATGACAACGTCCCACCTATTTGGGGCTTCTTCGCGCAGGAAAAGCCCAAAGAGCACAAAGCCACCTTTCTCATCGGCCATCTCTTTTTCGAGGGAAATGAATTTTTCAATTGTTGTCTTCTCCATAACACTTTCAACAGCACTTTCGCAGACTCAATCATATCGAAGGCATCACTTCGTTTGGCCGTGCCAATTGGCCTGTATCTTATTTCGGGATTCCATGTGGTTATATCTGTCCATTCCGTGAGGTATTGGGTTTTAATCTTTACCTCTAATCCCGACAACTTTAGCAAAACATCCAAATCATGGGTTTTGAAGCTTTGATAGGATTGGAATTCACCCCGGGTGGACGGGAAATCAGCCCACTTTAACGTTCGACATATTCGAGCCTTCAGAGCGATTTCAACTGCATACCCATAAAGGTAGACAGCACCGTCGTATCGTCGGTTCTTATAAAGTACCCCAGAATCCTTGAGCCTTGCTCGTGCAATTTTTCTTAGCTCATTTATCAGTATCATCTATTTGAGTTTCAGGTGAGTGGCTGTGCCGCTGGGCCACCCAACAAAAAAGTTGCCTGATTACCCAACTTCCCAATTTTCTATGTTCTTTGAAATTCGCATGGCGCAGAATTTTGGTCCGCACATGGAGCAGTATTTTTCAGTCTTAAAAACTTCGTTGGGCATGGTTTCGTCTCGCATACTGCGTGCGGTATCCGGGTCGATTGCCAATTCAAACTGTTTTTCCCAGTCAAATTCACTACGGGCTTTTGACATCTCATCGTCCCAATCTCTGGCACCTTTTCTGTTTCTTGCCACATCCGCCGCGTGTGCCGCTATTTTGTAGGCGATGAGCCCTTGTTTCACGTCCTCTACGGTTGGCAGGCCAAGATGTTCTTTGGGGGTAACGTAACACAACATCGCTGCACCTGCAGTAGCGGCTATGGAACCGCCGATAGCTGAACTGATGTGGTCAAACCCAGGGGAGATGTCCGTAACTATTGGACCAAGAACGTAGAACGGGGCTTCGTGGCAGATTTCCTGTTCCTTTCTGACGTTCATCTCTATCTGGTCAATTGGTATATGTCCCGGTCCTTCTACCATCACCTGCACATCCTGTTCCCACGCCCTTTCTGTCAATTCGCCGAGCGTTTCAAGTTCAGCGAACTGTGCTTCGTCGCTGGCGTCTGCCAGACAGCCGGGACGTAGCCCGTCGCCAAGCGATAGGCTGACATCGTATTTTTTACAGATGTCGAGAATTTTGTCGTAGTTCTCGTAGAGCGGATTCTGTTTATGCTGGTGTAGCATCCAGTGGGCAAGGATTGAACCGCCGCGGCTTACGATTCCCGTTACTCGTTTTGCAATCAATGGCAGATGTTGTAATAAGACGCCACAGTGAAGTGTCATAAAATCTACGCCCTGTTCTGCCTGGTATTCGATGATGTTTAACAAGAGTTCCGACGTTATATCTGTTATTTCGTTGATTTCCGCGGTAGCCTGGTAAAGTGGAACAGTACCTACCGGCAAGGGACTGTTTTTTATGATTGCTTCTCGAATTGCGTTGATGTCGCCGCCTGTTGACAAGTCCATCACTGCGTCTGCGCCGTATTTGATGGCGGCACTTAATTTGTCCAATTCCTCATCTATTCCCGATGTGACGGAGGAGTTGCCGATGTTAGCGTTTACCTTTGTCCTTGTGGCAATGCCAATTCCTGCGGGCTGTAAACTCGCGTGGTTAATGTTAGCGGGGATTATCAGTCTGCCGCGCGCTATTTCAGCCTTGACAAATTCGGGTTCAATACCTTCACTTTCTGCGACAAATTTCATCTCCTCCGTAGTGATGCCCTTCCTCGCATAGTGCATTTGGGTTATGTTGTTTTGGTTGGAATGATGTGTTTTTCTTTCCATTTCTCAATACCTCCTTTTACCCCCAGGGGAGGGGCCATTGACAATATTCTTGCCTCGCTTTCTACAAAAAGTATAACAAGCGGCCTTCCGGCGTTTTTTCGTAGAAATTCTTCTTTCTCTTCGGTCAAACCCTCTCCGGAAGCCACTATTTTTTGGTTTAAGATGGCAATCCACATATCCGCATATTCTTTTCTGAACTCACTATAATGTTCTAATGCCCATCTTTGGTCAACCCAGAACTCGTTTGGCAATTTCTCTTCTTCCTTTAATGCGTATATTTTAGGCATTATATCACCTCCAGTGCTGCATGCAAAAAGGGCAGGCTCGGAACGAAGTGGAGAGGCGAAGCGGTTTTTCACACAGGCACTGCCCCTACGTTGATTTTTGCACTCCAATTATCCATTTCTTATCTGTATCAACTGCGCAACTATACTGACTGCAATTTCGGGTACTGTTTGGGAGTTTATATTTAGACCAATGGGTGCGAAGACTCGCGACAGTTGTTCTTGCGAAATGCCTTTTTTCTTTAGATTATCGTAGACTACCTTGATTTTTCTGCTGCTGCCTATCATGCCGATGTAGCGCGCTTTGGATTTGATGACGCTGTACAATGCCTCTTCATCGTTTTTGTGTCCTCGCGTGACTATTACGATATAGGTTGAATTGTCAATTGGGAATTCGCCAAGGGTTTTGGCTATGTCGTCGGCGGTAATTTTATCCACATCGGGAAATTTCTGACGTGAAGCGAAATCTGCTCTGTCGTCAACCACGACAACTTCAAAATCTACCATTTTGCCGAGTTTAGCGACTGCCTGTCCGATATGCCCGGCACCCGCTATCAATAACGTCGGCAAAGGTTGCATCGGTTCAATGTAGACTTCGATAGCGTCGTTTTGATATTTGAGCATACGAGGTTGGCTGGTTTCTAAGGCCTTTTTGGCTTCGCGCGATACTTCAAATTCCAGCACTTTGCTCGCTAAATCGCCTGCGATGCGTTCCCCGTTGGAGTTGATTAGCAGTTTAACTCCCTCTTTGGTCAGATTAGTTAGTTCAGATTTGACAACTGTAGCAAGCGCTACGGGAATTTTATCGTCCAGCAATTTTTGCAAATTCAGAAACAGTTCAGCTTCGGCAGGTATGTGTGGGGTATCCACGAATATTTTCATTTTCCCCCCACAGATTTGCCCTTCGTCGTCGTATACTTCCTCGTCCAACTGAAATTCGAGCAATTTTGTGCCGCCGCTTCGCATTAATTTTTTAGCTTGTTCGATGGTTTTCGCTTCGACACGCCCGCCTCCCACTGTGCCTACTATCTCAGAATCTGGGAAGACGAGCATTTTTGCGCCCGGCCCTCTTGGAGTGGAACCTTCAGCTTCAACGACTACGCAATAGGCGATAGGTTGTTTGGCTTCTAATGATGTTGGAATCTTTTCAAATATTTCTTTCATGGTGTTATTTTGACTTTGGTAGATTTGTCCGTGGCATTTTGTTCTCTGAGTTCATCAGCATAACTGGCGATAATTCCCAGCAACACATCAAGTTCGACACCCTTTTCCTTCGCTTCTCGCAACAAGCGCGGCAATCCCAATATCAAACTTAGCATGTTATTTTCTGTTGAAGCATCCTCAGACAAGACTTGTATAATATCCTCTTTCAAATCTGCAGACAAAAATTCTTTGCCTGCAGGAGTCAGCACATACCGAATTGGCGTATCGGGTTGCGGTTCCACGTAAGCAGGTT
>CAZRLY010000353.1:0-3969 GCA_964601015.1 uncultured bacterium
ACGATTGGCTTTCAATACTAACACAAGCCTCGCCTTTTAAGGCGGGGTTATTGACATTTAGATACCTCCTGTAGGTTGAATTTCCAATTTGACAGAGCTAGTTCTGTCAAATTTGTTTTGAATAGTAGGTAGGGTTGAAAACCTACCCGACAATCAGGAATTACGGTGATAGTTGGGTAGTGTTGCACACATACCCAACTACGAATATCAGAACTTAATTGACAGACTAGCACAAGTCATTCTTTAGGGCTTACCTATGGCTTGAGGTCAAACACAACCTCTACCCCTTTGTCCTGAAGAGCAGGGATGTGAAGTTCGTATGCCTCATCATTGAGCGGATTCCCTTTCAGGTCAACAACATCTTCCCATCCAATTCCTGCATTGCTTGCAAGATGGCTTATGTCTGATATTTGATTACCGCTCAAATACAGCTTCGGCAGATAGGTCAAACTACTCAGAGGGCTTATGTCGCTTATCCGGTTATCTTCCAAATGCAAATCCTGAAGGTTAATCAGGTTACTCAGAGGGCTTATATCGGTTATCTGGTTGCCCCGCAAATACAGTGTCTGTAGATTGGTCAAGCTACTCAGAGAGCTTATGTCACTTATTTGGTGGGTCCGTCCCAAATCCAGCGCCCGCAGATTTGTACAATACTCGATACCGCTTAGTTCCGCTATCTCTCCTTGCTGCCCCTTGGATTCTAACTTCGTTAATCCCTCCAAGTCAGACTTTAAAATTGCCCCCTCAAGCTCTTGGTCGGCGAATTGAACTTCCATATCCTTCACCTCCTTGACTGCTCAAATGAATTTATACCTTTCCACAAAATAATTCAATGGAAGGGTATACTTCCCATCGCTCTGAATTCTCACAAACTAAAGTTTAGCATATCGCTTGCACCAAATCAACGGGAAAATGCCAACAAATCAAAGTTTTTCACTTAAAAGACTGAAGTGGAATCATTGTAGCATAAGATTGAAAGAAACTCAAGTTTTTATCCGACTATTTTTTAAGATGCAATTTTTTCGTTCCTGTGCTACAATAAGCCAAAATTTAGCAAAGGAGATGGACGAGAATTTGACAATACCAATCTGTTTAAAAGAATTAGAAGGAATAACAAGACAGGACGAACCTATTGCTATCGGCGTTCCGTTTGCCGAGGGTGCGCTGAAGTCCGTTGACGAATTGTGTTTAACCGACAGCGAAGGCAATCCTCTGCAAACTCAATTTAATCAGTTGGCAAATTGGCCTGACGGCAGTTTCAAATGGGTGTTGACGCAGTTTTCAGCCAGCGTTCCGGCGAATGGTGAACGGACGTATTGTGTAGGGCGTGGAGAGCAACCTGAGTTTGCAAGCAGTACGACTACCTACATTGACGAATCCGGGAAATTTGTGGGTTTCGGGGAGTTTGAGTT
Organism: uncultured bacterium; assembly: GCA_964601015.1. Taxonomy (GTDB): domain Bacteria; phylum Poribacteria; class WGA-4E; order DTYX01; family CAZRLY01; genus CAZRLY01. The sequence continues at coordinate 1,413 of CAZRLY010000353.1, forward strand.
ATACAATCCCAAATCTGGTAGTTTGTGGAATTTAGGAAAGCCGTCGTTTGAGGGGCAAGCAAACGGCGTGGAATTCCAACAAACACAGCCGGAAACTATTGAAATACTGGAAAATGGACCAATTCGAGTTGTAGTTATGATGCGCGGTAGGTTCGTAAACACAGGCGATTTGGATTTGCGTTATACTACGTTGTTGCATCTGCACCCGGACAGGGCGGAAGTACGCATGACGCATATCTTTCATTTCCACGGGGGCACACCGCGTATGACGCTGGATAATTTGAAGGTGAAACTCAACGCGCCAGCGGGAGAACAGTTCTCATGGATAAACGAGCAAGCTGCACGTTCTACGATAAACGAGCAAGCTGCACGTTCTACGATTAAAACCGTTCCCCTGACGCCGACTGACGAATTCAAACTCTTGCAAAGAGAGGATTTGTCATACGAATGGACGGCACCGAACACCGATGTCGGACAGGGCGAAAGAGCAGAGGGCGAATTTGTTTGGCAGGGAAAAGACGGTGTTGCGGGTTTTGCGGTTAGCGATTTCTGGGAGAAATCACCGGCAGGTTTCACATTCAGGGGCGACGGGCAGTTGCAGTTCGATTTTTTAGACAAGCCTGTTACGCTCACCAACGGGACATCGTTCAGACGGGAAATGGTGCTATCGCTCGGTGAAAATCTAAGTGATGTCAGGAATCGACTCGCAGAATTCACAAAACCGTTAGCATGGTCAATTGACCCGGAATATTTTTGTGCGACGCGAGCTTTGGGGCATCTTTCCCCGGAGGACGCGTCGAAATGCCCGGGATTTGAAAACGGTGTGCGCGAAGGTTTGGAAAAACTTTTAGCGCAACGGCAAGCAGACGCAAATTACTTTGGGCTACTCAACTACGGCGATTGGCCGATGAAAGAGGGTGCTTATGGCAGTACGTGGACGATGTATGCCGATAACGAATACGATGCGCCGCACGTATTGTTCATGTTGTTTGCACGCAGTGGACGTTGGGAATATTTTCAAACAGCGCGCGCTGGCGGCATCCATACGACGGATGTTGATACTCATTGTTCAAACGGCGGGATGTTCTTTCACGGCTATTCTGGTGGAGCAGAAGACCACATGGCTCACCGCGGTGGGGTTGGAGAGTGGGGACACGTCTGGGCGGACGGCATGCTTGACTGCTACTTTTTGACAGGGGACGTGACCGCGTTGGAATCCGCCAAAATGCTCGGAGATTACTGTTTGCGCGGATTCTCCGGAGAAGGACACGAACCGATACGGCGAATCTTTGCGGGATGCGAGCGCGCAGTCGGTTGGCCGCTCATTACGCTGGCATCCCTCGCCGAAGCGACAGGCGAAGAAAAATATTTGCAGAAATCCCGTCAGATGGTTGATTATCTCGTACATTTTGTAAATGCCCCGGATGCGGAGATGGAGGTTGCTCCCGGTCGAGGACACTGGTGGCGCATACTGATGCAGGACGGTTGCAAACCGTTTATGGTGGGGGTGCTTTACGAAGGACTGAAGCGGTACCACCAATTGACCAAAGACGAGAATGTCATCGAAGTGTTCAGAAAAAGTCTTGACTGGATGATTGACAAGATGTGGTATCCGTTTCGCGGCGCGTTTGAATACGAGTTCAATGCGCTTAACGCCGGACATCGGGATGTATTCCCGCATTACATCAATTTGCTGGTAGTTGACGGACTCGCCTACGCATATCGTTTGACGGGGGAAAGGCGATATTTGGAAGTGGGCGTACAGGCGTTTTATTCGGCGTTATGGACGCTGCCGGGTTTGCTTGGCGGAAAAGAGTTGGGCATGGGTTGCCGCTCGTCGCTTGATTTCATGGCACTTCTAAGCGAGATGCAAAAATCCGAAGCCCATGCTCCCGCAGGAATACTGGCGATGAGCGATGTGGGCGGATATGAACCTACAGTCGTCGAAAATTTGACATGGCCGGAACGTCCTTCAGGTGAAACAAAACGGCTGTTTTTCGCGTCCTTCGACGGAAAACTTGAACCCGAACAATGCGCTAATTTGGTATGTGAAAACTCAGTTTCCGCAGAGAACGCTCCTACGGTTACATCCGACGGATTACATGCCGTTCGCGGAAGCGTTGTAACGTTTCAGGCGGAAGGGAACGTCTCCGAAATTGCAGGGACATGTAAATTTCGGTTCCGTCCCGACTGGCAGGGAGATTCCAAAGGAAGCCCGTATCCTCGCACGCTCATACACATCCAAGGCGAACCGTTTACGCGCGACGCGTTGAGTTTGATTGTATTCTACAACGGAATGCACCTGCGCGCCTACGGGCCCGACAGAAAGTTGTCAGGGGTAATAGAAACCGACGTTACCGATTGGCAGCCGGGCGAATGGCACGACATAGCCTTTACGTGGGGAGTAGGTAGCGCACAGTTATTTGTGGATGGCGAACTCAAGGGCGAAGTGAAATTGCGCTGTCCATTTGGCGGAAATTTTTCGCTCATCCGCATCGGACACCGCCCGGGTTTCTGGTTTGCCAACGGCTGGATTCGTGATGTGGAGATTTTGGAT
>CAZRLY010000354.1:0-3923 GCA_964601015.1 uncultured bacterium
AATAGAAAATGAACCTTCACAAAATACAAAATCTCACATTATCAGCATTCCGATTTATGCAAAACCGGGCAGATATTCTGGCTTACGGCATCATATTCACAGTTATCACGCTGTCGTCCATTGCGCCGCTTTCATCGGGTGGCAAGCTGAATCTCAACGCTGACTTTTTTCAGTACGCTTCCAGGCATGAAGCTGTGAGGAAAAGCCTCCTCGAATACCATACATTCCCATCGCGGTCACATTGGTTTGGCGGTGGTTTCCCCACTATAGCTGACCCGGAGGACCCGACGTTGAATCCACTCGTCATGCTCTCTGTCCTATTCGGCACGGTGACGGGGCTCAAATTGATAACCTTTTTAGCGCTTTTAGTCAGCGGATTGGGAACTTATGCGCTGGCGCGGTACGTCCTTGAGTATACGCGATGGGGCGCGCTTTTTTCCGGATTGATTTTCGGCACGAGTCTGTTTGTACCTCTGCGCATCCTTGACGGGAATCCAAACGAGGTATATGCGGCTTTTTTGCCGTTGTGCATGTTGCTAATCGGACTGGCTTGCCGTGGACGAAAGATTGCCCTTTTGATTTTGCCGTTTGTGTTTTACACGATGCTTTCCGACGGAAAATTGAACTTTTTCATGGCGATTTTTTACGTTGGCATGTTCTGTCTTCTGGACATCCTTCCTATCTTTAACACGCTTGCGCCACAGAATGCGTCGAGGAAGGTTGATATGCGTACGATGAAAATTTTTCTCCTCGCTCTGATTTTGACATTTTTTATCGGCATGGTACGCATTCTCCCCGCCCTTGAACTCATCAACGCCAAAGGTGGACTGGGACAATTTGAGTTGTTTTTCCATCCCAAGACATACCGTCCAGAAGGTGTCTACGCCTACACATTTCAGCAACTATGGCAGGAAACACTTGGTTGGACGCAGGAGACGCTCGGTTGGAAAGGGAGGCTGGCACTTGTTGCGTTTGGCAGGAAAGGGCAGTCGGGACTCGTTACGATTGGATTTCTCCCTGTCATTCTCTTCGGGGTTGCACTGTTCCTTTTTTGGAAGAGAGCGCTGCCTTGGGGGATTAATTTGATGTTGTTCAGTTGGCTTCTGCTTGCTCACAACGCTCCTGTTGATGTGCTAAAGCCGCTCTGGAAGTTGCCGATATTCAGCGCACTGTACCGTCCCTACAAATATTTCAGTTTTCAGGTTGCATTTACCTTCGCAATCGCTTCGGGGCAATTCTTTTGGCTGCTGGCAAAATTGCGTCCTAAGTGGTTAGAGCATATTTGCGCTATTATTTTGATTGTAGCAGGCGTGTGGTTCCTTTATCCCAAGACGGCCAAAGTTCAACGCGATACCTATACTTTTGACACGCCCGCTGAGTTTCGCACTCCGGAAAAGGACTTTTTTAACGTTCAGGGACAAAACCTCTCACGCGGGCGGGCACAACCATTTCGTGCCGCTACATATCTGAATCTGCTCAGAAATGTCGGGACGGTTGATTGGTATACAGGTATTCCGATTGCTGAGAACGCCATCCCCAAATACTTCGTGGATGCCAACAACAACTACCACCCGAATCCTAAATATCAAGGGGAAGCGTTCTTTTTGGAAGTCGAAGGTGCGGTGGAACTGAAGTCGCTCTCGGATGAAGCCTCTCCACTTCGTTCCGAGCCAACGATAGAGGAGCAGTTCGCTGACGACAGCCTTGTGGGGTTATGGCATTTGGATGTAGTTCAAAAGGACGTCCTCAAGGATAGCTCAGGAAAGGATAACATCGGCAGGTTGGTGGGCGTGGACCGGAAGGACGCTCTTGTCAGGGGGAAATTCGGCAATGCCCTCATGTTTAACGGGAACAACTGGGTAGATGTAGCTCCCACTCCATCCCTGAGATTGGATGGGAGTTATACACTATCCGTTTGGATAAACGCCTCTGACATGCCGCTAAAGATAGAAAGATTCATCCTTGACACGGACTTCCCGCTGTCTGGCAGTAGATATTCCCTGGTACTTCACGAAGGATTCATCCGATTCATGCACAATTTCGTAAACGCTGGCGGCGAACACGCCATTGCTCAAACACCCTACGCCGAAGCCGGCTTGAAGCAGAATCGGTGGCACAACGTAATAGCAGTCTTCGACCAAACTCACCTGCGACTATATGTGGATGGAGTTCTCAGAGCCGAAACGCCGTGTACCCGAAAGAATACCTTCAAGGAAGACGTTTCTCTGCGTATCGGAGGGAGAACAAACCCACCACAAGGGGAGTGTTTCAAAGGGACTATTGATGATGTAGCCATCTGGAACAGGGACTTAACGCTGGAAGAGGTGGTGAACATTTGGTCGTCTGGTTCCACCCGTAGCAAAGTGGAGGGGCGAAGCAGCACTTCAGAACAACTATCTCCGCCGTCTACCGCTAAAAGTACATTTCGACCGAATTCGATTACAATTCAGGTCAACATCCAGACACCGAACACACTCGTCATTAACCAGAATTACCACCGAGATTGGCACACAAATCAAGGGGAACTGTTCAATCAAGGAGGGTTGCTGGCGTTGCGATTGCGAAAAACCGGCTCCTACACGATTCGACTGCGTTACATCTCACGTAGTTTCTACACGGGACTGGCAATCAGCGCGTTAAGTCTTGCCGTTTTGACCTTCATCTGTTGGGCTTATATGACGGGGCGTTTGCTTTTTTGGTCACAAAACGCTCCACCTCCCCTCAAGCGTGTAAGTCAGACGATTTTGTGGTTGATTAATTAAAGCAGGTGAGGGTGGATAGTATTTTGTTCAAAAAATGTTGAAATCATCGGTTGTTTATGATATAATGTTATGTAATTTTGTTTATTAAGTAAGTTTTTAAAAGGAATTTCAAAAATACAAAGTTTAATAGTCAAAAAGGAATTATTGTGTATAGTTTTTACCCGGTTTATTTCTCCCTGCGTTGCAGGAAATGCCTCGTAATCGGAGGGGGCAAAGTTGCAGAACGCAAGGTTAAATCACTCCTTGAATCCGGCGCTTCTATTGTGTTGGTTAGTCCTTCTTTGACAGAGGACTTGAGTAAATTAGTGAAAAAACATAAAATTCATTATTTGCATCGTGAGTATTCTTCTGAAGATTTAGAGGGTTGTTTTCTGGTAATTAGCGCAACCGATGATGCTGATACTAACAAAAAAGTTTCAGAGGACTGCCATGCACGTAATATTCCAGTCAACGTGGTAGATGAACCAGATAGATGCAGTTTTATCGTTCCATCTGTCATGCGAAGAGGCGACTTGTGCATCGCAGTTTCAACTGGTGGGAAAAGCCCGTTGTTAGCAAGGAAAATCAGGGAGAGATTGGAGGAGTTGTTTGGTATTGAATATGCTGAATATCTTAAATTGATGGGGGGACTCCGAAAGAGTATAATTCAGGAGGTACTTGATAGGCAATCTCGTCGAAAAATATTTGAGTGTCTTGTCAACTCTGATATACTAAAATTGATTCAAAAAGGAGAGAAGGAACTGGTAAAGGAGAAAATACAACAATGTTTATCGTTGCAGTCGGATTGAGCCATAAGAAAACGCCTGTGGAGATACGAGAAAAATTAGCTTTTATGACTTCTGATATCCCCCGCCTATTTGAGAAGTTGAAAGCTGACCGAAAGATAGATGGATGTGTTATAATCTCAACGTGCAACCGCACTGAAATATACGCAGCATCTAAGGATGCAGATTCAGCTTTGTCCGAAATACAGAATCTTTTAGCCACAGAAAGTGGCATGGAGTTGGGAGAATTACAAAACTACCTTTACAATTTCACCTGCCGACAGGCAGTAATGCACCTGTTCAGAGTTGCCTCTGGGTTGGATTCGATGATTTTGGGTGAAACCGAGATTTTAGGGCAGGTCAACGAAGCATACGAGATAGCCATTGAAAATTCAGC
>CAZRLY010000355.1:0-3896 GCA_964601015.1 uncultured bacterium
CAAGCACGGTTTGATGGGGGCTGAGTTCCCGCAAGGGGGCTTGGCTACCCTACTAGAGTTACAACCAAACAATTCCGTATACTACATGTTTTTAGGGCGTATCTTGTTTGATAGGGGGAATTTTGAGGCATCGGCGGAGGGTTTTAATAAATCGCTTGAAAAACATCCCGCAAATCAGTTGGTGAAAAATTATCTGTCTCTGGCATTTATGGCGCAGGGACGGATGGAAGACGCAATTCTAAAACTGAAAACTGACGGGGTATTCAGCAATTTGGAGATGCAACTCCGTATGTTGCCTTATCTTGAGGATTATCTTTTGGAGAATGAAGATGTTCTCCGGAAGGTAGAGGCTGAAGATGCCGTCCCCTCTCTGCCCGACGAGAAACCATCCGGTCTGGCCAGGCAAAGACGAAAAGCAGGAAAATATTTATCGCGCGGGAGGGAATTTCTTGAGGAGGATAAACCCTATGCCGCACTTCCTCTATTGAAAAGGGCATTAGAGCTAAATCCAGACATACGCGATGGGCATTTTTTATTGGGACTGGCATATTTAGGGGTAGGAAAATACAAGCTGGCAAGGTCAAAATTGAACGCTGTTGACAAAAACAGCGGCTATTACCAGCAAGTCGCCTTAGCTCTGGGTGCCGTACATTACAAAATGGGAGAGCTTGAGAAAGCACTTGAGTACATGAACAAAGCCGATGACGATGACGCGTCAACCAATTACTATCGCGGTTTGGTATACTTAGCCAGAAAAGAACACAAGAAATCACAGGAAGAGTTTAGGACAGCACTGACGCATAGGACGGCAACCCACGCGGGAATGCACAGGATTGTTGAGGAACAGTTGGATAAAGCTATTAAGGTGCAAAACAGAGTAAAACGTTAGTGGGAGTCTAATATTTAGACTTTTTTAACACCCACAAATAAGGGAGGTTGCATTTTGTCAGAAACTGCGAACAACTTTTGGGTGGGAAAGTCGGGGTTTTCCTCGTCAAGAAAAAGGGCGACAACTGTCCGGGTGGGAAAGTCGGGGCTTTCCGAGTGTAACGAGGAAAAGGGCGACAACCAGATAACCCGAAGAGAATTCTTAAAATCTATCGGTATTGGGGTAGCGTTAAGTGCTCTAAGTGGACTTGGAATTGAATATGCGCGCGCTCAGATGAAGGTAAAAGTGATTGAAGCGAAAAGCGATAACGTAAGGAAGGATGGAAAACTTGATGCTGAAGTTGTCAAAAACCTGATGGAAAAGGGAATGCAGACATTGACTGACCGCGAAGCCACTGCTGATGCCTGGAAAGACTTCTTTGGCGCAGAGGATGTAGTTGGAATAAAAATAAATCCGCTTGCTGGGGCCGAATTATCGACTCATAGCGTTGTAGTAGAGCAAATAATCGCCGGGTTAAAAAGCGCAGGCGTCGAAGAGAACAATATCATCATCTGGGACAGATTTGAAGCCCACTTAAAAAGAGCGGGTTATGAACTTAACCTCAACGATACGGGCGTCAGGTGCTATGCCACGAACGGAAAAGGACCGGGATATGACGAGAAGGTTTTTTACGAGACAGACGAAGACGCTCCCAAAAGACGCGAAGAAGGGAATACAAAATCATATCTTAGCAAAATTGTAACGCGGCAAGTTACAAAACTCATCAACGTCCCCATACTCAAACAACACGGCGTATCCGGCGTCAGCTTGTGTTTAAAAAACATCGCCTTTGGCTCGGTAAACAACACCGTGAGATTCCATCCCAATCCCATCAATTGTGACCCGGCTATTGGGGAGATTTGTTCAATGCCAGTCATTAAAGAAAAGCTCGTACTAAATATTCTCGACGGCTTGCGCGGATGTTACGATGGTGGCCCTGGATACAAACCGGAAGGTGTGTGGGAATATAACTCTCTGCTCTTCAGCGTTGACCCGGTTGCGCTTGACCGCGTCGGAATGCAAATCATTGAAGACAAACGCAAAGAAGCGAAATTAGAATCCATCACCAGTCTGGCTAAACATATCGCCAAGTCTTCAAGACTGGGCTTGGGTACAAATGACATGGATGAGATAGATTGGCAAAAGCTAACTGTTTGAATGGAAGGGTGGGGTTATCATCTTGAAACCAAAAGCTAACGATGAGGATTATGCGGTGTTATCTGAGAAAGGCAAAGAGATGATAGAGGAAGCCTTAGAAGCGGAGCGTAAGGGAGAGGTGATTGGCCCATTTTCCGACATAAAAGAAGCCCTAAAAGCACTTAAAGAGAGTAGAGTGTAGATTTTCACATTTCACGAAAAAATGTCAAAATGTGTGTAGATTCAATAGCTATATAGCGAACTACGGACGGTATCACATCATGAATTCAATCACTACCGAACAACAATCAGCTTTACGAAATATTCCATCCCTGGAAAATCTTTTAGCAAGCGAAGAATTCACGCCACTGTTTGAACAATACGACAGGGCTATTGTCACAGAGCATCTTCGTTCGGTTACTTCCCAAATCCGACAGGACATTTTAGCGGGAAAGATTGACGAGGAGATTTTGGCTTGTGTAAACATAGCCCGGAGAGTAAAAACTCAGCTTGAGGGCAAATTCGGTCCTCGACTTGTGCGAGTCATCAACGTAACAGGCACGATAACCCATACAAACCTCGGCAGGGCGCTTCTGAGCGATGAAGTTTGTCAAAGGCTTATCCAAAGCGCGGGAAACTACGTCAATCTGGAGTACGATGTGAAAGCGGGCAAACGCGGACACCGGGATAGAATCACCGAAACTTTGCTACAACAACTGACCGGCTGTGAAACATCCACAGTGGTCAATAATAATGCAGCCGCAGTCCTGCTCAGTTTGAATACGCTTGCGGTGGGCAAGGAAGTGATTGTCTCCCGCGGGGAACTGATTGAAATAGGCGGTGCCTTTCGCATCCCCGAAGTGATGGAGGCAAGCGGAGCTATATTACGAGAGGTTGGCACGACAAATCGAACCTACCTGTACGACTACGAGCGCGCTATCAACGAAAATACGGCGTTGCTATTGAAAGCACACCCCAGCAACTACAGAATTCAGGGGTTCACCACCACGCCTAACCTGAAAGAGATTGTGGAATTGGGATGCGAACACAACATCCCGGTGATGGAGGATTTGGGTTCAGGTTCGTTAATTGACCTGACGAAATACGGGTTGCCTTATGAACCTGTGGTGAAAGCACGGATAAAAACGGGCGTTGATATTGTCACCTTCAGCGGAGATAAGCTTCTGGGAGGCCCACAGGCAGGCATTATCATCGGCAAAGAAAAATATATACCCAGATAGGACGCAATCCGCTAATGCGCGCCCTTCGAGTGGGAAAATTGACCATTGCCGCATTGGAAGCTACGTTGCGTATTTATCTCAACGAGGCCACGATGCTCGAAAAACTGCCGATGCTTAAATTCTATACGCGCCCCCTAAAAGAGATTGAACAAATCTCCGAAAAACTTGCGAAAGAATTGAATGACATTTTTGATGGTGCGATTGAGGTTACCGTCGAAGAGAGTTTTGCAGAAATCGGTAGCGGCTCTCTGCCTCTGGAAAACATAAAGAGTATAGCGCTTGCGCTCGCACCAAAATCTATGTCCGCTGAAGAGTTGGCGGAACTGTTTAGAGGACACGAAGTCCCAATAATCGGTAGAATCAGCGAAGATAAATTCCTGATGGATATGCGTACCGTGAGAGATGAGGAGACACAGGAAATTAAACTGACCGCTGAAAAGCTCGCGTAAAACATGCTGCCAGCTTGTTAGGCGGCAGGAAACATTGGGAAATAAAAACATGATTATAGAAGACGGTAAAATTTTGTACTTGTTAGCTGAACCTCTGCACGCTTGAAAGCGGCAGGTTCAGAAGGCTGAAAGCTAAAGGCT
>CAZRLY010000356.1:0-3882 GCA_964601015.1 uncultured bacterium
GCAAACGAACTGCTTCGCCTTCGCTTCGAGCTTGAACTATCACATTTTGAGTTAAAATACCAAAAATGGTAGGATTTGTCAAATAAAATATCTCAAAAAGGTCAAGTTAAAGGATGGAAAAAAGAAAACGGGAAAACGAGAAAACGAAACGGGAATTGAAATTTGTTTGCGTCGCGAAATCGGAATTGCGACACAAACTTGGAAGGGGAGAATATTCAATCCTCACTTATATCCGTTTCGGTGCCGGGTCACCGTATTTCATGAAGGCTCTACAAGCTATCTCCTGATATTTTGGGTCAAGTCCCAACGCTTCGTTGGAGCCGTAGTATCCAGCGATGAAGCCTCCTCCAAAACAACCGAGTTTTTCCACGTATTCTCTGGCGGCGTTTTCAATTTTCACCGGGTCGCGTGTTTGAAGCGTAGTTTGAATGTCCACGGGCGACCAAAAGTGCATGCGCCCACCGAAATTTTCTGACAGGTAGTCTATGTTATGGAGCTCAGGTTGGTCAAACTGGCATACGTCAATTCCTACCTCTACCCAATCCTCCAGAACTTCGGTCACATGCCCGCATGAGTGGAACCACACGCTTAAACCCCGGCTGTGTGCCGCACCGCAAAGTCGCTCGAAACACGGTTTGAATATTTCCCTGAACGACGCTGGGCTTACCAACAGCCTATCCTGCGTTCCCCAGTCTTCTCCGCTCATGATGCCGTCTACGCCTGCGTCCGCCATGCGATATATTTCAACTTCCCGTATGTCCGTAATCTTTTGAAGAAGTTCCTTCACGCGTTCCTTCTCTGCTGCCACGTCCGCCAGAAAATTTTCCATCTTGCGCATGTAACGGGCGATATTAAAAGGCCAACCTACGCTGCCAAGAACATAGTAACCTCGCTCGTGGTATTCAGCGCATCGTGTGCGCGCATCCTCGTAAAGCTCCGCGCCGTCCGTTTTTGGGAATTCGTAGGTATCCAACATATCCCAACTATCCTCAATTATGCCTTTGTATACCTCGCCTTTGGTGATGTTTTCAAGTCGTCGCCAGATGTTACCCCACTCATCAACCATTTCCCAGTATTCGCCGTAGTTCTTCCACCCTTGAGCGCGGCTGTTGGGAGCACCCCTGCGTCCAACACTACTCATATCGCGAGGAAAACCTGCTCCCATACCGTAAGGGATGCGGGGAGGGGATGCGAAAGCTAAACTTGTTTGTACAATTTCTCTGCTTGTCATATTTTATTCTCCTATGTGAACGGTGAAAGGATTCAGTTTCCACCGAATTTTATTGTGTATATTTGCTAAAAAGTAATGAGTAAAGAGTAATGAGTGAATTCGACCTTTTTATCACACTGCGGTGAGTTTTCAAAAGTCTCACCTACAATAAGTTGAAAAACTTGGTTTCTATGTATGCAGTCAGGGGTTTGTTTTGTCTCTTTCTTTGAACAATTTATATTCCAGGCTATCGACCAACGCTTCCCAGCTTGCTTGAATAATGTTCTCGGACGCGCCGACAGTTCCCCATGTTTCCTCGCCATCGCTTGCTTCAATCAACACCCGGACCCTTGCTCCTGTACCTCCTTTAGTATCCAGCACGCGGACTTTATAATCGGTAAGGCGTACATCCCTTAGACTTGGATAAAATTCTTCCAACGCTTTTCGCAAGGCTTGGTCGATAGCGTGTACCGGTCCTAATCCTTCGGCTAACGTGTGTCTTATTTCTTCATTCGGTGCGCGAACTTTGATAGTAGCTATGCAAGGCCATTCTAGGGCTTTGAATTTTTCCATTAACACCCTGAATTCCATAAGCTCGAAAAACGGACTGTAGGAGTCCAATACTTTGCGCAAGAACAGCATAAATGAAGCGTCAGCGGCGTCATATTGATAGCCTTCACTTTCTAAATCCTTCAGTTTTTCAAGCAACCTATGTACTAAATTTTTAAATGAGGCGTCAGCGGCATCATATTGATAGCCTTCACTTTCTAAATCCTTCAGTATTTTAATGATGATTTGCACTTCCTCCGAACGCTTGTCCATGTTTGGATATTCTTTCTCCAATTTTTTGACAATAGCGCCTCTGCCTGCTTGTTCTGAGATTAAAATTCGTTGTTCGTTTCCGACTAATTCTGGGTTGATGTGTTCAAAAGCACGCCCGTCGGTTTTTTGGACAGCGTCGATGTGCATTCCGCCTTTGTGTGCGAAAGCGGACATGCCCACATAAGGTTGTCGTGCGTCATGCGACAGATTAGCCAACTCACTGATGAAACGAGATACCGACGTCAATTTTTGTAACTGCTCGTCGCTGATGCAGTTGATTCCGAGTTTAAGTTTGAGATTGGGGATAATGGAACAGAGGTTTGCGTTGCCGCAACGTTCACCGTAGCCGTTGAATGTGCCTTGAACGTGTAGGACGCTAGCCTGCACCGCCAGAATAGAATTTGCGACGGCTAATCCGGCGTCGTTATGAGCATGGATACCAAGGGAGATGTCAAAACGATTTTGGGTAGCTTCAATGGCGTCTTTAATCTCCAGCGGAAGCATGCCGCCGTTGGTATCACATAACACAACGCATTTCGCGCCGCCTTTGATTGCAACTTCCACCGTTTTCATCGCATATTTTGGGTCAGATTTGAAACCGTCGAAGAAGTGTTCGGCGTCGAATATCACCTCGCGCCCTTTCTCAACGAGGTATCGAACCGAATCTTCAATAATCTCAAGATTTGCCTCTCTGGAAATTCTCAAAACATCGGTAGCATGGTAGTCCCAACTTTTGCCAAAAATCGTAATGGTTTTCGCATTTGTCTCCAGTAAACTGCGCAGATTCTCATCGTCGGCAGCTTTGTTATCAGCCCTCCTTGTGCTGCCAAACGCCGTCACCACCGCATGTTTCAGATTTAACTGTTGTACCTTGCTGAAAAATTCTCTATCCTTGGGATTTGAACCGGGATTCCCGCCTTCGATGTAATGAACCCCCAATCTATCCAATTCCTGTGCAATCAATAATTTGTCCTTCATGGAGAAAGCGACGCCCTCCGCTTGACTTCCATCTCTTAAAGTTGTGTCGTAAAGTTCAATCTGTGGCATAAACGGACTCCTTCTCCCCCTGATACTCCGTGGTATATTAAAAATAAACCAAAAAAACCCACTATCGCCGGTTTGCAATAATGGGCCCATTAAGAATTCCACACAGTTGGAGCAGGGGAATATCCCCTACGCCAGTTTTTTGGTTTACAATTTTTTTGCTTTCTCAAGTGCATCTTCTATAGTGCCTACGAGATACAACGCTTGTTCTGGCAGATCGTCGCATTCGCCGTTGACAATCATTTGGAAACCTTTGATGGTATCTTCGAGACGCACATAGCTTCCCGGTATATTTGTAAACTGTTCAGCCGTGAACATATTTTGTGTTAGAAACATCTCCAATCTGCGCGCCCGGGATACGGTCAATTTGTCCTCGTCTGAGAGTTCGTCAACGCCAAGGATAGCTATGATGTCTTTCAAATCCTCGTATTGTTGCAAGATTTCTTGAACATTGCGCGCTGTCTGGTAGTGTTCCTCTCCAACAATGCTTGGTTCTAAAATTCTGGATGTTGAGGCCAATGGGTCAATTGCAGGATACCGAGCCTGCTCAAAGATTGAGCGTTCTAACCGGGTTACAGCGTCCAAATGCCCGAAGGCAGTGACGACGGCCGGGTCAGTATAGTCGTCTGCGGGGACATAGACGGCTTGCACAGACGTAATTGAGCCGCTTTTCGTGCTTGTGATGCGTTCTTGCAATTCACCCATTTCGGTCGCCAGCGTGGGTTGATAGCCTACTGCCGAAGGCATTCGTCCCAAAAGCGCTGATACTTCTGAACCAGCTAACGTAAATCTAAAAATGTTGTCGA
>CAZRLY010000357.1:0-3836 GCA_964601015.1 uncultured bacterium
TAGAAACCAAGTTTTTGGCAAAAACTTGGTTTCTAGTACACACTCAATCTTTCTTCATCGCGTGAATGAGCTTATTTACGGCGTTAATGTAGGCTTTCGCGCTGGCTTCGACCACGTCGGTTGAAGCGCCGTATCCGACGAATGTATTGCCGTTATCCCGAATTCTCACGGTAACTTCGCCGATAGCGTCTTTTCCATGCGTAACGGCTTGGAGGTTGTAGTCTTCTAACTCCGTTTTGATGTTCGTTACTTTGTCAATAGCGTTGTAAACGGCATCAACCGGTCCATCGCCGTTCGCCTCCTTCTGGTAAACTTCGCTGTTCTTTTTAAGCCCGACTTTGGCTGTTGGTGTGATTCTCGTCCCCGAATGTATTTCAATGAACTCAAGGGTGTAAACATCGGGGATTGCACGCATCTCGTCCTGCATGATAGCTTCTAAGTCAGCGTCGTGTACCTCTTTTTTCTTGTCAGCGACTTTGATGAAGCGTTCATAGACTTTATCCAATTCTTCTTCATTCAGCGCATAGCCGAGTTGGGTCAAGCGATGTTCCAGCGCGCTCCTCCCCGAACGCGGAGTAAGAACAATCTTCGTTCCTTCCGCCAGTCCTACGTCCTCTGGCGTCATGATTTCAAAGGTATCCCTGCGTTTTCGCCAACCGTCCACATGGATGCCAGAGCTATGCGCGAAGGCGTTTGCCCCGACGATAGCTTTGTTAGGCGGCACAGGAAAACCCGTCAAACGGCTTACAAGTTTGCTGATGGGATAAATCTCCTTTGTGTTGACGTCAGTATGAACGTTGCCAAAGTAGTCGCCGCGCGTTTTTATCGCCATGACTACCTCCTCTAATGACGTATTGCCAGCACGCTCACCAAGCCCGTTTATCGTACACTCAATTTGCCGAACGCCATTTTTCACGGCGGCAAGGCTATTTGCGACTGACATTCCCAGGTCATCGTGACAGTGTACGGAAAGGATTGCCTTGTCAATGTTGTGGACGTTGTCGATAATCAAGCGGATAAAGTTGCCGAACTGTTCTGGAATCGCATACCCAACCGTATCGGGTATGTTGATGATGCTGGCACCCGCTTCGATGGTAGCACCCACCACTTCGTAGAGATATTTTTCGTCTGTGCGAGCAGCGTCCATCGGCGAAAACTCCACAGTTTCGCACAGCGAGCGCGCATACCGAACGGCTTCGATTGCCATTTTTAGTACACCCTCGCGATTGCTACGCAGTATTCCCTCGACATGGCTGTCGGAAGTTCCTACAAACGTGTGAATGCGCGGTCTTTTTGCGTGTTTTATTGCTTCCCAACAGCGGGTGATGTCCTCCTCTAAAACACGCGAAAGCCCGCAAATTTCCGGGCTTTCTATTTCTTTGGCTATCCGCGAGACTGCTTCAAAATCGTCCGGTGATGAAATGGGAAACCCCGCTTCAATCACGTCAACGTTGAGTTTCGCAAGATGGTGAGCTATTATCATCTTCTCTTCAATGCTTAACGCCGCGCCGGGCGATTGTTCACCATCTCTTAGCGTTGTATCGAATATTAAAACTTTTGAAGACATTTTATTTTCCTCCTGTTTTTCTTTTTTAACTTCTGCTTTTCTTCGTTGCCGTACTTGCTGAATAGCTTGTTCTATCTCTTTATCTGAAATACCACCTTTTGCATCGACTCGATTTCTAACAGCTTCCAACGCTGCATCAAATCTCTTTTCCCATGTCATGTTTTTCTCCTTCGATTCTATAGTTTGTGCCACATAATATCAATATAGTCCTCAAACCCCATGCTGCGCCAGAAAGCTTGTGAAACGGGATTGCCATGAGCAACGCCCGCCTCAAGATGTTCTATGTGCTTTTCCTTAAACCAGAGTCTGAGCGATTCAAAAAGCTTTCTACCGATTCCACTCCGCCTCCACTCAGGAGAAACGCAGATGTCAGAGATATCCCCATAGTGGGACGGGACAAAGATAGGCGTGGTTTTAACCTTTCCGACAATATAACCGACGAGTTGTTTTTCTACCTCGGCAACAAGAACACAACAGTCGGAATTTTTTAGTATACTTTTGAAAGCTTGCGTACAAATCTCGACGCTGTTTTCTGCCTGACGGAACCGCTCATCCAGCTTCGTGTGGAAACCCATCATCTCCTGCCACAGGGGAAGGATTTCCTCTATATCTTCAAATGTTGCCTGGCGGATGATGACTTCTGACATGGAACCTGCTTTCTCCTTCAAATAAAAAAGCCCATCATCGATTTGCTCTCGACGATGGGCTTTAAAACCTTAGTTGTTTACAGTTTTTCATCGAAAAAACTCCTTTGCCCACCATCACTGAGCCAAAGACGCAAGCCCAGAGTAAGCCCCAAGATGTATAAGCACAAATTTCCACATAGGTTTGTCTGGGGTATTAAGTTGGTGAGCAATTCAAAACGTTTCATTTTTATCCCTTTTGTTTTTGATGATGGCATATAGTTTACCAAAAAAAACAGCGTTTGTCAAGCATTTTTCCGTAAAAATATCTCCCTTGTCAAGCGTCAAATGATAAGTTGAATCAATTTTGGAGTGCAATGACTCAGTCATTGCTTTCAACTTTGGAGTGCAATGACTCAGTCATTGCTTTCTCAACGATTGAATCGTTGCACTCCAAAAGGTGAATCCGTCAATTCATCATTGACAAGGTACCACCTTAATTTCACCCCATGTGAGAGTGAGTTTGTCTTTGGGACTGACAGCCATTCCTGCGGACAATCCGTCTTCCATGATTTCGACAACCTCTTCCTCGGACAGGGCTCTTTTGAAAACTGCCATATCGTCCAACATTCCCTTCCAGTAGTGGGTACTGGCTTCTCTGAAAACTAATCCCAGGTAGTTATTGTTTGGGACGAGCTTGCCGTTTAAAGCACCGTTAGCTACTTCTTCCCCGTCGATATATATTCTCCTCATACTCCCGTCATAAGTTGACGCTGCATGATACCACTTATTGGCATCGAAGGAGTTGCCAGGAGAGTCGAGATTACTTCTGGTGCCTCCTGCGTTCAAGATGAAGTGGGTATAACCGGCGGTGTTGATAAAGTGCGCCCAGTTTTCATTCGTACCTGAAGCCGGTCCTTTGGAGAAGAAGGTTTGCCAGCCATCTCCAGAACCTTCCCACCAGAACCAACATATCATTGTTACCTCATCTTCAAGGTCAAGAGAATCTGAGTCAGGGACTTCCACGAACTGGTTTGTTCCATTGAGTTCCAGTGCGTTCCCAAATTTCCCTTTCACCCAGTTGCCGCCGTTCTGTAGCGTTCCATCATTCCCATTCCCGGAGGAATCGTGAGCAACCTCTCCAGATTTCTCGTCGAGAAGCCAGACGCCAACGGCATCTTTCAGGTCAACACTGTCCCCCCGCGGGGCGAAGGTTGCCAGCAGAAACGCCAGCCCTATTGTTAGTAATACCCATCTTTTCATTTAACATCTCCTTTACGATTATTATGTAGTTACAATATATTTTACCACCTCCGCGAAAAATAATCAAGTTTTTTTTTCAACAAAATAGATTTGTACGTTGATTTTGCTTGCGTTCTTATGACACTTATGCTAAAATAAAAATAGCGTGGCTGGTATTTTTGAGGCTAAACATTGAGTACCTATCACAGCATCATGGGAGAATCAAAAAAATGGAAGACCAAATTCTGGTGAAAAAAGCCCAAGCCGGTGACACGAAAGCCTTTGAAGAATTGTTACAACAATACCAAAATAGCATTTACCAGTTAGCGTATCAATATACGCAAAATATGGATGAGGCTTCAGATTTAACTCAAACGATTTTCGTTCGGGTACACAGCGGATTG
>CAZRLY010000358.1:0-3660 GCA_964601015.1 uncultured bacterium
CCAGCTCCGAGTTCCTCTTGGAAAGTGGCAAGATTTAATTCGAACTTACTTAAGTTTCCCCCACGTTTGAAAACGGGAGCTTTCTTGCCTTTTTTGCATTCAGCATTGAGAATTCAACATTTAGCATTTTCCCTCGTAAGTCAATTTTCTAAGTTCGACATCTTCAAACGTCGATAAATTTAAAACGAATTACTTCTCATCGAATTAAATTGGCAAAAGCGTAGGCTTTGCCTGCGCTTTTGGGATTTTTGACAAAAAGAGACAATCAAAGATTTAGGTAGTTTTCAATATTAAACTTTACATTTGAGACAATAAAGACACAGGCTTCGCCTACGTCTTTTGCTTGATGACGTTACTGGTTATTGGTTACTACCAGTCTACCAGTCACTACTCACCAGTTTACCAGTCTACCACTCACCAGTCTACCAGTCACAGTCTCAATGCAAATACACTGTTGTAAACATTAACTTTATTTTTGAAAAATACCTAATTCTCTTACTTTGCGTATTTGGCGCAACGGAACCCATTCATATTGTATACAGAATCCGGATGATTAAGATGGACATTCCTGTCAGCGACGCGTGCATCGTAGCCGTCAAACAGCCAACACCCGCCACGTAAAACACGATATTTACCGGTTTTCGGCCCTTTTGGATTTTCTCTGGGACTGCGTTTGTAGTAATCTTTGTTGTACCAATCGGCAACCCATTCCCAGACGTTGCCGGCCATATCGTATACGCCGTAAGGGCTTGCGCCTGCGGGATAAAGCCCTACTCCGGTTGTACCTCCCGCATGTTCGTCGTAGTTCAGTTTAGATGGGTCAATTTTTTCGCCCCAGGGGTATGTTCTGGCGTCAGTTCCTCTGGCAGCCTTTTCCCATTCCGCTTCTGTGGGCAGACGTTTTTTTGCCCATTTAGCATAGGCGTTAGCGTCCTCCCAACTGACAAACATTACCGGATGGTTAGCCATTCCCGGTGGATACGTGTTATTCTTCCAGGCATAAGATTCAGATTTTTCCATAACAGTTTCTATGTAAACCTCCGACACATTAAATTGTCCTGTGCTATGGAATATCTCCCTGATTTGTTCTTTTGACACAGTAGGTACAGGATGATTAGTTTCATCCACAAACTTTTTGTACTGCGCGTTTGTTATTTCGTACTTGTCGATATAGTAAGCGTCAAGATATACTAAATGTTGCGGACACTCATTTTCATACCAACTAATATCCCATTGGAACTGCTTGACATACCTCACTATTTGTTCATCGCTGCTTCCCATCAGGAAATCCCCGGCGCATATCAATACCATCGCAGAACCGTCCTTTTCATTAACCATTTCCTTAGGCAGTTCCCTACATCCTAACAACATGACTATTATGATGGTAAATATCAGTAAGTTAAACTTTAACATTTTAGAACCGTACCTTGTTGAGTCTACGCGCATTATTTTTCTCCGTAGACATTTACTTTCAAATTCCTCTCTGATTTGTGTCAAAGTATCTCCCTGCCTTTGCCTTGACACTTCACCCATCTCTACACACGACTTGGAAGGTTAGAACTGAACCGATGACTCGTGTCTGGAGCTTTGGAGCGTTGGAGCGTTGGAGCAAAAGACAGCGTTGGAGCTCCAGTGCCCCACTGCTCCAGTTCCCCAATGCCCCAATGCCCCAGTGCCCGATTATCGCTTGAGCTTCACAATTCGGCACAAATAACCCTCCAAGTCGTGTCTACAACCGCCTTCCGGCAGCATCTACAAACGGCTTCAACTCTTTGACCAACTGAGCAAACTTCTCCGGTTTTAGGGACTGGATGCCGTCGGAAAGAGCTTGTTCGGGGTGTGGGTGAACTTCTATCAACAAGCCGTCAGCACCAGCGGCGATGGCGGCTTTTGACAGGGGACTGACGTATTCCCAGTTGCCTGTGCCGTGGCTTGGGTCAACTACGATAGGGAGGTGGCTGAGTTTTTTGATGACGGGGATAGCATTTATGTCGAACGTATTTCGCGTTGCCGTTTCAAAGGTGCGGATTCCGCGTTCGCACAGGATGACGTTGTAATTTCCACCGGAGAGGATGTATTCTGCGGATAACAACAGTTCTTCTACCTTGGACATCATGCCGCGCTTCAACAACACAGGTTTATCCACTTCGCTTACGCGTGAGAGCAACCCGTAATTTTGCATATTTCGAGCACCGATTTGAATGATGTCGGCGTATTCTGTGACCAAATCCACATCATGGCTATCCAATAGTTCTGTTATAACTAACAGCCCCGTTTTTTCGCGAGCTTCCGCTAAATATCGGAGTCCCTCTTCCCCCAAACCCTGGAAACTATAGGGCGAGGTGCGGGGTTTGAAAGCTCCGCCGCGAAGGATTTGCGCGCCAGCCTCCTTTACACATTCCGCCGTCTCTAAAATCTGCTCTCGGCTCTCGACTGAGCATGGGCCAGCCATGATGACAACTTCATCACCGCCTAACTCTATGTTGTTTCCTACTTTAACTATGGTTTTCTCACGTTTAAATTCGCTTCCTGACAACTTAAAACGCTGCAAAATTGGCACAATCTTTTCAACCCCGGGCATCGAATCCAGTTGTTGCAATTGTGTTTTGCCGCGTTCATCTCCAACAGCCGCGATAACCGTCAACTCCGTACCGTATATCGGATGTGGCAGATACCCCAGTTCACGTACCTTAGAGCGTGTGTGAGAAGTATCGATTTCCCTTTTTATAAACATTCATGACGGCACCCGGGAGTTGGAGCGTTGGGGCGCTGGAGCGTTGGAGACGTGGTTTTTGCCCCAATGCTCCAGCGCCCCATTGCCCCAATGCCCAGTTACCATTCACTGGTCGAAATTTCTTGTCTATGGACTTTTCACACACCCTCTTAGAAATGACACCATCTATTTGCGATTGAGTAGCACCTATTCGCATTACGATAACCATTAATATGCCTCCTGATATAAACCTATTCAACATACTTCAATATAATCCCTAAATCTCCAGCTATCCAACCTTCATTTTCATTTCTAAAGTGGATAGAGTTGAGGTTATATTTGGTCGGACTGAACCTTCTACGCCAGTGTTTGCCGCCGTCTTTCGTATGTAATATTGTCCCCTTCATGCCGACAGCCCACCCGTTGTTCTTGTCTATAAAAACGACGCTACGCAGTAAATTATCTACATGGCTTTCCTGGTGTTCCCAACTTTTTCCACCATCGACAGTGTGAAGGATTAATCCGCTGATGCCAACAATCCAACCTTCATTTTTGTCAAGGAAGGATACGCCGTAGAGCCATTCTTCTTGCAAGTCTCCCTGTTTTTGCCAGTGTTTACCGCCATCAATGGTATGTAGTATGATGCCGCCGTCTCCGGCTATCCAGCCCGTTCGTCGGTCAACAAAATATATGCCAAATAGGTCGCGTTCAACGGCACTTTTCTGTTCCACCCACTGTTGGCCGCTGTTTTCGGTATATACTATATCGCCAGCGCTTCCAATAGCCCACCCGTGTTGTCTATCCACAAAGAAGACGTTCAATAGTTGTGGTTTACTTTGGATGTTCTGAAGTTGCCAGGTTTTGCCGCCGTCTTTCGTATGTGCGATGTTCCCCCATTCTGCCACCGCCCATCCGTATTTTTCATCCACGAAGTATACAGAGCAAAA
>CAZRLY010000359.1:0-3601 GCA_964601015.1 uncultured bacterium
GGAGTCAGCACATACCGAATTGGCGTATCGGGTTGCGGTTCCACGTAAGCAGGTTCGTGAAGCGCAGCCCGACGTTGAGAAGTGCGAAGTCGAGTTTTCCATGCCATCCCAGATAAATCATCTCGATATGCTGATAAGTTGAGTTTTTCCTCCACTACTAAAAGGGTTGAAATAATGCGTTCGTTCCGTTGGGTGATACCTTCAAGAGATAGGTCAATTTTTTCAATACGAGTAGTGATGCCCTCTAACGTTTGAGTGATTTTTCCCATTTGCTTAGTTGTTGATTTCAGCCCTATAATAGCTATTACTAAAGCGGTTGCTGTAATAACTGCTCCAGTACCACTCACAATGAGAGCAATCACAGTCATGATTTCCATGTCTGCCTCCTTAAAAATATGTTTTTTCCATCGCCACCTTGTTATTCCTGTTGAATAATTTTCAGGACATCTGAGCAGTTTTCACAGTCCATCAGTTTTCTTTTAATTTGGGCATCGTTCAGCAGCCGCGCTACGTCAGCAAGGGTTTTGAGACGTTGTTGTAGGGCGGCTTCCGGGTAGACTAACAAAACCACCATATATACAGGTTGTCCATCTAACGATTCAAAATCAAGTCCGGCTTTGCAGATGCCGAAGACGGCAGACATTTTTTTAAGGACGTTGCACGCGGCATGTGGGATAGCAACGCCGTTTCCTATGCCCGTTGTCATACTCCGTTCCCGTTCGCATAAAGCTTCTGCGATTCCATCTCTGCATTCTTCGCCAATTTCGTCAGAATCAATGAGAACATCCACTAATTCCTTTATAATCTCCCATTTGTCCTTAGGTGTTAAGTCAACTGTGATTGCCTTTTCATGCAAAAGTTCTTTCAGGTACATCAGTAATTTTTCCCAATTCCGCCATGAATTCTTCTAACAAATCGCTTTCAGGGACGGTTTTAACCTTTACCCCTTTTTTAAAGATGACGCCCCTGCCCTTGCCGCCTGCCAACCCGATGTCTGCGTCCTTTGCTTCTCCGGGGCCATTTACCACACAACCCATCACCGCTATTGTCAAATCTTCTTTCATATCGGCAGTCCTGCGTTCTATTTCGTGCGCTATCTCCATCAAATTGATTTTGCAACGTCCGCAGGTTGGACATGAGATAATATCACGCCCGTGTTGTCGCAATCCAAGCGACTTTAAGATTTCAAAGCCAATTTTGACCTCTTCGATGGGATTCTCGGTGAGTGAGACGCGGATGGTATCGCCGATTCCTTCAGCAAGGAGCGTACCGATTCCTACTGCGGATTTTATCGTTCCCGCTTCCTTTGTGCCCGCTTCGGTGACACCAAGGTGCAAGGGATATTCTGTTTGTTGCGCCATCAATCGGTAGGATTCTATCATGTTTGGGACGTTTGAATCTTTGAGCGAGATGACGATGTTGTGGAATGAGAGTCGCTCAAGAATTTTTACGTGTCGTTGTGCGCTTTCCACCAGAGCTTCGGGACAACCGCGCCCGTATTTTTCCAACAAGTCCTTCT
Organism: uncultured bacterium; assembly: GCA_964601015.1. Lineage (GTDB taxonomy): Bacteria > Poribacteria > WGA-4E > DTYX01 > CAZRLY01 > CAZRLY01. Next base: position 1,520 of record CAZRLY010000359.1, read on the forward strand.
CCAACGAGCCGGCGTTGACTCCGATGCGGATGGGGATGTTATGGTTCTTGGCGGCTTCCACCACCGCTTTTATGTGTTCCTCTGAGCCGATATTTCCCGGATTTATCCTGAGTTTGTCCACTCCGTGTGAAATGGCTTCTAACGCCAAACGATAGTCGAAGTGAATATCCGCCACCAACGGGATATTTATTGCTTTCTTGATTGTTTTTATCGCTTCGGCGGCGTCCATATCTGGCACTGCTACTCGTATAATCTCACAGCCGGCTTCTTCAAGCGACTTTATCTGAAGCACGGTGGCGGATACATCTCTTGTGTCGGTTTTCGCCATGGATTGAACGGAGATGGGGACATCCGTCCCTATTGCCATGTCGCCTACCTTTACTAAGCGTGAAGTTCTTCGTTTTATCATGAGAATTGATGTCTTACAATCCGCAAGACATCGTTCCATGTCACCAAAATGAACAGGAATATTAACAGCCAAATACCGACTTGCTGGATGACTATCTGTTTTTTCAGGCTCAATGGTTTGCCGCGAAGCTTTTCAAATGTAAAAAACAGAATCAGTCCGCCGTCAGCAACTGGGATAGGAAGCAGATTTATGATTGCTAAATTAACGCTGATGAACCCGAGGAGGAACAGAAATCCTCGGAAACTCGTCATAGCAACGGCTGTAGTTATCTGTACTATGCCGACTGGCCCGCTTATATGTTTGAAGGACATTGTGCCGGAGAAGAGTCCTTTTATGACGAAGAAGATTTTTCCTATTGTAAACCAGCTTTCCTGTATACCTCTGCCTAACGCGAAAATATGGTTGTATTTTTGCGGTTCTATGGGTTCTGTAAGAAACATGCCGCATGTAGACGGGCGTAAAGATAACCCGCCCATATCAACAAGCTCATCAGATTCATTCAACTCTGGTATAATATTGACGGTGAATATTTCCTCGCCACGTTTGAATCCCACTGCTATTTCTTTGCCAGGGTTGTTTTGGGCTTCCACTTTTATATCTTCAACGCGGCTAACCCGCCTTCCATTGACGGATAGAACGATGTCCAATGGCTCAACGGGCATTGGCGCTATTGCCGCTACGCTGTCAGGTTCTATACTACTTACCCGTAGTTCAACAAAAGCGGGAAGATTAACGGTGAAAAATTGCCCTGCCTTTTCGTCTTGCTCCTGAACATCCTTGTCGTATCGTTTTAGGGTTAGAGTGACTTCCTTGCCAAAATTTTGCGCTGCTTCTGAGAATACATCGTCGTAAGACCGGACTGGCTTTCCATTGATGGCGACAATAGTGTCTTTTGGGTTAATTCCCATCTGCGCCGCAGGGCTATCCTCAACTATATCCCCTACAATAACTTCAACCCGCGGCAAGATGCCTATTTTGCTACCTTCGCCGAATTTTGCCTCTTTCGCTACCGTCTTAACGGGCAAAGTTATTTCCTCCCCATTCCGGACCAAAACGATTTTTGCTTCCTTACCAACAGGCTGGGTAAATATCATCGTTGTGACATCCTCCCAGTTTTTTACCCTCATACCGTTGACGGAAACAAGCATATCTCCGGGGCGTATCCCGGCGACTGCGGCTGGCCCCCCTGGTTGGACATATCCTATGGCTGTCGTTTGGGCGCTTTTGGGGATGTGGATTCCCATGGTATAGAGGATGGTAAATGCTACCACACCGAGAAGGACATTCATCGCAGGCCCAGCCACTGCCACGAATATGCGCCTGCTTATGGGTGCTGTATGGAACGCTCCCGGTACATCCACTCGTTCTTCTGCTGGGTTCTCACCGAGCATTTTGACGTAACCGCCGAAAGGAAGCAGGGAAAGGCGATATTCCGTTCCCCGCCATGTATGCTGAATTAATTTCGGACCAAAACCCAGGGAAAACCTCTCAACTGTAATTCCTGATCTCTTGGCTGCAAGGAAATGCCCTAACTCATGTATGAAAATGAGAAAACCCAGGGAGATAACTGCTACTGCAATTCCTGCTCCTGAAAGTATCAATTAAATCACCTTCTTTATCTTGACTTTGGTAAATCGGATGTAGACGTAGCGACAACCCGATGTGGTTGTCAA
>CAZRLY010000360.1:0-3563 GCA_964601015.1 uncultured bacterium
ACATACCAACCCCTCAACGAAGCGGAGGAGCAAAGCGGCTTTTCATCGTTGACAGATAAGATGACTCATATCAAATGGGATGTAATCGCCCCAATCCACGCTGGTGAAACCGTCGAAGCTTCATTTCAAGCAGAGATGCCACGGTAAACCGGAATGTGGGGAAGAAACCAAAACAAATTCCAGGTTCCCTATCTTTGAGTAGCACAGCAGTTCTCATCGTAGCTTAACGTCAATCCGTATGCCACTATTTTCTATATCCCTCTCCGTCAACGTATGGACTGCCTCTCCTGGCACATCCCCTTTATCATTCCCCACCTTAACCTTTATCACATCCCCAAGTACAGCGGCTTTGCCTTCCATAAAATCAAAAAAGACCGATTGGTAATAGCCGTGTTCCCCTTCGTTTGTGTGCGTGGTATCCTTTTTAGAACGAGTTGTATTCTCGACGATGACTGTTAGTTTGTCCTGTGCCAAAGTAACGCCGTCTGATTCGTATACAGCACCCTCGACAACCAAAATAACCGTTGAAAGTCCAGCCAATACAGCACCCTCTGCCGCTTTTGCTACTATAACATCTACCTTTGCTGCTTTCGCTGCTATATCCGATTTTGTGATGTTGTATTTGGCTTGTCCGTATATTTTGTTAGAATATTTATTTTTAACCGTCACCAAGAGTTCATCTTCCGGCTTTGCGAACACATCCAACCGGTACTTAGCAGTTATCACATCCTCGCTTATTATCCGATTTGTGACCAAATTTTCAACCTCAATTTTTGCATCCAGTGCGTCCGCTTTTATAGGAGTAATTCCATCGGATTGATATATGGTACCTGTGATTGACATTTTAGTGGGGATGTCCTTCACCTGCACGTTGATGACAACCCTGCCTGCATTGAGTTCAGCCTGTGTCAAAGGGTGTTCCACCGAACCGCATATCTCTTTAGATTCGGGTTCTGTGACAGTAACTCGAATTAAGTCGTTTTTGAGACAAAAGAGCGCGAAAGCTTCGTACTGTCCCGCCTCATTTGTGACATCCCAATAGGCGTTAGTCGATTTTTCCTTATCCAAAAATGCCGCATCAGTTTCTGCGGCAAGAATAGCAGCAGCTTTATCCCCCTTGAATCTGGTTAAGTTTTCCAGTTCTATTTCCAAACCTACGCGACTGACGCCATCCGGCAAAGATACCATGCCTGCAATGGCAATCACCAGTGTAAATTGGTGTTGTAATTTTACGTCCAATTTTATCCCGTTTTTCAAGTCATTCTCGCTCAAAATTCGTTGCGCTTGAGCATAAAAGCGCGCTCCCTCTCTGGCAAAGAGCGTTTCAAAAGCGGGTGCTACTTGTAGTTTAATTTCGTCTCCAACTTTGGGGTTCATTAAATACGATGAGTAATTTCCATCAGTAATTTCAGTGCTACGTCGTTCTCCTGTGTCCAAGTTACGAATCAGCATCCATAATCCGCCGGATACAATCTTTTTGCCACCTACCCCAAATACTTCTCCTGAAATATCAAGCTTCTCAGTGAACTCTTCTCGCAGTTTTACGGACAGCTCCGCGCCTCCAGATGCTCGTTCTTCCGCCGTAGTTGAGTGTATTTCTTTAGCAAGTTCCATGTTATTGGAATCTTTAACCACAATTTCCACTTCATCGCCGACATCGGGCAACAACAACGACGTAGCATAGCCATCTGAAGATAGAATAGCCTCTTTGGTTATCGCCGCTCTTGTATATTTAACGGTTACTTTTAGAGCATCGGAAACCACAACTGCCCCGTCAGGTTGCAGAAGCGTGATTTGTATGTGGAATGCCTCAATGGGTTGTGCTAAAATTATATCCACAGTCATCTGTCCTGCGTCTAAATCTTCATCGGTGACGGTTTTTTGCACCTCCCCATATTGTTTGCCAAATGCGTCCTTCACCGTGAGTTTGATAACATTCCCCTCTTCGGATAAATCCAAACCTATTTCATATCTGTTAGAATAGATTGTGTTGGAATCCGTTTCTTCCGTTGCAATATCCTCTGCCCAGACGGTAAGACACCCATCGGGAATGTTTTCCCCGCCCGGTTGACTAACCTGCCCCTGCACTATCAGAAACGGTGGTGGAGAAACACCACATCCATCTGGCCCCATCAACAGCGGCGCTATAACAAATGCGAGTATATAGCCGACAATTTGCATGCGTTTTGGCAACTTTGTTTTCATTCTTCTCCTTTTCACTTTCATAAATGTGCTCTTTAGAATAACATGGAATTGCCAAGATGTCAACTAATCTTCTTGACTCATTGCTTTTTGCGATTTTGTGTGTTATACTAAATTTCACACAAAGTCAAGTTATTACTCTTTACTCACCCGCGAATTCACAGATTTGATTCGATACAAAAATATTAAGGAGATTGAGAATGCATCCAGATACATTGATGAGAAACGAGGTAATAGCAGCGGTAGAGCGTCAGGGTGTGCGTCGTCCACCGCTTATGATACGCATGTGGATAGGCGGCGACTGTTACGACGCTTACGGTGACCGGCTTAGAGAATTTGTCCAAACCATTCCGGAGGACGTTATCACTGTTGGTTTTAGGGGGGCGGGCGGTTGGGAGAAACCAGCGGATATGCCCGAATATCGCTGGGCGATTCATGATAAACCGGAAGATGAGGATTCCAAAGCGATTGATTCGCGTCGATTTTTGCCTAACTGGGAAGATTTGGACGAATTCATCGAAAAGATGCCAAACCCGGATAGAGCGGAATTTTTTGAAGGCGCTGCACGTACGCGACGCGACAATCCTGATAGGTACGTCGTTGGCATGGGATTCTTCTGTTTTTACGAGCGATTGTGGACTATTCGGGGCATGCAGGATTTACTGACGGACTTCCTGCTGGAACCTGAACGTACTATGCGTCTCACTCATGCGGTACGCGATTACCACCTGAAAGTGATTCGGGGGTATGGAGAAGCCGGCGTGGACGCTTTTTACACCAGCGACGACATGGGAACACAGGAGTCCCTGTTTTTTAGTCCGGAAATATTCCGAAAATTTCTCAAGCCGTGCTACGCCGCCCTGATAGCCGAAGCCCACGCACATAACATGCAGTTTTGGCTTCATACGTGTGGTAATGTCACCAGCATCATGGAGGATTTGATAGAAATTGGTCTGGACGTTATCCACCCCATCCAACCCTTCGCTATGGATACAAAAGCGACGACACAAAATTTCGGCGGGCGCATCACCTTCATGCCCGGCATTGACGTACAACATCTTCTCCCGCATTGTACGTCCGAAGAGGTAAAACTCGGTACGCGAGAACTCGTTGACACCTTTTGGCAAGATGGCGGCGGAATGATAGTGTCGCTGTCTAACGCAATCCATACGGATACATCGTGCGAGAACATCGAAGCGTTCATGCAGACGGCTTTCGAATATGGGAAGCAAGTCGGCTCGCGTGGTAACACTTGATGTATTACAATAAACAATTTTAACTTGCAAATCTTCCGCTTTTATGGTATAGTTTAAGTAAGTTCTAAAAAAGGGATTACACTTTTATCTGCGTGGAGCATGGAA
>CAZRLY010000361.1:0-3421 GCA_964601015.1 uncultured bacterium
ATTTGCCATCACGCTGGCGCATTTTCCACACCATCCGCTCCAGCATTTTCCACGGAATACGTTCAGGCTGTCGTTGCCGGAGAAAACATCGGTTCCGCAATCTGCCCTATCAGTTGATATGGACATGGGGCACGTTACTCGGCTCTATCCAGAACCTGGATTAGATGAAAAAGGTTGGTTGGAAGACGATTTGAAAGGGTTGGGCAAACAATCGGCAGAACTGCAACCTTCAAGTAAATTTATGGTGGAAGCGACTGGCTCCAAGGCTGCGTCATTCAAAGTGCAGGCGGGCGAGGAAAAATTCGAGTTGTCCTACGGCGAGGCACTCGAAAAAGGCGTGGCAAGCGAACCAAAGGGGGCAAAAATTGAGGTATGCCACCCGCATAAAACCTGGGTATGCGTAAAGGTTATCGACGAGGAGACAGGCAAACCCACGCCCACGCGTGCGAGATTTTTAGGTATACGTGGTGAGTATTTGCCGCCTTACGGACATCCTGCCATAGTCAACACAAACTGGTTTGAAGATGAAGGTGGCAACATTGTCTTAGGAGGAGAAACCTTTGCCTATCTACCCGGAGAGTTTCAAATTGACCTGCCCGTAGGGGATGTATTCGTCGAACTCAACAAAGGTTTTGAATACGAACCTGTGCGCAAAAAACTGAGAATAGAACCCGGGACGCGAGAATTAACGTTGAAAGTGCGAAGGTTTTCTCGCATGCGCGAAAAAGGGTTTGTGACGGCAGATACCCACGTACATTTTCTCTCTCCACAGACGGCGTGGCTTGAAGGACAATGCGAGGGGCTGAACCTCGTCAACCTTTTGGCTTCGCAATGGGGCAAGTTGTTCACAAACGTCGCTGACATCACTGGGAAAGTATCAGGTTGTTCCGAAGACGATACCATCGTTTTCGTCGGAACGGAAAACCGCCATCACATGCTCGGGCATATCAGCATGCTCGGAACACAGGGCATGCCAGTATTTCCGATGTGTACGGGTGGCCCGGGCGAAGCGTGGTTTGGCGATGCGGACGTTCGCTCGCAGGCAGATTGGGTGGACGAATGCCGTGCAAAAGGCGGTGTTGCAATTCGCCCGCATTTTCCAGGGCCGAATTGCGAAATAGCGTCGGACATAGTCCTTTCAAAGGTGGACGCTTTGGAAATCAGGGCGTTCGGTATCACAAACGATACGCTCGACAGCCACGCCATCAGAGAATGGTATCGCTATCTGAACTGCGGTTATCGAGTTCCCGCCGCTGGCGGTACGGACAAGATGTCAGCGGGTATGCCAGTGGGGGGCGTGAGAACTTACGCCAAACTTGACGCCGACGATGAATTCAGTTTCGACAACTGGGGCAAAGCCATACGTGCGGGGCGTACCTTCACCACAAGCGGGCCGCTCATCGGACTCACTGCGGATGGACGTGAAGTCGGTGACGAAATTCGCATGCCAGCAGGCGGCGGAACTTTGGAGATTGAGGCATGGGCTGTCTGCGCCCAACCAATTCACGGACTGGAAATCATCTACAACGGTAACATCGCAGCCAAAACGACTTCGCAAGAGGGAACACACCGCCTGGAACTCAAGGAAAAAATCAATATCGAACGCAGTGGCTGGTTAGCTGCGCGCTGCTTCAGTTATCACCGTGTCTGGCATGTTTGGCCCGTCAATATCGCCGCGCATACGTCGCCTATCTACCTCGTGGTAGACAATCAGGAGGTATTCCAACCTTCCGATGCTGTTTATATCATGACGCTAATTCATGGAGGTATGGAGTGGTTGGATACGCTTTCCATCAAGGCAGATGAAGAAACCCACCGGCGATTGCGCTCAGTTTTTGAAATGGCGGAAAAGAAGTTGAAAGATAAGTTGGGAAACTAAGTGATTTGGCAATTTGACCATATTCGTGAGAAGTAAAGAGTAATAAGTAAAAAAAAAAAAACGAAACCGAGACATCCCACGCTTTCTAACAAAAATTCAGTGCTATTGATTCTCATGAGAACTGAGGTAGAATTTGGAGTTAAGAGAGAGGTAAAATATTATGCATCTCTGGTTAATTCGTATATTGTTTATCATATTTAGCGCAACTTTGGGAGGCTTTTGGGGATACAAACAAGCGTTCACGGGTTTCACTTTGTCCCTTGGAATTGTCAGTGTAGAGTATATTCTGAAACGTAACGCTATTCGAGTAATACTAATCTGCCTTGTTGGTTTAATCCTGGGACTTATCGCCGCCGGTTTGTTGATTTACATCGGGGGAAAGGTGGGGATTAATCACCCCGCTTTCATTGCCGGTTCCACCTTGATTTTCGGTTACATAGGAATGATAACGGTATACCATAAAAGAGATGAACTAAATGTCATGCCGGTGTTGTCGCACGAAGCGCGTTCTAAAAAACACGATGTTAAAATTCTGGATACAAGCGTTCTGATTGATGGTAGGATTTCAGGTATATGCCGAACCGAATTCATCGAAGGAACTATAGTAGTCCCACGTTTTGTTTTAGAAAAACTCCAGTATATAGCCGATTCACCCGATAGTCTCAGGCGCAACAGAGGACGTCGCGGACTTGAGATGCTTGAGGAAATGCAGAACAATCCCGATATTGATTTCCAAATCACCGAAGAGGACTTTCCAGATATTGAAGATATTGATGCCAAGATTATTCAGTTTGCCAAAAATATTGGCGCGAAGGTAATCACAAATAATTTCAACCTCAACAAAATCGCAGAACTTCAAGCAATCACCGTGTTGAACATTGATGAACTTGCTGAATCCGTCAAGCCGATGGTTGTACATGGAGAAATAATGACTGTGCGCGTACTCAGAGAGGGGAAAGAATTCAATCAAGGCGTAGCTTACTTAGACGATGGCACAATGATAATCGTCGAAGATGGCAAAAAATATGTCGGGCAGACAATTGAAGTTGTTGTGAGAACAGTCCTGACAACAGATGCTGGCATAATGATATTTGCAAGGCAAAAAGGTTAAAAAAGATGGAAAACGAGAAAACGAGCCCTAAAATCAGGTGCTAACGTTATGTATGAGATATTTCTGAAACTCTGCACGCATGAATGCGGCAGGTTCTTAGTCCTGAATACCTCTACCGGGCTCTCACAAGACAACCTTGATTGTTAAAACAACCAAAGTTGAAGTGCTACAGCATCCCGATTCTTAGCATCAGGAGTTCCATCACCTTTTGGGTGCTGGACATCAGAACTTCGCAGGCGAGCCGCTCTATCTCCAGTAGGGTCAATTAGGGGATTGACCATACCAAAGTTAGAAGGACGATGCCTCCCATTCGCAACTTGGGTGTTAACTGCGGCACACAGGCATAGCCTACCGCCTTGTGTCCGCAGCTTGGACGCCGCCCGCTGGAGGATAGTTTCGGCTTTTGTGGTTTACGTCTTTTTGTAAACCAC
>CAZRLY010000362.1:0-3337 GCA_964601015.1 uncultured bacterium
CATCACACCCTTGGATGTTCTTCCAGTCTGAGGCTCTGTGGCTTATTCGTAAACAAAAGACGAAGGCTTTGCCTACGTCTTTATTCTGTGAGGGTAGGAACGGTCGGGTAAGCGCTTGTCATTTCTAATTTGACCTTTTAAAGACTTCTTTCAGTAGACAAATTAGAAATGGCAAGAAAACGCAAGATAACAAGGGCGAGGAGGAAAAAAGTGAAGGCAAAGCCTGCACTTTTTCACTCTTTACACGTAAGAGGGCATAAAAGACGTATACGTGTTCTTGTCGCATTCATCCCCTTAGTATTGAAACAATCAGAAGGGGACTTCTGCGACAGGAGTTTTAAAGTGGGACATGCGACTGATATGGATGCCCTTACAGGCTGCACAGTAATTTTGTGCGAAGAGGGGGCGGTAGCGGGAGTGGATGTTCGCGGTTCGGCACCGGGGACGCGTGAAACCGATGCAATCAGGACGATTGGTTTGGTTCCGACGGCACATGCAATCCTGCTGACAGGTGGGAGCGCATTTGGGTTAGACGCAGCAGGCGGTGTGATGCAATTTTTGGAAGAACGCGGCTTAGGGTTTCCTGTTGGTCGAATTGTGGTGCCGATTGTACCTGCCGCTGTCATATTTGACTTAGCAATGGGCAACCCAAAAGTCCGCCCTGACAAACAGATGGGATACCAGTCCTGCTTGAACGCTAACAACGGAGCGGTGGCAGAAGGAAGCGTCGGCGCGGGGACAGGCGCTACAGTGGGAAAATACCCGGGCACAATACCGTCTAAAGGCGGGGTGGGAACGGCAAGCATCGTATTAAACGCCAATGGAACATCAATTGTCGTAGGCGCGCTCGTCGTCGTAAATTCGCTCGGAAACGTCCTCAATCCGCAGACGGGGGAAATTATCGCCGGCGCTCAAAACCCAGAAACAGGCGAATTTGTGGATATTGCAGAACGAATGATAAACGACGCTCAACCAAACGTGCCCTTCCAAAATACTACCATCGGAGTGGTAGCTACGAGCGCTGCTTTAAACAAGAACCACGCAACCAAAGTCGCTCAAATGGCACATGATGGGTTGGCAATGGCTATCCGCCCAGTCCATACGATGTACGATGGAGATACAATCTTTGCATTGTCCACAGATATGCGAGAAACGGTGGGAAGGCAAAAAGCAGATGTGAATACCATTGGCGTAATCGCCGCAAAGGTTGTGGCAGAAGCTGTAATGAGGGCAGTTGAAGCCGCTAAAAAATCAATTTAACAGGTGAGGAAAATGACTGAAAATGCCGGTAAAATTGTTGAGGTAAACATCCCCAGTGAGCTAAAATTTGTAGATATTCTTGATTCTGTCGTGTCCCGGATACTCAAGCAGATGGAATTCGACGAAGATGCACAATCAGAAATCAATCTCGCCCTCATTGAAGCGGGAACGAACGCAATCAAACACGGCAATGAAAATGACCCAAAAAAGACGGTGAAATGTGCTTTCAAACTGGAAGATAACAAGCTAACCATCCAAATTAAGGATTCCGGAAAAGGTTTTGACCCGAGCAAGATAGATGCTTCCATCAGCCCAGAGAATTTACTGGAAGCCAGCGGGCGCGGAATATTTCTGGTAAACGTACTTATGGACGAAGTAGAATACAAATTTGACCTGAATGGAACTGAGGTACGGATGGTGAAATATAAAAGATAATTAGGACTGCTACGTGTATTTTTGCGGAGGTAAAAAATGATAAAAGGCGATGGATACATAGTCTCCCATAAAAACGAAGCGAAAACTGTACCTTGTCCGTGCGGCAGTAGTACGAGAATCTTTACAAGTCAGAACAATAATGTAGCAAGCCTTCACGTTACGCACATCATGGATTCCCGGAAACACTATCACAAAAAATGCACGGAATTTTATTATATTCTGGAAGGCGAAGGGGTATTGGAATTGGGGAATGAGGAAGTCAAATTGACTCCGGGAACGGCTATTATGATTGAGAAGGACACACCCCATCGTGGAAAAGGGGATTTTCAGGCACTCATCGTTGGCGTACCGACTTTTGACCCGGATGACGAGTATTTTGTGGATTGACAGGGATTCTGATAGTTCCTAAAAACTAAATATAACTGATGGTTTTTAGTATATTCATTGATGACGCAGGCAACTGATGTGACAACTCCCCCTGATAAATCAGGGGGCTTCTCAGGGAACGCTTAACCCGATGGTTTACGTTAGCCCCTGAAGGCTCTATCCGAGCCCTAAAGTTTTTTTGTTTTGGTTACAAATGAGAGTAAATTCTTTATGAACTTGTTGCCATTGAGAGTATTCGTTTTGGGCGCAACTAAGAGAAAACCTTCATTGGCAGTAATGCCATTGAAAGTTCAGTCTATTTTGCAGCCAAAACAAATAATTCTCCGTTGCACCCAAAGCGAAGATTGTTAAGCCACAATTTGCGCTGATTTTAGCGCAAATTTCAACGCCCGTGCTAAGACATTCTTAGCTGCATTAATATCACGGTCAAGAACAAGCCCACAGTGAGGACATTTATGAACACGAACGCTCAAAGCAGAAAGGGCTTGCCCTGTCTGCTCTTTTTTGACAATTTCACCACACTTAGAGCAAATCTGACTGGTATACTTTGGGTCAACCTTCATAACCTGACGGCCAGCTTCTTCCGCTTTGCTCATCAAGATAGTGATGAAGGTATTCCACGCAGCATCCGCAATTGATTTAGCAAGGTGGTGATTTTTCATCATTCCTTGTGTGTTCAAGTTCTCAACAGCTATCAAGTCATAATCATTTACAAGTTTACGGGCTATCTTGTGTGCTGTATCCAGTCGTTGATTTCGGATATGTTCATGCGCTCTTTGCAGGTGAAGCACTGCCTTACGTCTGCGATTAGAACCTTTTTGACGACGTGCCACCTTGCGTTGAAGGCGTCGCAGTTTCGCTTCCGCTCTTCTCAGATATTTTGGCGGTTCGTAGAATGCACCGTCAGAGGTGGTTACAAGTTTACTGATGCCCATGTCCAAGCCAACTACTGCGCCAGTCGGTTCCATGGCGGGGCGTTCTACTTCTATATGGAGTAAGGGACGTTCCTCCCGTTCAGTAGAGAAGCAAGCATAGTAGCGTCCTGCTTGACGCTTGATAACGGTTGTCTTGATTTTACCTTCTATCGGGCGGTGCAACTTGACCTTGACTTCACCGATGTGCTGGATGTAGAGCCGATTTCCACGGAACCGAACACCATCACTGTAGGTGAACTCTACGGAATCAAAGCGATTGTAGCCTTTGAATCGTGGATAACCAGGCGTTTCTCCTGTTTTCACACGGCGAAAGAACGCAC
>CAZRLY010000363.1:0-3289 GCA_964601015.1 uncultured bacterium
TATCTTGATGATGAAATAGAGGCTATCAAATGGGCTAAGAAGATAGGCTGGCGTGCTGTGTGGGATGGTGTCTCGATTGGGGTTAAGCCGGGTGGGTACATGGAGTATCTTTACAATCACCCAAAAGAAGCTGACAGGATTTTGCGGGAACACGGAATTGACCCGGATGAAATTGACCGAATTTTGGAACGAGGAGGAGGGACATTGCCCGGCTGGAATGGTAAGAAGAAGAATAAATGAATCAAAACGCCGACATGAAGCTCGAAGGTATACCCGTAGGCTTCATGACGCTATATTTCAGTACTCTGATATCATCAGGCACATTTCCCCTCAAACCATAAATATAGCGCGTGATGGAACTGGACGGTTTTACATTCTATCAGCGAGTGAATTTGAACATCTTTTCCCAAATTCTCCTGAAACGGGAATAGTTTTCATTGACGGCTCATTTCTCGCTGTTAAAGAAATCTTTCGCTACGATTATACAGAGACGGATAATGAACCTTGCATCATCCGCTCTGAATTCAGTTTCCATTATCAATCCCCTGCGTTGCAATCTTTCTTTCGCTATGACTATCATCCGGGTGTAGGTAACCCAGCGACTCACCCTCCTTACCACCTACACGTAGGTTGCTGGCACCGAGGCGAGGACAAGTTCCCAGGCGCTCCGCGTTTTCGAGTGCCTGAAGTATGGCTTGAAGAGGTACTGGAATTGATTATACGCGACTTTTTGACGCTTGAAGGGCAAGTCGAATTGTGAAAAGAAGAGAACGAGGCACCTTTTGTGACGAAGCGGTAGTTCCGGACGAAGCTTGTTGCTCCTTAAAATATATTGTAGAGTTAAACGGAGGGAAATAGATGTTTCTATCTTATCCGCTTTCGCAAATAACAACCATCCCTTACGACTTTTTTCCCATCGTCGAAGACGAGTTTTACCCGAAAGACGAAAACATCGAAAAAGAGATTCTTCCGAAAGTGGCGGGTTTCAGGGAATCGGCAGTCGATTTGGAGGATGCGGAAACAAGGCGCATTCAAATATGTAATGTTGGCGACCAATTTGGAGATTGGGAAGTGATGGCATTCATTAACGTGGCTGACAAACCCGTCGTTATTTTGGAAAAGAATTTAGCTCAACAGGGATTGATAGTTTACATCAGCAAGGACGGCGTGCTTGCGAGGATAAAAAAAGCCGTTGGACTTCTGAAGGATATAAAACCTGATAAGATAGAATATCCGAGTGGGTATTTTCAGCATATCACAACTAGCCAGCCGGATGTCTTAGGAAATAAGGTTTTGGAAGGGGACGAACCATCTTATGAAGCCGTAGCAGGATTTCTGCCGCCATTGGTAGCATATACTTTTCTGGGGACGAGAAAAGGGGTGCCAAGCCCCATAATTGACCCGGACGGGGGTATCCGGGATTATTTTGACCCAACTTCTCACGTCCCTAAGTTGACGTCGGTTTCTTCAAAACATGGCTCTCTCGGTGGATATTTGCCCGCTATTAATTACGGTTATTTTGATAAGGAGGCAAACGAGGGTTGGGAAGAGATGGCTTTCGCCATTGAAGAAGATGGAGAATTGGCGGTTTACATACGGTTGCGCTATCTGAAATCGGACAAAACTCAGAACACTATGTATTTCAGAGCGAAGCCCACGGAAGCTACAAACAGCCAAAGATTTTATTCGCGTTTGCTTTCGTTCAAAACCGACTGGGATAAACTGATTTCCAAAACAACGCAAATAGAAACTCCTGAATCAAGAATCAACGATGCGTGCAAGTCCGCTATAATTCGCGCTTTTATTACCTATGTCGGATTTGACCCAAGGTATGGCGTTTTAGGGTACGATAAACCGCGTCACAACACTTTCCCGCCAACTACTTTGAGCATGGTAAACTGTTGTCTGGATTGGGGGCTGATAACTGAAGCGGGAGAATTTCTCACACACTATCTCCAACATTATGTTAAACCCGACGGGGCATTCAACTATTACGGTGCTGCTATTTCAGAATACGGGCAGATGCTTGAACTTGTAACCCGATATGTCCGCATTAGCAAGGATTATAAATGGTTGAGGAATAACCTTGTTTATGTCAAAAGCATTGTGGATTATATTTTGAAACTGCGAAAAGATAACATGCGAGATGTTTCAAGGGGTACCCCATTTTATGGATTGATTAAAGGTACGCCAGAGGCAGATTTACATAGAAAGGAGTGGGATGACTACTATTATTCAGGGATTGTTTGGTGCTGGCGCGGATTGCTCGAAATAGGGCGTTTATTTGCAGAAGCGGGTTTGGATGTGAGTGTACGTGGGATTGGTTCACATCTGCTTATCCTGGTTGACTCATACAAGCGAGATATTTTGGATTCTATTGACCGGTCAATCATAACGACACCGACGGACAGATTTCTTCCACCTGTCGCCGGCGCGAAAAGATTTTTTGAGACTATGACTGAGGACGCATTGGCATCGTATACTAACTATCGTTTCTATCCTGAACTGCTATACGCTGGAATCTTAGATGAAAACAGAGCATCTCTCATTATCCGTTATCGAGAAGAGAAGGGTGGGAGTCTGCTTGGTATGACGCGATTTGAAAGATGGCTTGACAATTGGCCGGTCTTCGGCTATGCTCATGGCATACTGAATTTGGATATGGTGGAGAAATACCTGCTATCCTACTATGGACATCTTGCGCACCACCAAACTCGCGGAACCTTCACTGCATACGAACAAGTAGCTATCGAAGCTGTCGAACAGGATGGCAAAAACGCCAACGAGCGCGTTCACCGAACCGACGATTGTATCCCTTCGCTACTGACAATTCCACGCCTCACTCGCTGGATGTTGGTTTTTGAAGAACGAGCCGACGAACTGATATGGCTCAATCGCGCCGCTCCACGACGATGGCTTGCCGATGGACAAAAAATAATCGTTAGCAACGCACCGACGAAATGGGGGGTTATCGGATATGAGATAACCTCCGAACTTGCCCAAAACACCCTCCGGGTTAATCTCAGTCTCCCCAGCGAGGGATTCGACGCTAACATCCGTTTGCGCTTGCGACTGCCCGATGAAAAATCTATCAAATCGGTGAAGGTAAATGGGGATGATTGGAGTGAATTTGATGTGGACGGAGAATTCATCGAACTGCCGGGCGGAATGAAGGGGGACGTTGAAGTGAATGCGGAAGTGGGCGGGTGAGAAAAGCGCGCTTCGCTTAACATGGTAAGAATTTTGAGTTTTTGATAAAATTATCTTGACTAAACCATCTTGAATTTGT
>CAZRLY010000364.1:0-3235 GCA_964601015.1 uncultured bacterium
TTGGGGGTATCGGTCCAATGCCATTCTTTGGATTTCACGGAGGAGATGATGAACGGATGAAGAAGTTCGTCGATGTATTCTACCAGGAAACGCTGGATGGAGGATTGTATTTGCCAGAAGGACACATCTGGTTTATGTCGCTGTCGCATACGGATGAAGATATTGCGCGCACGCTGGAAGTTTCAGAAGAGGCATTAAAGCACGCGAAACAAGCGTAAAACGTGAAACGTGAAGCGTGAAACTCTACGCTTTACAGGAACGGAGTAGCAAACTTTTGCGTTTTTACCTAACGTAATTGTATGCCTCGAAGGTCACGATTCTCGGGATTACGCCACTTCCGTTCTGTGGAATTGCGCTTCATGGAAGCGGAACTTTCGGGGCTACTCCTTTTGAAATAATGGCTCAGATGTTGAGGACCTAAAACCGTAGCGATAAAACAAAGGAGGCGTAAGAAATGAAACATTTATTTTTCATCTTCCTCGTTGCAAGCCTTGTTGTGATTTTTACAACTATGGGATATTCCGCCAAATTAGACGGTTTGCTCCTACTACTCCTTTTTGAAGAAGGGCAAGGAGACGTTACCAAAGATATTTCCGGGAACGGGTACCAGGGCAACATTAGCGTTGGAGCGAAATGGACAAAAGGGAAATTTGGTAATGCGTTGGAGTTCAACGGCAAGGATGGCGATGTGCAAGTTCCTGGAGGCGTCATCTCCTCACTTCCCAAAAGTCAGATTTCCTGGGGGTGCTGGTTTTACTTGACCGGACATGACGCTGCCGATGGGCTTGTCACGATGACTGGGGTAGTAGCGCCTATAGCAGGGCAGTGCTGCCAATATTACCTCTTGGTTTCCACAGGGCTACATCCCTATTACAATGTCGGAGAACACAAGGACAAAGAGATAAATGATTTTACTTTTGAACTCAAGAAGTGGTACCACTTTGCGATTACCTACGATGGAAAGGTTGTTAAAATCTACGTAGACGGGAAAGTAATTGGGGAAGAAAATAAGAGTATCAAGCTTCCTGAGTTCGAGACACCTGTTTTGATTGGAACAGGGGAGGCTCCAAAAGTCCATCCAACGCAAGGTATCATAGACGAGGTGTTCATTTTCGACAGAGCCTTGAGTGAGCAGGAAATCAAAGACATCATGCAAGGTTTTGAAAAGTTGCTCGCTGTTGAACTTTCCTTTAAGCTTCCAACAGCCTGGGGAAAAATAAAAGCATACTGGGATGGTTCACAATTAAGGTAATATCTCCATTTGTGCTTCGTGTCTTGTATCTGACTACAAGGTACAAGATACCAGTCACCTCCGAAGGAGTCCGATGGACACTTCGGAGTCCTTCGGACAGGCACAAGATACCAGTTCCATAAATGTGGTAGTAGAACACGGACTTTCAGAATACACCTTATTAGACTTCCGAAGTCTTTGAGACTTCGGAAGTCTGGAGCATATAAAAATAATTTGGGGAGTTCTTTGAAAGGAGAATATTAACAAAATGCGTGCAGGAGTAGCAAAAGTAAATATAACCCCGCCGGTGGGATTAGAACTATCTGGTTGGGCCTTTGGGCCGAGCGTTGGCATTTTGGACGAGCTGTATGCAAAAGTGTTGTTGCTTGAAAGTGATTCAAGAAAAGCCGCTATCATCACCACCGACCTTATTGGATTTAACACAGAATATGCGACTACCATTCGAGAGGGCATTGCCAATAAAGTGAACATGAATGCGAGTGATGTGCTCGTTAGCTGCTCACATACCCATTCCGGTCCGGCTACCATGTTTCTTCGCCGATGGGGTGAAATAAACGAGGATTTCGTTCACGTAGTTGAGAAGCAGATTATTGGGGCGGCAACTGTAGCAACAAAGAGGATACAGGAGGCCAGGATAGGCGTAGGAAAAGGTCGAGCCGATGGTGTTGGCATCAATCGACGTGATGTAGAAAGCGGGTCTGTAGATGCGGAAGTTGGTGTTATCAGAGTAGATAATAGTCAGGGGGAAATGCTGGCAGTGTTGATGAATTATAGTTGCCATCCCGTCGCGGTACATAACTACAAAAACCTAATTTCCGCAGACTACCCCGGCTATGCTATGGGCGTTATTGAGAAAACAAAAGAAGGACGTGTAATAGCTCTTCACACGACGGGCGCTGCTGGAGATATAAATCCGAGACAAATGCATGACGTAAAGTACGCGGAAAAGTTTGGAAATATGGTAGGCGGCGAAGCATTGAAAATAGCTGAGAGCATCGAAACATGTCCCGAGTTGACATTAAACGTTGTATCGGAACCAGTCAACCTGTCTGTGCGTACATTGCCCACGGCGGATGAGTTGAAAAAGATGATAGAAGAAGGTAAAAAAAATCTAGAAAAACGAAAACAAGAAGGCACACTTGAGTATCATCAACTGATGTCTGCATACATTCCCATAGAGTGGGCGCAAGAAGCGCTGGAAGTTGTTGAGTCGGGTCGAACAATTGAGCATTTGGAGATGGAAATCCAGGTTGTACGCATGAATGATGCTGTTTTGGTAGCGATGCCTGGTGAAATCTTTGTGGACATTGGTCTTAACATCAAAAAGACTTCTCCCTATCCGTATACATTTGTTATTGAAATGGCTAACGGCGCCATTGCTTATTTGCCGACCCAAAAAGCGTTCGAGGTAGGTGGGTATGAACCGGAACGTGCAGCCAAAATCTATGGAACCTATCTATTAACACCCGATACTCAAAACATTATTGAAGAAGGAGTGAAGAGAATAATCCGTCGCGTGTGAGTGGAATGAAGAACGAAGAACGAAGAATGAAGAATGAAGAATAACTCCACGTTTTTTTATTTTTCATTCTTCAATATTCAATCGTCATTCTTCAATTGATTCACATGCAATACAACTTTAGATGCTTTTTAACGTTCTTTGTATTTGTTCTATTGACAACTTATGGTCGTATATTGCCTTGCCATCTGGGGTATAATCGCATTTTACTTTGCCGATTGTCGATGGCAACACAAATCGGAAGGTGCCTTTTTTATCCAAACGAATTTTGATTATAAGTTCATCAATGTTCAGGCCACCGGGAAGTTCCGTGGGAAGCCCGGCTTGTTTCAATAAATTGGATTGTCTATCAGCGCAGGAAGCATCCACAAATCCTAAATCTATTGCCATTTGCATTGCGGCTACCATCCCTATTGAAACGCCTTCACCGTGTCGAAGTCCTTTAAAATCCGTTACGGCTTCCA
>CAZRLY010000365.1:0-3174 GCA_964601015.1 uncultured bacterium
TAAGAAAGCTAGGGTTCAGGCACACAATAGGAAAGAGGGGGTTTGGGGGAGAAAGGAAACCTGTCTCCCCCAAAATAAAGATGAAAGCAAACGACTTTCGCGAACACTGCAAGCAGGTAGCCCATTGGGTCAATTGGGAAAAGACGGTAGACCAATTCATGGGCGGTAATCCCGATGCTGAAGTGCGTGGCATCGCTACAACTTGGCTGGCGACGAACACACGTCTGCGCGAAGCTGCTTCGCTGGGACTTAATTTCGTGATAGCTCACGAAGGTGCGTTTTATCCAAGCTACAAGGGTACGCCAAGCGGCGACCAACATCACGCGGAGAAACGTCGGCTTATCGACGAGTTGGGCATCACGCTCATGCGGTGTCACGATACATGGGACCGGATGCCTGAGGTGGGTATCCCCGATGCGTGGGCTAACTTCCTTGGGTTCCCCACGGAGCCCAGAGGCATCAAATCGTTTTACAAAATCTGCTTAGTCGGCGAACATACGGTGGGAGAAGTTGCACGACTTGTGCTCGAAAAGGTGCGGACACTCGGTCAGGAAGTGGTACACATCATTGGTGACCGCGAGGCCAGAGTCCACCGCATGGCAGTTGGCACAGGAGCGATTACGCAGCTACCCGAAATGTTCGCGCTTGGGGCAGACATCCTTTTGGTCACCGACGACGGCATCTCAACGACAAGCAGTGGGCTTTGGTCGTTTGACCTTGGCATCCCTATGCTCGTCGTGAATCATGCCACAGCGGAACTACCCGGCATGATGGCGATGGTAGGCTACATCGAACGCCATTTTCCAGGCGTACCAGTGAAATACCTTCCGGGTGAGTTCCCTTGTCCTTTGATAAAACAGTGAAACACAATCGCCTATGTGCGTATTTTATTAAAGCATATTTAAGTTAGGAGAAAAATGATACGAGCACTTATTTTCGATTTTGACGGGCTTATTCTGGATACAGAAGTCCCGGATTTCCAATCATGGCAAAAAGTTTACCAGTCGTATGGTTGTTGTTTGCCCTTTTCTACCTGGGCATCTTGCATTGGCGGGGCGGCGGAGCTATTTAATCCCTGCGATTATTTGGAAGAACAACTCGGACGTGCTGTCGAACGCGACAACATCCGCTCGAAACGCCGACAACACTACCTTGAACTGGTAGAAGCACAACCTATATTGCCGGGGGTGAAAGATTATATTGATGACGCAAAGCGTTTAGGCTTGAAACTTGGATTGGCGTCAAGTTCATCGCGAGATTGGGTTACCGGCCATCTGTCACGGCTTGGGCTAATAGCATACTTTGACTGTATCAAATGCGCCGACGATGTCAAACGCGTTAAGCCTGCCCCTGAGTTGTACCAGTCTGCTCTTGACGTCCTACATCTTAGGGCTGACGAGGGGATAGTTTTGGAGGATTCTCCTAATGGGATTTTAGCGGCAAAACGGGCAGGGCTATTTTGCGTGGCAGTGCCGAATGCTCTGACACGCCAGCTTTCTTTAGATATGGCTGACTTGCGATTAAACTCTTTGGCTGCCCTGCCGTTAGAGAAGTTGCTTTTGCGAGCTCAGAAAAATGGCGGAAACGAAGAGCGGACATCTGGAGGTTCAGAATAGACTCAGTCATTATGGTTGCTTTTGCGGGAATAAGCAGCCTATTTGACGCAACAAACGATTTGCCCCAGGAGGACACCTTCAGACTCCCGCAAAAAAAAATCTCAGTATACTCTGTGTCCTCTGTGGGAGATTATTTTGACTTTGGTAAATTAAAATGAGATGCAGTGGTAGTCCAACTTTCTAAGTTGGTGGTGGAGTTCTCGCTAAAGCAAGACGTCCCGGACGCCCGACTTCAGTCGGGGAAAGTGAGGAAATCTACCAAAGTCAAGTTATTATACCAGGAGGAAAAGATGAAAACAAAATTGTTTCTAACAACTTTAATGTTTGTACTCGCTGCTGCATATCCAAACGTTGCATCAGCAGGACTTGTCGCGTACTGGGCATTTGACGAGGGAAGTGGCAAAACGGCTAAAGACTCATCTGAGATGGGCAATGACGGCACCATCAACGGCGCAAATTGGACCAATGGAAAATTCGGCAAGGCGCTGGAATTCGATGGCAATTACGTTTTAGTTCCCAATGACGATTCTTTCAACTTTACTAAAGATAAATCCTTTAGCATCGTTCTCTGGATAAACTATGAGGCTAAAGGAGACTGGCAGGGGGTTCTCCAGAAGTTTAATGGGGGGTATCCCTTCAAAGTCGAAATCAACACAAGCAACAGCCTATACTGCGCTATCTGGGACCAAACGAATAACCCAGGAGCAAGCGTTGGAAATGTTTCAGGTGATTGGCATCACTTTGGATTTGTGCGAGATGTTTCCGAAAAGAAACTGTACTCCTACTTAGATGGCACTCTGAATGAGGAGAAGGATGATACGATTACTGGGGTAATAGCAAATGCGTCTGACCTTTTCATCGGTGCCAGAAAACCGGGCAATACCATCCTCTTTTACGGCATTCTTGATGAAATAGCCATCTACGATAGAGCTTTGAAGGAGACTGAAATCAAGAGCGCGGTGGAGGGTAAACTGCCTGAAGTAAAAACGGCGATACGCCCGCTAAGTAAACTCGCTACAATGTGGTGCAGTATTAAGTTGAGCGATTAGAAAAGACGGCAACTGCCTACGCTACCAGCGCCAGAGCTTTGGGCGAGAGCAACGCCAGTTCTAACACTTTATCTATGTTGTCTACGAAATGGAAAGTCAATGTTTCTTTAATCTCGGCTGGTATTTCGCCCAAATCTTTCTCGTTTCTCAGGGGCAATATTATCGTTTTGATTCCCACTCTGCTGGCGGCAAGTACCTTCTCTTTAATCCCGCCGACGGGTAGCACTTTGCCTCTCAAAGAGATTTCGCCTGTCATCGCTAATTTGCTTTTGACAGGGCGTTCGGTCGCTAAGGAAGCGAGTGCTGTAACCATTGTCACGCCTGCGGATGGCCCATCCTTTGGGACATCTCCTGCGGGAATGTGGATGTGAATTTCATTTTCTTTGAAGAAATTCGCATTTATGTCTAACTCTTCGTAGTGCGTTTTCACGAAACTGAGCGCGGTTTGAGCGGATTCCTGCATTACATCTCCCAACTGTCCCGTCAGGGTAAAAGATTTATCTTTACGG
>CAZRLY010000366.1:0-3152 GCA_964601015.1 uncultured bacterium
CTGATAGTTGTATCGACAGCAAGTAGGGGGAAATACATTTGAAAGATGTTTTGGGATAATCAGCCCCCGTTGATAATAGGAGGAACAGCATGACAAATACGGTTATGGATACCGAACGCCAAGATACAAAAAGCGACACCTGGGTAGCGACGGACGCCTTGGGGCGTACACTACCGGGTTTCGAGGAGTGCGGCCCGACTCGACCGGGGAAGTACGTTGGCATCTTCTACTTCCTCTGGTTGGGGCAACACGGACGTACCTTGTACGACAACACTAAGATTTTAGCTACAAACCCGGCGAATCCTCAATATGGCCCCGCAGGAGCGTTCCACTGGTGGGACGAGTCGCACTTAGGCTATTATCTGAGCGACGACGATTTTGTCATTCGTAAGCACGCGCAGATGCTCACGGACGCTGGAATCGATGTCCTCTTTTTTGATGTGACCAACGGGTTTACCTATGATGAAAACTACCTGCTCCTTTGCCGGGTTTTCGAGGATATTCGCAAGAACGGGAAACATACCCCGCAAATCGCTTTCCTTGCGAACTCGAACAGTGCCACAGTGGTCAAAAGGCTTTATGACCGATTTTACTCAAAAGCCCTTTATCCTGAACTGTGGTTCTGGTGGAAAGGCAAGCCATTAATTTTGACACCGGAAGACGGGTTGACTTCACAGCTCAAGGAGTTTTTCACAGTCCGCCACTCTTGGGCGTGGAGTAACCCGAACGGTTGGTTCGGCGACGGCAAGGACAAATGGCCGTGGCTTGACCACTATCCCCAGCAACCGGGTTGGCATGACAATCCAGACAGCCCGGAAGAGAGCCCCGTCTGCGCAGCCCAACACCCCACCTCCAATATCGGACGCAGTTTCCACAACGGCAAACAACCTTTGTCTGACCAGATTGCGTCTGATAAGGGACTCTGCTTCGCTGAACAATGGCGACGTGCGTTGGAGGTTGATGCGGAACTCATATTCATCACTGGGTGGAACGAATGGGTTGCGCAACGTTTCGTTAAGCAGGCAAATCAGCCCTCCGGACAGTTCATCGGACGCAAGCTCGAAGTGGGCGAGACGTTCTTCGTTGACCAGTATGACCAAGAATATAGCCGCGACATTGAGCCGATGCGCGGCGCACACAGCGACAACTACTATTACCAGATGGTGGACGGTATCCGCCGCTTCAAAGGCGTGCGCCAGCGGGCCAAAGCATCTGCGCCCAAAACCATTCGAATCAACAGCGATTTTGACCAGTGGCGAGAAGTGGCACCCGAATTTTGGGATGATGTCGGCGATACAACCCATCGTAACCACCCCGCCTGGGAACCGCTCAAACCTTACGTCAATACCACCGGGCGAAACGATTTCGATTTGATGAAGGTTTCCCGCGATGAGCAAAACCTCTACTTCTACGTTCGCACTCGTGAGCCAATCACTCCACCCAACGGGTCAAATTGGATGTTGCTGCTCCTTGACACCGATGGTAATCCGTGTAACGGCTGGGAAGGTTATGACTTTGTAGTGAACCGCACCATCCGCAACGAGAAAACCAGCGTCCTTGAGCGCAACGCCGGTGGCTGGAATTGGGAGCCGGTAACCGAGGTGAAGTTCTTGACCTTCGAAAATGAGATGCACCTTGCGATTCCACGCAATGCACTTGGTTTGGAGCCGGAGAAGGGAGCGTTGCAGCTTGATTTCAAGTGGGCGGACAACGTGCCGGATTCTGGCGACATCCTGGATTTCATCGACCAAGGCGATGTAGCTCCCAATGGGCGATTCAACTATCGCTATGAGTGTAGAGAAAAAGGATGATAGAGGGTTTGTACCATGAGCAAAACAATTTCATTAGAGCAACTTCCACGTCAAGTAGAAAGCTTACTGCGGGAGGCTTGGGAAGGGCATGACAGTGTTGTTCTTGAAAGTGATGGCGAGCCAGTGGCAGTGGTGGTGTTGATTGAGGATTATCTTCGTCTACACCCTGAGTCCAATAAATCGGAAACAGCAGAGATGCCATCTGCTCTGGACTATGAACTGCCCGCCGATTTACTGGATGCTTACCATCGCTTGCTGGATAAAAAGTTCACTTCTGGCTTGACACCCGACGAGGAAGCTGAGTTGGCAAAAATTGACAAACAACTCGACGAAGCAGAATTAGCAACACCGCTGATACAATCTACATTGACTAAAACAGGGAAGCAGCATGAACGGTGGATGCACACGCTCAATGATGTCATAACCAAACTTCGTGAATTGAGGGAATCGCCATGAAGAAGCAAACGTCGCCTCGTATTGTCAGGCGCGAAACTCCCCCAAAGATGACGGGGCGTGATGGCTATCGCAAAGCCGAACCCCATCTTCGACGGGATTTTGATTGCCGTTGGATGGAAATTCCTGTGTTATTCTTCCATCTCCTGTCGGCGAATAATCTCGTCCTGTGCTCTCCGACACATATCTATAAAAACTGCGCTATAGCCAGTGATTCTGACCATTAGGTCGCGATGTGCTTCAGGATTAATTTGTGCATTGCGCAGTTCATCGGTATCAGCAACGGATATCTGAATTTGCAGCCCGCCCATGTCGAAATATGTCCGGAGCAACGCTGTTAGACGCGACAAACCTTCCTCACCAGCTACTAAACGTCGTTGGATTCGGATGTTTAGCGGGCCGGAGTTGATGCGATTAAGCGGTAACTTGGCAGCGGAACGGAGCATCGCAGTGATACCTTGCGTACAAGCCCCGGGATTCGGCGACATATTATCGCTTACAGGTTTACCCGCGTTACGTCCATCTGGTGTCGCTCCAAGTTGCGCCCCTGCTCCTATGTGTCCCATGTCCGTTGTCAAACAGCGAAACGCTATGACTGCGTCCGGTGAGCCCAAACGGCTTGCGTCATCAAATTCCGCTGTTATGGTATTCAAGATACGGATAGCATGAACATCAGCTCGGTCATCGTCCTGACCAAATTTCGGTGCATTCAAACACAGTTGACGCAGGGCTTCATTTCCAGCAAAATCATCTGTTAGTGCTTTTCGCAGTTCGCCCATTGATACTTTCTTAGACGAAAAAACCAGTTCATCCACTGCGGCAAAGCAGTCTATAGCAGTAGCTATGAATCGAATGGGCGCAGTCACAGTGCTGTACTTTGTGCCGCCG
>CAZRLY010000367.1:0-3118 GCA_964601015.1 uncultured bacterium
ATAGGATTGGTAATCCTTTCTCTGACGCACCTTGGAAGGCACTGCTACGAATATGCACTGCTACAGCCGGAGATTGCGGAACAAGCGTCTGCCACCAAACTGGTCAAACCGCATTCCACCTTTTCCATGCGTATGGCAAGTGCGAGTTATTCCGAATCGCTTGGAGAACTAAAATATGTTGGTCCATTTCTACATTCTCCCTGTTACTACGGCTTGGCAAAGGATATTGCATATCTTGACAATTACGAGGCAGGTTGCTCATATTTTCCCGTTAATTGGGCGTCTTATCAACGGGGAGATTCCGACTACGTTTTGGCGTGGGGGTATCCCGAAGATACGAAGGATTTGGATGCATACCAGGATAAATACGATTTAATCCATTCTACCAAACGGTTGAAACTCTTCCGACTCAAGCAAGCGGAACCCGACTTGAGCGACTGGGACAAAACAGACGATGGAAAGCTTGTCCTTCGATTGGACATGCAACCCGACGGGCTTGAAACAGCGGAAGGTTATCATGCTATTGGCAAGGATGCGCGATATGTAAGCGGGAAATACGGCTGGGTAACGGGTTCACCTGGGGCCGACCGGCAGGGCGCGGCAGACATCCCCGAACCATATCGCGACTACGTCTGGGACACAGCGGAAGCGGCATTTCGTATTGACCTGCTGAATGGCACATATAGCGTAACATGCTATTTTAGTTCAGGACACGACGGCCCTCATGAGGTAAATTTGATGGCAAACGAGAAGGACATCGCCAAACATCTCGTCCTCCCGTCCGGGAATACTACCCTTGAGCGCAACTATACCGTTGATGTTACCGATGAGCAACTGACACAGGTTATTTACACAACCTGGAAGCGAACGAGCGACACGACAAAACAAAACTATTGGGCTTTGAGTGGGATTGTAGTCGAGGGGGATGCGGAAGCGCAGGCGGAACTGATGCAAGCGGTTGAAGAAGGTTTTATCGGGAGGTGAGAGAGGATGAGAGACTTTCAGGTGGCCATCGTTGTGGAAGGGAAGCAAAACCTTCCTATTGTGAAGGCTGCGCTGGCAGACACCCTCAATGACATGAAAATTGATTGGACTGCATCGGACTATTCGGCTCTTGGCCACGCAAGGTCAACACTGTTCATGCAGCGTCGTCCGGTGCTGCTTGTGGTTAGTTCAGAGTCAAATGACCCGGCGAAAGGGGAATATCGGCGCGCCCTCCTGCACGAAGGACTTTACCAGGTAGCTGACCAAGAGTTCTGGGAGGTTGCTATCGCCGAACCTAACATTGAGGCATGGCGCGTCTCGGACAAGCACGAAGCGGCTGAGTTGATTGCGAAAACCTTTGACCTGAAAGCCGCAGCCGCATTTTTACAAAAGGTCAAGAACGGGGAGGTTTTTGTGGAAAGGTAGTAACCGTTGGCGTAGAAATTCCCCACGCGAAAAATGTGGCATGTAGCCTAAGTCGCCAAAGAAACCGAGTTTCTCAAAGAAACTCGGTTTCTGATATGCTATATCCCCGGTTTACTCGCAGGCTACGTCCTGTTTATCTTCGTCCCAGCAGGCTTTTTCTCCGTTGGCTGCGGTGATACTTCCGGCGGCGGTATCTAAATTCCATTCGATTATCGCCGTGGTATCCTCGTCAGCGTTATAATAGCTCATGCTTGCCATTTCGCCTTCCACGCTGTAACGAAGCACATTCCCCAAATGTGGGCTGTCTGCTTTGTTATTGGTGAAGGTGAGTTCACTTTTTATCCCTTGCAAGCCAAGCCCTACCTCCCATTCGATTGCAACGGTGGGGTTCGCTTGGTCAGGCGTCGTTGAGTCAAAAAATTGCCAGGAACCTGACGTATTATCCGTTGTGCAAGTACCCGTATACCATTCAAAGTTGTCCAGCGGCTTGAGTAGAGCATTGCTGGAGATGCTCATTGACCACGCAGTTTTATCGCCCTCTGTTTTACCGGTCAGATTGGCGGTGTAAGTCGTTAATCCGATAGTTTTGGAATAACTCCAGAGCCACGAACCATCATCTTGTTCGACGGGGGTTTCGTTTTTAGCTACTGTAAAAATAGCCACGGGTGTCGCCAAACCCACAACAACTGCGGCGCTGACAAGTGTAACGGTAGTCGTCGCGACGACGTAATTTATTTGAGCGCTTGGCGCGTTTAGTTCAGGGGATTCCAACTTATCTCCGCCAAATGTGGAAAGGTCAATTGTCATCGAAGAATCAGGTGGCAGGGGCGGTGCCTCGCCGTTAGCATCCTCACCGGTATCCTCACTACAACCGGCGAAACAAGCGAAAAGAAAACTGAGTGTTAGTAAGGTTATGAGTCGTTTGTTTTGTGTAAGTTTACACATTGTTTTTTCTCCTTTTTGATTTTCAAATATCAATCCTGCTGGCACAGCACTTGTAATCCTGTTTTCGGACTGTATACAAGCGAGATGTTTCCATCAATGTCCGTGCGCAACACCTTTTCTCTTCCGCAGACTTTGTACAGGAAGCCTAATGCTTCCGGGTGTGGAAACTGATGCCGCTGATGCGGTCAGACGGAAATAATAGCGTATTCAGGGTTAATACGCCGCTAAAGTGTATCTTGAGCATATTCTACCACCCATGATGGAGTTTGTGCAACAAGCGTTTAATTTCGACTTCTCGCCGTTGTCTCTCCTTGTAATCAATAGACACACCGCGAAATTTTCCATCAGATTCATAAGGTTCTTCTATAGAACGCTCTGATGGAATAGCGGCGCTATCTAAAACTTCGACGTTGACTATATCGCCTTCTGACACGCCTTCTGGCAAATTTTTCAAATGGAACCACATCGTAACATTATTGTGTTCTTCAAACACCAATATCACATTGTTGTCGATAATTTGGTCTACAAATCCTTTAACGAACACCCTCGCCACCTCCAATAAAATTCCGCCAAAACATTCCAGTTCGCAGGTTTTGTCACCATTGAATACAAAATTGCGCGCCCAAAACGCCCACAAGGGACCGAATCCCACCCCGATTTTCTATGGCATTGATTATATCATAATCTCACGTTGATGTCAACGTTTTATTGGTTTCATTAGAAATTCCCCACGCGTTGTTTAGATTACCAGCATCTCGAATTT
>CAZRLY010000368.1:0-3050 GCA_964601015.1 uncultured bacterium
TCGTAATCCCGGCGTAGACTTTATCTACGCCTATGCCGGCCATTAGTTGGGCAGCTACAACCGCTTGTCCAATAGCTTCCGCCGTTTTTTCTACGTCTACCACCGCCCCTTTTCGCATACCGTGGGATTCGGTTACCCCTACTCCGATGATTTCCACCTGTTCAGGGGACGCCCCTTGACTGATTTCGCCGATTATACATGCTATTTTAGTTGTTCCGATATCTAATCCTACAACAATATCATCTTGTGCCATTTTGTCCCCCTCCGCAATATACTACATTAGAAAATCGAGCATCTATGTATCCGCCGGTTTCCCCTCTGTCTTTGCGATGCAAAAGAACTGTTTTGAGATTTTCCAACCCGGCTAAAAGATAACCAGCTTCCAGGAATGCTATGGAACCGTCTTTCAGGGAGAGAGTTATTTTTTTTGGATTATTTGCATTAATGGATATTACTTCAGGTAGTAGCTCGCAGGCAGCTTCCTGAGTGTGTTTGATGACACTCAAGGCCAATTGGACGGAAGGAGAATTTAACTGCCGTTTCGCCCGCGGTGTTGTCGCCCTTTTCCTCGTTACACTCGGAAAACCCCGACTTTCCCACCCGGACAGTTGTCGCCCTTTTTCTTGACGAGGAAAACCCCGACTTTCCCACCCAAAAGTTGAAGCCTGCGGTTCTCGGGTGCCCGCTTGCGGGTGCGGGCGAGGCTTCAGAATAGAATTATATTGTTTGTCCCCATAAGTCACCAATATTATGTTCTTAAATGAACCCGAAGCAGGTGAACTGACCGGTCGATTCATCTTTTCGCTTTTCGCCGGGTTCATCAAGGGTAAGTTTTGCGAAACCGAATTACCCTGTACTGGAAACTGTTCAATTCTTTCTTTATAGAAGGATTCAACATCTTCTACTATTTCCAACACGAACCCCTCAATATCCACTAAGAAATTTAGTCCCCCCGAATCGGAAGGCAGATTTTGGGTGGGAAAGTCGGGGTTTTCCGAGTGAATCTTGGGTGGGAAAGTCGGGGTTTTTCGAGTATACGAGAAAAAGGGCGACAGGACTAAATCCTCTACTCTCGCCTCCCGCTCACTCTCTCCGTTGCTTATGTGGGGTGGATGAATTGCATTTTCGTGAACAATGAGCGCCACAGGTTCACGCTCAACCACCTTTATTGTTATCAAGCCGGGCATTTTTTTAGTCAATGTGGCATTTTTCATGTAACTAAATTTGTCTTCGAGCTTTTTTGCCAGTTCTCTTAATGGTACAGAGAAGATATTATCTACTCCGATTACTAATCCGGATTCCTTTACAATTTCATTCTGTGGGGTTCGATTATTTCCAATAACCGATATTTCCTTTAGTAAAAAAAGGTCAGATTGTAAAACAAAATGGTAGCCTCCTATCGTGGTAATTGCGATAGCTGCGAAAACCGATAGACAAAGTCGGCCTATCTTTAGTTTCCGCTTGGAAGTGAGTTGAGTTGTTTCCCCCCCTGGGTATATTGTATGCGATTTCTTAAGATATGCAGAGTACATCAAATATACTCCCTTCGACAGTATGCTCTCGCTTTTGTCGCCCTTTTCCTCGTTGCACTCGGAAAACCCCGACTTTCCCACCCAAAAGATTTAGTTCAGTCAATCAGTTTAACTTCAAGTTTAAGGTCAATTCCCCTTTGAGTTTTTACACATCTTTTTACTTTGTCAATTAAATCTAACACATCAGCAGCAGTAGCGCCGCCGGTATTTACGATAAAGTTCGCGTGTTTTTCCGAAACTTCTGCGTTGCCTATTCTAAGCCCCTTCAATCCACATTCGTCAATTAGTTTACCAGCAGGCATTCCTGGCAGATTCTTGAAGACACATCCGGCACTCGGTGAGGATGGAAGTTTACCCTCGCGGGTGTTCTTTATCCTGTTTATCTGGATTTCTATCTCCTCGACAGCCGCTGGTTTCAAACGCAAGGTTGCTTCAATAAGACAGAAATATTGCTTGAGATTGCTATCTCGATAAGTGAATCCTGCCTGCTCACTTGGAATGGTCAACAACTCTCCATCGTGTTTCATAACAAGAATATCAGTCACAACCTCACTTAGGGAGTGCCCATAGGCCCCTGCGTTCATAATAAGAGCGCCCCCCAACGTACCCGGAATACCGCTGGTGAACTCCAACCCTCCTAACCTGCGTTGGGTACACTGTTTGATTAGCTTGCCAAGGGTTATACCCGTATATGCGGTGACCGACGTTCCTTCAAATCGCACTTGACTTAGTTCGCTTCCAAGTATCGCAATGATTCCCTGATAGCCTGCATCGCTGAACAAAACATTTGTGCCGTTGCCAATTACTCTGACAGGGAGGTTAAATCTCTCGCGGAATGCCACCAACGCTTTCAACTCGGCAACGCTATCGACTTCGACAAAGGCTAAAGCAGCCCCGCCGATTTGAAATGACGTGTGTTTGCTTAACGGCTCATCGTATTTGACTTCACTGCATATAGCGTTCAATTTTGCTTGCCAGTTCATCTTTTGTTGTCCCACAGAGCCACTGAAAAATACTCCAGCGGTAAAATCCATCATTTCCAGATAGTTTCAACCTCATTCAGTTCATCTTTTTTGCGGCAGGATACCCCGTCTGATTTGGAAAATCAGGCGGGGAGGAATGCCGCCCCCCGTTCGTAAGCATAACCATCGGTTCGCTGCAACATCTTGCAGTACCGATAGCCAATACCCTGGATAGTACCACTCTTAGTTTTGAGATTAAAGTTGCCAGAAGTCCGAACAGCTACCCGTCCAACATAAGTGCCTGCCTTTTTACCAGTTGGTACAACAGCCTTAACCATATCGCCAGTCTGGAAGCCTTGTACTCTCTTGAACTTCTTAGCTGATGTACGTGGAAAGCCGTATTTGTCCATACGACACATCTGCCTTGAACCACGACCGGTAGCAGTAATAACCAACGGTGTAATACCGTCAACATTCAACGCTTCAGGCGTCGATGCACCTACACAAGTGGCATCAAGCCAGTGTGTCTTTGGTAGCTTCCTGATACTGCGATTGT
>CAZRLY010000369.1:0-3002 GCA_964601015.1 uncultured bacterium
TCCGGCGGGCGGTGTCCAGTAGCACCAAAGTTGCGAATGGAAGGCATCGTCCTTCTAACTTTGGTATGGTCAATCAGAAGCAGGCAAAGCCTTGCTTCTTGGTTGCCCCTATCCGAGATAGAGCGACTCGCCTGCGAAGTTCTGATGTCCCTCCGGATTGAAGATTGTCGATTGAATATTTAAGATTGAAAAGACAAAAACCGTTTTTGGTAGTTTTGTTTTTCAATCGTCATTCTTCACTCTTAAATCGTCAATCCAAAGGGAACTCCTGATGCTAAGAATCGGGATGCTGTAGCACTACAACTTTGGTTGTTTTAACAATCAAGGTTGTCTTGTGAGAACCCGGTAGAGGTACTCAGGACTAAGAACCTGCCGCATTCATGCGTGCAGAGTTTCAGTTTAGGTTGGATGGTACAATTTTTTAGAAATTTTTCAGCACAGAGGAGAATTCACGTATGACAATTGAACAGCATAATCGCATTCCAGCAATTACCATTATCTTGGCTGGTTGTGTTCTGTGCTTACTGTTGGGTTTCATCTTTACGGATGACACAGAGGTCAATTTTGACGAACTTGAAAAGGCGGTGACCAAAACCGACGACAGCAAAGTGTGGATGCAATACGCGCGGGCTCTTTCTTCCTTGGAACGCCACCAGCACGCGGCGCAGGCATACCAACAAATACTTCAGAAGCAGCCCTACAATAACCAGGCACGTTATCAGTGCGCTCTGGCACTTGCCCGGAGCGGCGACGGAGAAGGCTATTTCCGGTACATGCAGAATCTGGTATTAACTTACCCGCAAATGGCGACAGAGTTATTTGCGCAACCCGAAGGTCAACGATTCTTGACGCAGGACCGGTTTCGTGCCCTTGCCCGCGAGGCACGGGTACAAGCTGTAGATTAGGGGTTTAACTATTCGGCGTAGAAGTCCCCTTCTGATTCGGGATTACATTACGAATCAGAAGGGGATGCAATGCGACATTGCAGAAAAGTCGCATTTTTTCTTGACCTGAAGTGGAAAAATGCTAAAATGTTGGGTGAGAAATGTGAAAACAGCAGCAGAAATTGTTGCGAATTTCAATTTTTGCCAAAAGTAAATTTTCTTGAGCTTGAGGGAATTTAGATATCAACATACCAGTCCTGAAACTGTTGATATTGTATCATATCAGCATGGAAAAAGCAAATTATTTTTGCGGAGGAAGTTAAAACTCAAAAGCAACAGTCGTATCACTTTTTTAATTGGTATTACAGGAGGATCTAACGATGAAACGTTTCAGTTGGACAGAAGCCGATTCAGTCAAGGCCAAGCAAATCTGGACGAAATACCAACAGCAGCACGATTTGTCAAATCGAATTGGGCAGACGGTGGGGATTGAGCCCCAAAGCGGACGGATTTGGTTTGGCTCCTCGATTCGAGATATTGTCTTGAAAAGAGATATCGAAGGTTTGAATTCTCCCCTCTTTTTTGCGCGGGTCGATTCTGAAACCTATTTTCGCAAAGGAGGTAGTCGGTGATTCAAGGGGCCGTTTCAACTGATGGTGTACCGACAATCACATTGTCGATTGCTGGTAAAGATTGGCTTGCTGTTATTGACACGGGTTTCAACGGCGATTTGGAATTGCCGGAGGGCTTACGTGATGCGTTAAATGCTCGATATGTCGGTTGGGTGATTTCCGCCTTGGCTGGTGGTCAAATGATTGAGGAAGATGTTTACTTGGTCGATTTTCCATTTGATAATCAAATGATTCAAGCTGAAGTGACTTTTGTTTCCGGATTCCAAATTCTCATAGGGACTCATTTGTTACGGGAATATCGTTTACAAATCAATTTCGTTAGCAAAACCGT
This sequence comes from uncultured bacterium, assembly GCA_964601015.1. Lineage (GTDB taxonomy): Bacteria > Poribacteria > WGA-4E > DTYX01 > CAZRLY01 > CAZRLY01. The sequence continues at coordinate 1,848 of CAZRLY010000369.1, forward strand.
TGAGTTGGAAAGAGTTAAACCATCATGGCCGAAGATAATAATATCAACAATCTTCAGAGGATTGAGTCACCTAACCAAGCGTTGTGTAGCCGAATTCGCGCTTTTGTGGTTTACGTCTTTCTGCAAATCCCCCCTAACCCCCCTTTCCCAAAGACCACTGAGCGAAGCGAGCAGACTTCGGGCGTTCCCGAAGTCTTAGCGACTTCGGCTACATCAAACCAAATTATTCATAGACATTTTTCATCTGCCACGCGTCAAGCGATTTAAGTTCGCAGTCTTGTCCTTGAGAACGCAACGATACACCGATGCTATCTTCTCTGCCGGGATAGACGCGCATCGCAACGCATTGTTTCCCGTTGACGAATACCTCGACTACGCTCCTGTCAATGAACACACGCAGCTTGAGCGACTCGTCCGGCCCAATGAAAACCTGGGCTGTTTCGGGCGCTCGTGAACGTACATCCGGGAGTACCGACGAATAGGATGAATCAATCGTAATCAAACTATTCTGATGATAACCTCGGTTCCTGAAGAACGCTATCCGGGTGAACTCCTCCTTTTCCGGTGAACGCAAGACGTTCATTTCAACCATTGGCGCATTCTTCGGGTCAATTTCGGCGATGAGTTCCATTGCGTTACCCTCGATACTTTTGAACACCACCTCTTGATTAGCCGGGAGCGTCATCGTATTGATGCGTTGATGGGCGTAGCGTAGCGATTCGATGTCACCGGCAGGCTCAATTCCCAGTTCGTCCTTTGAGATTAGCGTCAGGCGGCGCGGCAACGTCATGATTTGATTCCAGCCTTTGGTAGGTTTCCCAGGGTTCATGTTAAAGATTACGATGAGTCCGCCCTTTCCGTCAGGTGTCGCCGACGGCGCATGGACGCCGGCAGGGGCTGCCGGTCCGAAATTGAAAAGGCCATGCGCGGTAACGACAAACTTATCGCGTTGTTTATCATAGTCTCCCAAGAGATACTGTCCACCGCTCATGTGGCTGAAAAACGGGAGGATATGTCGGTCACCAATCGGCCAGAAATACGGGCACGCGCCGTCATCTCCCACCAATGTGAATCGGTCATCCTCGACGAACGGATGCAGATACTCCCAAGTCGCCAAATCTTTCGAGCGGAACAGGAAATTGGCACGAATTGGCT
>CAZRLY010000370.1:0-2920 GCA_964601015.1 uncultured bacterium
CAATTATATGCGATTTGGTAGATGGTAATGGAGATTTACCCAAAAGTGGAGTAGTGGAGGGCAAAGCTGTAGAGGATTTAGAATCTCTGCCAATTCCTGATATTGGCCTGCTGGAAAATAAACTACAACCCAAGAGCTTTGGTATTATCCCGCATATCGCGCCAATTTGCACTTCCCGCGGCTGTCCTTATGATTGTACGTTCTGTTCCGTTACCCAAATGTTCGGAAGGAGATACCGGTTCAACAGCGTTGAAAGGGTTATTGAGGAGTTGAAAATACGGTTTAAGCAGGGGTTCCGCCGATTTTTCTTCTATGACGATAACTTTACAGCCAGTAAAGACCGGACTAAAAATCTCCTTGATGGCATACTGACAAATAATCTCAATTTTTCATGGTTGGCGCCAGTGATGTCCGGTTAGGATTTTGCACTATGGATTAGCAGGCTTTTTAGGAGCAATAGGACGCAAGCTAAGTAACTTTGACCAAACATTTAGTTCATCATTTAATAGAATTAGCCTGCGTAATTTGTACCTTTCCCAAAGCTTGCTACTCCGTTTTCCATTCTTCTTGATTACTTACGACAGATGCAATTTTTTAACCGGACGTTACTGGGTTGGCGCAAACACGCGTTGATGTAGCTAAAGATGATGAGCTTTTAAAGTTGATGGAAAGGTCAAAATGCCGGTTGATATTGGTGGGTTTTGAATCGGTAAACCCCAAGACACTGGAAGCATACAACAAGAAACAGGAGGTAAAAGACATTCAAGAGTGTATCCTTCGACTGCAAAAACACAACATTAAAGTTCACGGAATGTTTGTTTTTGGCTCAGATGAAGACGATGTGCAAACCATAGAGGATACGGTAAAATTCTGCAATGACATGCGTCTGGATACTGCTCAGTTTTCCATACTCTCTCCAATTCCAGGCACAGAACTGTATAAAGAACTGGACGCTCAAGGAAGAATATTTACGAAAAATTGGTCGCTCTACGATGGGACGCACGTTGTATTCTCCCCGAAAAAAATGAGCTTTCTGCAACTCCAGGAGAGGTTTATATGGGCCAGGCACTTTTCCGAATCACTTTTGCATAGCCGCCCGTAACGTAGCAAATCTTCCCGCAGATTCAAAAGTCTGAAACGCTATCGATTTGGGAGGGATCATTGTAGGTTGGGTTGAGCGCCAGCGAAACCCAAGCTCATCTGGGAATCGTTGGGTTTCGTGCCTCAACCCAACCTACAGACTCAAAACCCCATCTGGGCGACATGTCCTTAACAGCTCTCACATATCGCCCCGATGGGGCTTGATTGAAAGGGGATTGGTTGTTTTTCTATAAACATATTACCCCTACGGGGTTGAGGGATTTCAATTCTTAGTTTAGAAATTTGGGCTACTGCTCTGTCAAGATCGTATTGGTAGGTCGGGTATGGTTGGAGACTTACCCGACTATTGGCGTGATGAACAGCAGTCGGGTAGTCCTGCGGACATACCCTACCTACGATTATGTCACCCGTCAAACCAAAATTGACAGAGCACTACTTCAAGATGACCATTCGTCGGACGGCTTGGAAGGTGTTTGCCTTCAGGCTGTAGAAGTAAAGCCCGCTGGAAACTAACTCTCCGAACTTATCTTTGCCATCCCAATAAACTGCGTCCCTCTTGTCAACATAGCTGCCTGCCTTCTGCACACCTAAATCTAACTGACGAACGAGCTTTCCTTGGACGTTGTAGATGCGAATTAACACTTCTGCGTCTTTTGACAGATTATAAGGTATCCAGGTTTCTGGGTTGAACGGGTTTGGGAAGTTCTGCCAAAGACGTGTATTTTTTGGAATAATCACCACTGATTTGGCTGGAACTACCACTTGGATGATATCCGAACTGTCCTTGTTGCCCGCAATGTCAATGTCTTTGAGATAGTAGTAGTAGGGTTTTCCGAGTTCTGCACTCTTGTCGGTGAACTGGTAATCTATTGACATTGCGGAGTTACCTGCGCCAGAAACAAAACCGAGCTTTGTATAGTTACCGTCTTTGGTTTCGCTACGGTAGACTGAGAAGCCAACGTTGCCGACTTCCGTTTCTGCCCGCCATTTGAGGGTTACACCGTCAACTGAAGCGGTAGCAGTAAACGAGGAGAGTTCGACCGGGAGGGTAGTATCCGCACCGATTTGCCAGGAGAGAATCATGTATCCATCGTTGTTGCTGCATCAAAAAGAAACTGGCAGCATCACATAAGGACCACGTTTTGTCTAAGCGCCGGCGCAGAAACTCTAACGCGGATTGATGTAAGCCCTCATCAACGTATACAACTTCGACCAACAGGTTTTTTTGTAGTTTGTCAACAAAATCAAGCACTGGCGCTCGCGGATGCCCACGAATGGTTGCCAGTGGAATGAACTCTGCAAGGACGTAACTATGAAAAGCCGCTTCGCCTCTCCGCTTCGCTCCGAGAACAAGCCTTAGCCTCGCGCTGTGGAAGTATGTGACAGCGTCATGATGCTGCTTTGCGCCTACATCGAAAAAAGCTAACAGTCCGGATGTATCGAGCAACATTATTCCTTCTCCTCATGGGTATTCCCGTATTCACGCGCTAAGTCTGAAAAGCCGCTTCGCTACGGGCATCAATGCGCTCATTATCAGCAGCGTTCGGGTCAGCGCTATTCACACATCCAGCAAAAGCCATAAGTTCTGCCATCGCCGCCTCTTTTTCTTTTTCAGATAAAACAGGGCGTTGCGCTAAAGGGCTCAAGCGCGCAATTATCCACTCATCCAATGACTGTCCGACTGCCTTAGCAGATGTTGCCAGCGGCTCATACAAATCATCCGGTAGTTCTAAGGTTAATTGGTGTCCCATTTTTGTCACCTCTCTTAGAGCGTGTGTGAGAAGTATCGATTTGCCTTGTTATAAACATTCATGACAGC
>CAZRLY010000371.1:0-2906 GCA_964601015.1 uncultured bacterium
GCATTGCAACAAATTTGCTAATGACCTCATTGAAGGCGCTATTGAGTTATACGCTGACACTGGTTTGTCGCGAGTAGCGGAATTCTACCGGAAGCTTTTGCGGATTGCCAACCAATTGGATGAAACGCGTCAGTGTTTGATACAGGTTGGTTGGGGCACTGGTTGGCTGGGAATGACAGTCGGCTCTGCGCTTGACGACGATGTCTTTTTGGAGGTATGTGAGAGGTATCGCTTAGGGCGTGATGGCTGGGAATTTCCCAAAAGCTGTCGTCTTATCGAAGTCGGAAATCAGGCTGAGATGCCGCTCGGCTGGGTGAAACTAACCTTGAGTTAGCAATAGACACCCGTTAAAGAAAGGGGGAAGGGGAAGAATGAACCATGACCAACAAACCTTCGCCGGCAAGGTACTCATAGAAGGCACTATCAAAACCAAAACGGGATTACACATCGGCGGAGAGGGAACTGCCATTGAATTCGGCGGAATCGGCAATGTGGTCTTGCGCAATAGATTAACCGGCAAGCCGTATATTCCTGGCTCCGCTCTGCGCGGCAAAATGCGGGCGTTACTTGAACGCCGATTGGGAAAAGAACAAAACTGGTCGCTGCGCCGTGGTGAGGACGGAACTCACATCGTTCGCATACACGTCTGCGTCAAAGACGATGACGACAATAACCCACCAACATATTATGCTGACCTTGAGTTCGCCCAGTCGGGCAAAATTTGCCCCGTATGCTGGATCTTTGGGTTGCCCGCGGAGGCGGAGAGAGGGCATTCTACGAGACTGTATGTGAGTGATTGCAACCTTCTGACGACCGGCGAAAATGTCACCGAAAGCAAATGGGAAGCCGCTATTGACCGCATCACAAGCGCCGCTGTGCCAAGACAGATGGAGCGTGTCTCCTACGACAACCTGTTTTCGCTCTCCCTTGAGTATGAAATCTATCAACAAGCGGAAAAAATCATCACGGATGACCTCGAACGATTGTTTGACGTTTTTGTGCTGTTGGTCGAACTCGAAGATGACTATATCGGCGGCATGGGCAGCCGTGGCAGCGGGTATGTCCACTTCAAAGACATCGCCGTCCGTTGGAAGCCGAGAACGTGGTATGAACAGGAAGAGCCACTTGAGCTTCATCCTATCAATGGCGAACACACCACGCCAAGCGAAATCGTCGCAAACTTCAACACCGAAATCAAACCTGAGCTGGAGGTGAGTTCGTGAAGCAGGAATTTAACCTCGTTAAACTTATACCCAAGACCCCGTTCCATCTCGGTGAACACGGCATTGGTCTGGAAGAGACCACAACGTTTATCCACTCCGACACCCTCGTTTCAGCGATTATCAGTACGTGGGACAAACTTTATGGCGCATCAGACTTGAGTCAATATTTTGTCGCTTCAGATGCAAAAGACGCCCCAGCAGACTACTCCCCACCATTCTTAATTTCGTCGGCGTTTCCCTATGCTCTCGATTGCTACTTCTTCCCGCGCCCGCTGATGAAACCACAAACCGATGACGCTGCGGATATCCCGGAAAACATCAGAAAACTTCTCAAAAAGGCAAGGTTCATCAGCAAAGCCGTCTTTGACGATTACATTGCCGGCAAAGTACCTGAGCCACCGAGAGAAAAAACCGACAAGAAGGCTAACCTGATTCAAAAAAACAAGTTCCAGGTCACAGCGGAGGAAAAGGGGGAACTCGAAAAGCGCATGGCCGATTCTGATGGTGACATCACCGTATTCAAAGAGCAGGAAGTGCCACGCGTCACGCCCGACCGGATTACCAGCGCCTCGAACATCTTCTACTTCGCACGCATCCTATTTGCTAAGGACTGTGGCTACTTCTTTCTCGTCAAATATCTTGATGAGAATATCAAGGTGAAATTCCGAGCGGTTCTGCGCCTGCTTGGTGAACAGGGCATCTCAGGCGACCGGAATGCGGGGCATGGACGATTCTCCCCAGAATTCAAAAAGCAAACGTTGACCTTCGACATCCCCGACGACGCTGGCTACTTCACATCCCTATCACTGCTCTACCCCAAAAAGTGCGAGCTTGCAAACGGACTCCTGAAAGGGGAAGCCGCTTACAATTTCATCAGTCGCGACGGCTGGTTCTTTTCACGGATGAGCCATCTAAGCAACATCAAACGCCGACAAAAACGGCGTATGTTCGCCGAAGGCAGCCTATTCCACGTCACACCCGACGCGCAATACTACGGTCAGATTACCGACGTCAAACCGCCCGATTTTTCCGAACACTCGGTATTTCGATGGGGCATCGCTTTTCCTGTTGGCGTAAAACTTCAATAACTGAACTCTAACCCTTAGAACGGGTACTTATTAAATCCAGAGAGACGCTGAGTATGAACGTTTGAGAAACCAAATAATGAGGTGAGCACTGATGGACGCAAAGCAGACACTAACGAGATTAGTTGACTGGAAGAGTAGTTGGAGCATTTGCCCATCCCATGCAGCATGTGCCGTTGCCGTCAGTCTGGCGGCATCGTGGCTGTATGAGCACGAAGAGGCTGACTTGAGCGCGACCAAATGGGCTGATGTGCCACATTGGGTTGATGCCGCTATGCAGGATGAGGAGGAAGCTATCGCACGTTTGGCGGAGCTCGAGGGGCAGCAATTTCAGCAGAAGCTGCCGCTGGCGTTGGTGGCAGCAGATGCCGACCAAATTCAAGCCTACGTCTTTGAGTCTGCGAAAATCCCCGAAGTGCGGGGGGCAAGTGCGTTGGTGGAGTGGCTGAATTTGAAGGGTTTGAAGCAGAAGGTAGAGGATTTTGGATTGCCAGAGGAAATCATCGTCTATCGTGGTGGTGGTGGGGCGATGCTGCTTGTGCCGGCTGTCATAGCAGAAGATATAAAGCAGGCGGTTGAAGACCAATTTGTAGAAAAC
>CAZRLY010000372.1:0-2859 GCA_964601015.1 uncultured bacterium
GTGTCTGGTGTCTCAGAACTAAAATGAATTTGTATATTGACATAGTGAGTCTACTTCTCACTCACTGGTTTTTACGGAGCATAGCCGAGCAGCCCAGTCCGCTTCATTGATTGGTTATGCCTTTTTACAGGCACCCCGCCTCTCATTCATAAATTTTTATTGTGTTATCATCAATAATTATGAGGTGTTTCGATGCCAGCTTCTCACAGTGTGTTTTCAGAAACCGGTTCATCACATCCAATATGTTCCGGGTCGTCGTGTCACTTAACGTGAACACCATGACACCTCTGACATTGTGCGTGACAAATTTGTAATAACTTTTGAAATCCGAGTCTCTTGTCAGTATCCATGCTCTGTGCTGTTCCGCAACCTTGTAAACTTCTCCGTTTTTAATCCCGACTTTTCCCAGCTTTTTCAGGTGGTCCGTCTCATACCCTCTGTTTCTGAGAAATTCAAGCAGTGCAAACGGCATGTTTTCGTCGAGAAGGAATCTGACACTCATATCGCATATGCCTCATATTCGCACAATTTTGCAGCGTATTTTATTGCCGCTTTTATATCGTCATGCGTAACTGACGGATAATCACTTATAATTGCCTCCGTGTCCTCACCCTCGGCTACGAGGGACACGAGCAGATAAACGGGGATTCTCGTTCCTCTGATACAGGGTTTGCCGTGGCAGATATCGGGATCGGACGAGATCCTTTCAAATATTTCCGAGTTTTGCATTTCATATATCTCCTCTGTCGGCTGAAAAGAACCCGGTTTGTTTCCGACTATTTTTCTCGTTTATTACAACTGGTTTTATTTTCAGGATATAACGAACAAAGTTCAGTTTGCCGGAAAACGTCTGACAAACCAAAACCCGTCGTTTGCTGATTGACGCTTGAAAAGCCGAAAGCCTACCGCCGCCAACTGCAACGCTTGGTTAGGCAAGATTTTGTTCGTTGGGTTTCGTGCCTCAACCCAACCTCACTACATATCGACAATGTGAAAAAATATATGTGTCACTAAACGTAAAAAGCTCGTCCAACACCCGTACACTTAAAGCATTTGTCGGAATTCGTCAACAGATAATCCAATATCATCCAAGATGCTCTTGAGTGTACGCCGTTTGATGGTTCTTCCAGCGTGTCTGGGGACGATAGTGTGGCGTCCATCCTGCTCTCTGCGCCACACTTCGTGGCTGCCTTTCGCCTGGCGGTAAAACTCAAACCCAAGCTTGCGCAGAACTTTCACGACATCGCGATACCTCGCAGCAGGAAATCGAGGGTTCATTTTGACACCTCCTGCCATGCAATTGGGAGGCTTGTGGGTATTATGAACTTCTCTTCGAGAGTTGTGATGTTAGGCAACGGCTTCCCCAATTCTTGATAGGAAGCGATGATAATCTGAATGGCATCTTGGAGATTTTCAATCGCTTCAGCGTATGTTTCCCCTTCGACATGGCAGCCTTGTATTAGTGGACACTCGGCGTAGTAACCTCCCTCTTCCGTGCATTCAACGATAATTGGATATAGTTCGACTTTCATTGGACTTTTCCTCCTATTGATTTTTAGTAACTTCAAAAATTATTCGTAGTCAATAAGTGCTTGTGTTGTTTTTTCCATGAGATTATGCAGAGTACCTAGTTCTTTCGCTGCCCACAAGAATAGTTTTTCGCCTGATAGCGACAGAGTAATAGGAATTTGATAGTTACAAGGTAAAGCATATTGCCAACTTGTTATACATTCAACGGGCAAGCTGCCCGTTCTACTCACTCCATAAGCAAAATTTTCCTGATGGAGGCAACGACAGCATCCGCACACCTATTTTTGCCTATTTCACTAAGGTGGAGTTGGTCGTCGCACAAGTTCTCGTCTACGTCCGACAGCACAAGCGCATGTAGGTTATTTACGGGGATGTCATGCCTTTCCATTAAGTTTAAGGCTACGCTGTTATATTGCTCAATTTCTTCGTTCCTCCATGCCCACTGGTTATCGAGGAAGGGCCTCTTAGGGTGGACAGGTGTTGAGGTAGCCCAAATTATCTGAGCACCGGTATTCTGTAGGCGTTGTAGAATGAATTCAAGGATGAGACGATACATTTCAATAGGTATCTGCGCAGGAGAACGGTTCGGATTATGTCCTGCATCATGGATACCATTGTTCCAGTGAACGATATCTGGAGTGCCTAATTGATTCAGCCACCGTTCGAGAGAAGCCAAAGTGTAGAGACTGTACTGGCAATTCTCAGCCGGTCCCACTACATCCGCAACTCCTTGAAGCGTTTTAGTTACGATGGGTTGGTAACTCATACGAATCGAATCGCCTAACAATAGAACTCTTGGTGTGTGTTTCATCTTTTTCTTGGGGGAACTTGTTTGCCGGGTGCATAGACAAGCAACTTCTCCCCTTCCTTTCTTTTTGGTTTTTATTGTAACCTAAGTAAATAGCCGTCTGAGGACATTCATCAGACGGCTATCATCCCAGAATCAAGCGTAACCTTACTTCTATAGCTTATCAAGGGAAAGAGCAAATTGTAGCGTACATGGACAATCTTTGAATCACTTTCCCAAGAACAGCCATATATTACCGCCTGCTCTGCGTTGTGAGCCTCTCCCGCTGTAAAAGTTTCCGACGAGAATATCTTTCTTTCCGTCGTTGTTCCAGTCTGTCACATCAATTCGACACCTGTAGCTTGCATTGAACCCGGAACCCTTCAGGTTCAATACCTCCCCTTTGGCAAGTTGCGGTTTTTTGTTAGTTCCGATGTTACGATAGAAGTAGATTCGGTGGCTTTCGCTTCCCACCAGCAAATCCTTCTTCCCATCGCCATCCCAATCTATCACGTAAGGGGAAGGACGAGATGGAAAAGCAC
>CAZRLY010000373.1:0-2844 GCA_964601015.1 uncultured bacterium
ATGGAAATATGCGCAGTACATGATATTTTGTTTGAACTTTCAAGGGACACCCAAGAAAACGTCAAGGAAATCTCAGAGATGGTGTCAGGGAACAAAGCGTCCATCGCCGCCTTGAGTGCGAAGGTGGACGGTATCGGCTCGTTGGTGACTGATATTCAAAGAAGGGTGCAAAACGGCAGTGGACAAAAACCAGAGAAGGGTAGTCGAACGGTGATAATCATCTTGTCGATTTTGTTCTCCGGATTTGCCGCTTTGCCGATTGGCATGAAGATTCTTGACGCCCTGTTGAAGGCGTTTGGCTGAAGGGTTCAGACAGGTGTTCTCAGGCGTTTTCGGCAAGTTTCTACAATGCCTCTATGAATCGGGTATCGTACCAGAAAACGTGAAGTTCGCCGTTCTGGAATTCCACATTCAAGCTATCACAATCCACATAGATGTCGTCTATCTCATACAATGGTTGAGATGCCACACTCGCAATGTCCATTACAGTCAATATATCGCAAGTGTCCAGCCGTCTAAAAATCTTGGCGCTTTTTTGTTTGTTCTCAAAATTTGCAGTCATATCAAAATCCCTCTGTTAAGATATTCGTCTGCCTTGTTGTTGCTCTGGTGTTTCGCTTCCGTAGTGAGAGCGTATCCAATCCATTGATTTCGGGGTTCTCCTGTAGGTTCTTTTCTGCTCTTTTGCGCGCCAATACCATTTCTTTTTTTTGAATGCCCAAAAGAAACCGTTAGCTTTCAGCTCTTCCTTGACAGGGCGCGTATCACCGCCTACCCAAATCCATGTACCACAAATCTCGATTGATATACCTGGTAGATGGATAATTGCATTTACCGTCTCCATGATGTCTTCAGAAGCGGCAAACTCTTGTATGGTTATCTTGCCTTCTGCAAGCAAGCGGGTCAAGGCGTCCTGATATTCCCTATTAATGGCTTGCATCGTCGCTGTGTCTCCGCCTTTGTCTGGGTGAAATTTCAAGGCAAGTTGGCGGTAAACTTGCTTGAGTTCCGAAACGTTTTTTATATTGTCGAAAAACATAATAAAACTCCTTTGCCTGGGGAAAGATAGTTGCTGCTATCTTCCCTCAGCGCACTCTCCTTGCGGTTTCTGCCCGCTGTTCTTCTATTTTGAGGAAACAACAGTCACATACATTCAGCCTTTTTTGTGGAAATATCGTACCTAAAGGCACATTAGGATGTTCACCAATTATCTCAACGAAGGGTGTTCGTGCTTTGATTTCCGCTTCACAAATATCGCACTTTGTGTTTTGAAATAAAAGGGTACGAAATCGGCTTATTCTTGTCTCGTACATTTTTTCTCCTTTCCTTCTGGGGGGAGGAAATTTCCCGCCTCCCCCCTCGTGCTTCAGATGCAACTCAGGACAATTACTTTTGCTCCGGGGTAATGCTTTCGAGCGTACCTTACGGCGTCATCCTGCGTCCGAAAGTCGTTGAGCGGGCTACCTTCGCCATCGCATAAGATTTCGTCGGCAAACCCCGTGCCTTCGGGGTCAGTCGCTAAGTGGCACTTCTTGTTACCAGCGTTTGGCTTGACGAAAATCTCGCTGTAGTCAGGCTTGCTTTCGTCCTTTTCAATGACGGTAGACGGCACTTGAACTGGCGCATTCGTCGTCGGAAGGTTAACCGTGTTGCCGTCCCACGTTCCAAGCATCTTCCCGACGCAGACGGAACATCTCTTCTTTCCAAGAGGTATTCCATCGCCACAATCGGCGCATTTCGTGCGGGAAAGGACGCTCTTGATTTCGGAGGTTCTTTTTTTGAAAACGTCCTCCTCCATCGTCGTCATAGCTTGGACCCAGGAAGCGGCCAGTTCCAAGTCCTTGTCGTTGAGTCCAGACATCGAGCGGACATTGTGTTTCCGGTAGAAATATTCTTTGAGCATGTCTGGCTCTACTCCATGCTTCAAAAGTCTGCCCTTGATTTTGCCCAGCGATCCATAAAACTTTTTCCTCGAATAGCCAATGTCCGTTTGTGTGGCTGCTTCCACTACAGCCTTGGGTGTGCCTTCGGGGATGCTCCGTTGAGCGGACGCTATCTTGGCTTTGACCGAGTTCGTCCAGAAACTTGAAGGACGGACACGGACACGAGAGCGTGGCTGGGGTTGCGGTGGGTTCCAGCCCAGTGACCTGAGCGTATCCTCGTCCAGCGTGGTGACAATCTCTGAGGATATGCCTGTGTTTTGTATCGCCGCTAATGTCGCATTGTAAGTTTTGCCGCCATTTCGACTGGCTACGACAACGCCTGTCACCTTGCAGTTGAATTCCTTTTCAATCCGCCCAACCGGGCTGACTGGCGCCGTGGGTGCTTCGCCTATTATGCCACGGGTGAAGCACCCACTACAATAGAACCTTTTGGTTTGAAGGTTAGCCATAAGACTCATATTGTCGCAGCAAGCATCGTCAGTCTCATGAATAGTGTTGGCTAAATACCTTGCATACTGCTCGTCTGTCACACCAACCGCAGATGGTTGCACTTTGTAATCTCGTTCAATGTCATTGAGGCTACGAGTGCGACTGACATCCTTGACTTCATCGTACAGGGCATAACCCCAGGCACCCGGGACGCCTTTTTTGGTGATGCAGCTTACAACATAAATGGTACCTGACTGGTCAACTAATCGGGTGCCAGCCTCTACATTTTCGTAATGCGGGCTGTCCATTTCCAGCCATTGAGCCCGTGGGATGCCTTTCACTTCTTGGGTGCTGGTTCTTGCATTCTTCATCATGATGTGTTATAATTACCTTTCTTGAAAGAATTTTTTATTTCTTTGAGAAAAGCTCGTTGGCTGAAGTTTGCGACAGAAGCCAGCGGGCTTTTCTCATT
>CAZRLY010000374.1:0-2623 GCA_964601015.1 uncultured bacterium
GCTTCCCGATTCTTGGGATTGCCTGGCAAACTTATCTATGATGTATTCGACCGGTGAGGAATTAATTTCTCCAAATCCGCATAAGCATATATATTACCGCTCATCTGAATTTTCCCTGTCATTTTTTGAAACTTAGGATTTTTAGCGATGGGTGGAAGTAGCCGCTGAGAAGTACCCACAACCTTTTCAAAACATCCGTTCATGGCAATCACCATCAGATTTTCCAAAAATCCATATTCTATGGCGTTGCCGTTTTCATCGACAAAACGGCGATATGACACGCCGCTGTATGTTTGAGGTTCGGGCATTTCCTTGTAGTTCCGCCCGCCCGACATCAGGATAGCAAATTGATTCATCGCATCTTTGGCCGAGTCGATGGATTCTTGGACATCAAAAATAAGCGCAAATTCAGGCTCATCGTCCATCAACCCCATAAAAACAAATGTTACCTGATTGAAAAAGGAATTGACAAATTCCTGCGCCTCCATTCCTGAAAGGAGTTGTGTGATGGGAAGAATCTGTTGAGCCCGAGATAAAGCCATCTGCACCTGTTCGTTTTCCTCTAACTCCTGCCACTCTGGTGAGTCCAAAACAGCATCAATTAGTTTGGGGATGCCAGACACCCTGACGCAAGCAATAGCGCCATCCGGTACGACATCTAAAGTTGATATGGCTGCATCTGTAGGTTGATTTGTGACTAACAGCCATGTTACGAGCAGCAACGGTATTATTGTGAATGCTATTTTTTTCATCTTTTTCTCCTAACTACGCTTTAGCGAATTTCGACTTCGCTGCCATTACGGATATTGGCTAAGGTGAAAGACAAGTTCGTTCCCTTTCATCTCTATTTTGGGGGGACAAGCCTTTCCCCCGAAAAGGCCCGACGACTTCGTCTTACGGCTTCCAATTTTCCGATTTAATTTAAGGAACCAACGAGCCTCCGAACCGGTCTGCGTTAGGTGCCCTTTACCTTCTCCTTGAAACCCCTGATTGCCTCTTCGATTTCATTGTCTTCCGTGCTATGGTGGACAAAGAATGTCCAAGCGCCCTTGGTTGATTCTTCCGCGCGCTCGCATATCCCCGTCCGGTATTGAACATAGTCCGGAAGCGGGATGCCTACGGAGGTGTGCCTATTCTTTTGCATGCGTTGGTACTCCACTTCAATGTAGTTAATCTCGCCGCGGCGGCCCAAGTGCCCAGGCCCCCACACAGGATACACCCAGTAGTTGGGTTGCGTGTTGGGATAGACATGCGCTAACCGCACTTCCTGCATATTCCTAAGTTCGCTCTCTATCATCTCCACGAGTTCTCGCCGGCGGGCGTTGAACCGAACAATCTTCTCCAATTGGGCTAACGCTATGGCCCCCTGAAGTTCACTGAAACGGAAATCGTGGCCAAAGGTGAAATGACCGCGCGTCGGCAGGCCACGCACAGGTTCAGGCTGGGGCCGTTCTAACCCGTACATGTACCAAGGCATCCCTGAGTTTGCGAATTCCGTCGCCCTCTTGTAAAGCTCCGGGGCATCAGTAGCAATCATCCCGCCCTCACCCGATGTGATATGCTTCGATTGCTGCATCGAAAAGCAGGCGATGTCACCGATGGTGCCTACTTTGCGGTCTTTGTAGTAGGCGTCGTAGGCCTGAGCGCAGTCTTCCACTACCTTCAGCCCGTGCTTTCTCGCTACGGCCATGATATCATCCATCATCGCAGGCTGCCCGTTCAAATGCACCACTACCACAGCGCGTGTTCTCGGAGTAATTCGTTCCTCAATTCCCTCCGGTGAGATGATTTGGGTCCTTGGGTCAACATCGGCGAAAACAGGAATGCAACCGATGGCGACAACCGGGAAAGACACGAAAATCGGCGCTATGGCCGGACAGATAATCTCGTCGCCTGGTTCCAGACCAAGGCTGGCGTAGGCCGTCGTGTTGGCGCTGGTTCCGGAGTTCACTGCGTGGACGTACTTCCGGCCCAGATGTTCGCCAAAAGCCTGCTCGAAGCGTGGGACGAAGTTACTCCTGCCCCAACGCCAAGCGGTTTGGCTTTCAATAACTTCCCGGAGGTACGATAGTTCCTCGTCACCAAAACAATTCCTCGGCATGTAGTTACTCCTTTCCTATGGTTCGTCTCGCTGATTCAGTCTTCACGCGGACGAACGGCTCGCGTAAGCCGCTTAGTGTGCTAGTTTTCATAAATCCGTATAGGGTGGAGTGCAATAATCAGCGGTAGCGTATTATTGCAAAAATACACTCCGTTGATTTTTGCACTCCTCAAAACCCTATATGAACTTGAAAAAGAAATCACTAGCGATAGCGTTGACCTACCAAGTTAGTCTTTATGTGATTTTCAGTCTCCTTACTTATTGTTGCAGACTGAGTATACCATACTGATTTTACGTTGACAACCCTTTTTTGCCCCCGCCGGCAAAAATAGCGAATTCATCTATGCGGCAGACGAGGCTTTTCTTGCGGGCCTGTACACCAAAAACCTAATATTTTTTTAGAATAGCACCACTTGATGATAAAGTCAACAAAAAATCTCAACGCAAAGAGAATTTTGGATTGGTATTAGATTGACAATGCACCTGAATTTTTGGTATGATAAAATCTAAACAATTTTGAAA
>CAZRLY010000375.1:0-2572 GCA_964601015.1 uncultured bacterium
ATGGTGGTCAAGAAATGACAGTGGCGCGCCTACCGTGAAGCCGTGCAACCAGAGCGACAACTTTGCTAATTCCACCGCCATCGGGTTCACGTCCACACCGTAGAGACAGCGTTTCATTACCATGCGCTTGAGCAGATTTTCATCGTCAAGCATTCTCGTATCAATCCGCACGTTTTGGCGTTCGGCTTCAGCGACGATATTTTGACGGGTTTCCCCAATTTCCTTGAGGACGGGTGAGTCGGGAAATTGCTCTAAAAGTGCTGCCAACTTCCGAGTGAGAAAATCCATCGCCCCCACGAGAAAATGCCCACTGCCTATCGCCGGGTCAAGAATCTTCAGTTCCAGGGTGCGTTTTATCGCGTCATAGTCGTGTTCTGGCTGAGAGCCATCAAGCATGTTCAACAAAAATTGGCATTTTTCAGCATCGTTGCGGGTAAGTTTCCAAAGTTCACGTTGCGCCTTTTGCTCCTTTTCGCTTTTTTCCCGAAGCAGTTCTTCAAGGAGTTCATCCAAATGCTTTCCACCTTCCTTTGCAAAAACACACTTCGTTGATTTTTGCACTCCAAAGTTAGCAGAAATACACTTCGTTGATTTTTGCACTCCTTCCTTCCTTCCGCCTTCCTCACGGCTGCTGTTGCGGATTTCTTGAGCCAATCGGTATTCTGTCAGGATGTCATCAATCAATGGGCCGATGGTGTTTTCGACGATGTATCGGACGATGTAATCTGGAGTATAGTATGAACCTGTGGCTTTCCGTTCAGACTTATCGTTGGTGAGATAGATGTCGCCCGCTTGGACATCAGGTAGGAGTTGCCCGCCATCGGCGAGTTTTTTGTAAACGTCCCTGCCTTTTTCCCGTGCTTTGACAAGCGGATGCGGGGCAATTTTCAGTTTGAATTCAAGTAGTCCTTCGTAGATAGAACCTAAGTGGCGGACATTTAGGTCGCGATAGTCGATGAATTGGGCGTTTTCCGCTCCGTCAGTGGCGCGGGTGAGGAGCGTTAGGGACTCAGCTAAGTAGGAATCGGCGATGGCATGATGTTCCAGAAATTGAGCTGCCTGCTGAATAAATTGGTCACCCAGTCCATCAGGCGCAAAAAGCCCGCCGTTGTAGCGCGGGACGTTAAGGCTGGCGTCACCCCGATTGATTATCGCACACAGCGATGTCAGGGCATCGTACCAACTCGTCGAAACATCTGAAAACCTTCTGCCTGCTTTCTGTTCATCGAATATCTCCCCTTTGAGTTCCGTAAGGCTGTAGGCAAAATATCCCTGCCGTTCCGTCACGGGCAACAGTGCGCGTGCCTCTGCGTAAAGCAGGAAGATGAGACGATACAAAAATAGGAGTGTGCCGTTGAAAATCTCTTGAAGGGTTTCGTCAGTCTCTTCGGAGATATTCAGTTCGTCGCGGCGATAAGCGCAAAATCCGTGTGCAAGCGCAGGCACTACCTGTTCAAAGATGCGTTCCTTCAGGCGTTCCTCGACTTGTTTGGCATACGAGCGGCTTTGTTCAAATACTTCATCAAGGAATGTCCGTCCTGCCGCATCAGACTCAAACGCTACAGCGCTGAAGAATTGGTAAAAGTAGCGGAAATCGGTTTCGTTCTCCTCTTCCAGAATGCGCTGGAGTGCTACCTCGTAATAGAGAATCTCCTGGCTTTCGACGCCGGAGAAATAGAGTCGCCAATGAGTTCCATTGGTGAGTATACCCCAGCGGACGTCGGAGTTGGTGAGATACCTGGTGATTTGGAAATGTGGGTTGCGATTACGACTTTCGGGGGTATCGCGTTTATCGGAGGCGCGCACATCCAAAGCTCGCCCCCAATACTTCGCTTCCGCCAGAGCCGCTACGTGGTTGAAAAATGGCGTTTCATAGGAATCACCGCGCTCTTGTCGGGTTCGCTCCGCGTCATCTTTGTATTCCTCGGAGGTGAACAGAGCAAAATCGGGAATAGATACTTGTTCATGGCGTTTGAAGCGGACTTGAGGCGTATAGGCAAAGCCGAGGATTGAAAAAAGCGGCTGTATGAATTCCTCCTCCGTTTGCCGCTCGTTGTAGGTTGGAAGAAGTTCTCTCGTTTGCTGATAGAGGGAAAGCGTTTGCGAAAAGACACGCTGAATGTCTTCCTGCCAAAGAGGATGTTCGGGGAGCCGATGTAAAAGGTAATGCTCCGAGAAGAGTCCACGGTTGTAATATGGATGTTCAAACGCTCTTTCTTCCATCGTCTATGTGCTCCTGATTAGAATGTTCTTTAAACGATTAAACGAATTACGAATTGACGAATTGCGAATTTGCCGCCTGCCTGTGCTGAAGGCAGACAGGTGGCTAAAGTACAAACCCCAAATAAGAAAGAGGGGGTTTGGGGGCTTGGGTTGAGTAGGCTCGGAACGAAGTGAAGAGCCGTATCGAAACCAAAAGGCTTGTCTCCCCCAAAATAAAGATGAATTCGTTACTACCATTGTAAAAATAAACAGTCATTTTCTATGTCGTCTAAGGAGCGGCGGTAGGTTGGTTGCCAGTTGTCTCTGTCACTTTCTCTTGCAGCCATAGATTGACGAGAGTTTCCAACCC
>CAZRLY010000376.1:0-2563 GCA_964601015.1 uncultured bacterium
GTTGTTTGCCAATCCATCTTTTTGTGTCTAGGTTTGCCATTCCTTCCCATCGTACCGACTCACGCCACTGCCGGGGCTCCAACCTCCCGTCCCAAACCAAATAGCCCCCTCCTTGTTTTGGGTGATGAACCGAACATAATTAC
The DNA here is from genome assembly GCA_964601015.1 of uncultured bacterium. Taxonomy (GTDB): domain Bacteria; phylum Poribacteria; class WGA-4E; order DTYX01; family CAZRLY01; genus CAZRLY01. The sequence goes on from CAZRLY010000376.1 coordinate 144, forward strand.
CTGCCAATCCATCGCTTTGTGTATATGTTATCCAATTTTTTCCCTCAAATCGACTGACTCCACCGCCCCGCGTTCCAAACCACATCACGCCTTCCTTATCTTGCAGGATGGTCCAAACACTGCTGTGTGACAAGCCATCCCTCTGTGTATAGGTTTGCCATTTCTTTCCGTCAAAACGACTGACCCCGCCCTGCGTCCCAATCCAAATCACACCTTTCTTGTCTTGAAGGATAGACCGAACGACATTGCCTGCCAAACCATCTTGTTGTGTGTAGGTTTGCCAGATTTTTCCATCATACCGGCTAACACCACCGCCCCTCGTCCCAAACCACATCGCACCTTCCTTGTCTTGAAGGATGGCTTCAACTATGTTGTGTGCTAATCCAGGCTTCTATCGTCACCTGTGAATTGATAGCATTCAAGCTCTCGCTATCAGCTATTTCTACATAATCCCCGTCGCCGTCAAGACTCAGGACGCGGTTGACGGCGAAGGCTGGCGGGGTTATGAGTGCGGTAATTAATGTCAGTAAAATTAGGAGTGTTTGTTTCATAGCTGCCTCCGTAGCGGGCTATTCTTCCTTTTGACTATTCTAACACACAAATTGGCAAAAGACAATCTATTTTTGTAGAAACTAGAAACACAGAAATTCCCCACGATATATTTAGGAAGGGGAAGTGGTTACTTCGTGAACCACCAATAATCACGGATGAAGCCTCTGCCGTAAGACGAAGTCGTCGGGCTTTATCCGACTTCGTTCCGAGCGCAGCTCCGCAAGACGAAGTCGGCGGCTTCATCGGGCTTTATCGGAGAGCCTCCACTACAATGATGCTGGTTTCAAACTGGCTTGTCAAAACATATTTGACAGTGTAGTCTGTGTGTAAAACAGACTGGTAGTAACTAATTTACCGGTGAGAGTATGGCAAGAGGCTTTCACAAAAAGATTCTTGCCATACTGCTTTCGTTGGAATATGATGTATTGTAAGTTTTTAGTATAGCTACAAGTTCAAATGCAGGGTTTTGAATGTTGGAGGTATAAACAATGAAGAAAAGATTTTTTCCTCATGCTATAGTTATTGGGCTAATGCTTGCTGTTTCAGGGACAATCTTTTTTTTCACTTTGAAGCATAAAGAATTACCTCAATCAACTAATAAAGTGGTTGAGACCCCGCTTATGGAAAAGATTGGCTCAACAAGAGTTGTTCCAGTGAAAGAAATGAAAGAAAAGGAAGCTTCTCAATCTTTTCCGGAAAAGATAGATTCCGAAAGTCAGCCTTCTCTTCGGGAAGGAACTGAAGAAAGCTCTCCAGAAATTGAAGAAAGAGAGAAAAAATCGGCAGAACAGATTTATAGAGAAAGGTTACGTAGGGACCCCGAGTACCAGGCTCTTCGAAAGAAAAAAAGGCAACTCGCGAAAAAAGAAGATGAATTAATAGCGATGTATTCAACGATGACTGATTATGCAATGGATGTCCGCGATGAGCTTAGTAGTGAGCATTATCAGGCACAAATGGATTTCATAAGGGAGGTTGCCCAAAGAGGAGAGGATATTGATAACGTCGAAATTCCTGAGGAACTCACGGATGAAGCGCTGGAGAAGAGGCAGGAAGAAGCTGTAGGGGATATTTTGTTAGATTCGAAAGCTCTTTCCGCAGAAGTGGAAAAAATACAAAAGCAAAAAAGAGAGCTTACCTACAGATCGTGGGAGATAGTGAATCGTATCAGAGCGGAACTCGGTTTGCCGCCCCATCCGAGATCCCCACAAGCAACCGGTAGTAAATGAAAGTGGAGGCATAAACAATGAAGAAAAGATTTTTTCCTCATGCTATAGTTATTGGGCTGATGCTTGCTGTTTCAGGGACAATCTTTTTTTACACGTTGAGGCATAAAGAATTATCTCCCTCGGCTAATAAAGTGGTTGAGGAACATTCCCCGCTTATGGAAGATAAAGACTCAACGAGAGTCGTTCCAGTGATAGAAAAGGAAGCTTCCCAATCCCGAGGTTTTTCTGAAAAGACAGGCATAGATTCCGCAAGTCAGTCCTCTCCTCAGGAAGCAATTGAAGAATGCTCGCCAAGAATTGAAAAACGTAAGAAAAAATCGGCAGAACAGCTTTATAGAGAAAGGTTACGTAGGGATCCTGAGTATCGAGCTCTTCGAAAGAAAATCCAGGAAGTAGGGAAAAAGGAAAATGAATTAGCAGGAATGTATGCAATGATGACTGATTATGTAATTGATGCTCGCGATGAGCTTAGTAGTGAGCATTATCAGGCGCAAATAGATTTCATGAAAGGGGTTGCCCAAAGAGGAGAGAATTTTGAGGACGTCGAAATCCCTGAGGAACTCACGGATGATGCGCTTAAGAATGTGCGCTCTAAAGAGCATTGGTGCAATGTGGGTTAAAGCCCCACTATGACAGTCT
>CAZRLY010000377.1:0-2417 GCA_964601015.1 uncultured bacterium
TCAACAACTTGCGGTTGAGTTTAGGTATAATATACCTTTCCACCGAATATGTTGCTACTAAAAAAAACGAGTTTGTCCGAAAAACTCGGTTTCTATTACCCGTCTCTTTTTTGTGGATTGGTATAATATTTGAAAAAGATATGAAACAACCGCGATATATTTCAAAACAACCTTCCAAAGTTACTTGGCGCGCGCTGCTTCTCGGTGTCTTACTTATCCCCGTCAATGTTTACTGGATGACAATCGTTGAGGTAAAATACTACTCTCTCGACGGTTCCTGTTTACCGCTTTTCATAGAACCCGTGTTCATCCTCTTTGTCGTCACCGTATTCAATCTCCTCCTGAAACGGACGGCCTCAAGATGCGTTTTAACGCAAGCGGAGTTGTTGGTAATTTATATCATGGTATCGCTTTCCTGTACCTTCGCTGGACATGACACCATCCAGAATATGTTCGGCGCTATCGTACATCAGCATTGGTTTGCCACGCCCGAAAACGAATGGAAAGAGCTATTTTTTCGGTACATCCCCGACTGGCTCACAGTCAACGATAAAACTATCTTGAAGGGGTTTTACGAAGGTGAATCCACCTTTTATTTGAAACGACATTTCAACGCATGGCTGAAACCGCTGATTGCCTGGGGGATGTTATTTTTAGCGATGATGTTGCTGATGTTATGTTTGAACATTATCATCAGAAAACGGTGGACGGAACAGGAAAAGTTAGCATACCCCATCATCCGCTTGCCTGTCGGCATGTCCGAAGGAGGCGGCGTGCAGCTATTCAAAAATAAGGTAATGTGGGCGGGCTTTGCCGTTGCAAGCACAATAACCATCGTCAACGGGATAAATTATCTCTTTCCCGCTTTTCCCAAAATCAACTACATAAAGTTGACCAATGTAGGGCGTGTCTTTACTGACCGGCCCTGGGACGCTCTAAGGGGAATGCGCATCTCAATGTATCCCTTTGCGATTGGTATAGCCTTCTTCCTGCCGTTAGATTTATCCTTTTCCTGTTGGTTTTTCTTCGTCGTCAGGCTTGCAGAATTTGTAATCGCAAGAGCGTTGGGGACACGGCATTTCCCCGCTTTGAATGACCAAGCATCAGGGAGCTGGATTATGTTATGTTTGCTTGCGTTGTGGGTGACAAGGCGACATCTGATAGACGTATTCAAAAAAGTCGTGGGACTGAAACCTGAACTGGACGACTCTAACGAACCGTTGCCTTATCGGTGGGCGGTTTTGGGGGCGATGTTGTCGATGGTATTCATCGCAATTTTTTCTGCGATGGCGGGTATGTCCCTCTGGGTGGCAATAATTTTCTTCGGCATCTATCTCATCTTGTCAATGGCAATGACGAGGGTACGCGCTGAACTCGGAACGCCCCACGAAATCTATTTCGTCAACCCGCATGACATCATGGCAACCATCGGTGGCAGCCGCAATTTTGACCCGTCAAGTTTGACTATCATGTCGATGTACTACTGGTTCAACCGCTGCTATCGAAACCACCCGATGCCCAACCAGTTGGAGTCCTTTAAAATGGCCGAAACTACACGAATAGGCAATCAAGGCTTGCTCTTAGCCATGTTGATAGCGACAATCGTTGGCATCACCGCTACTTTCTGGGCAAATCTGGACATCACCTACCGTAACGGAGCTATTGCCAAGGCAGGAGGTTTCAAAAGTTGGTTAGGGTGGGAGTCTTTCAACAGGCTGCAACGCTGGCTACACAACCCGTCAAGTCCCAATGTCACGGGCATAACCTTCATGGGAATAGGCGCGTTGGCCACCTTCTTCATGATGTTCATGCGCATGCGATTCTTTTGGTGGCCGTTTCATCCCGCCGGCTACGCGCTCGCAATCAGCTTTGCAATGGACTACTTCTGGTTTGCATTTTTCGTAAGTTGGCTCATCAAATGGATTATCCTGCGCCACGGAGGTATCTCTGCACATCAAAAGGCGGTTCCGTTCTTTCTCGGACTAATCCTCGGAGACTACGTCACAGGTAGCATCTGGGCGATAATCGGACCAATTGCAGGCATCCGGACGTATAAAATATTTATCTGACGAGTAACCGGAAAGCCAGCCCTTCGTTATCTTTTTTTTCTTTTGGTTTTATCACCCATTCTTCAGGATGGTTTTCCATATTGATTAACTTTCCGTTAAATCGGTGTTCATGATGTCTCCTTTTTGTGGTGATGGTTTCTTGTTTCATCGGATATTTTGGATGTCATCCTTCGTCAATCCCGTTACCTGAATGAACCACTAACACTCACTACAACTGTTTGCGAATTGCCTGCAAGCCCTCTGTGAGTGCGGCGCGGTAGATGCGAATGTCGCTGCCATAGGCGATGCAACGGAAGCCCTTCCGGATGAGTTCCATCACTGCATCTGGAGTAGCTCCCATGAAGCCAC
>CAZRLY010000378.1:0-975 GCA_964601015.1 uncultured bacterium
GAGGCAGACGCCATGATAAAAGCAGCGTCCGATAACAATGTCGTGCTCATGGTAGCTGAACATCACCGTTATATATCCGCTGTCGTGAAAGCAAAGGAATTGCTTGACGAAGGTTTACTGGGTGAAGTGCTGCTTATTGAATGTAAACTGCTTTATGGTAACCAGAACGCCTGGCCCCTTGCCGCCGATTGGCGCAACAAGGACGAATATCGGGGAGGCGGTGCCGTTCTCAGCGATGCAGTACACCGCGTTAATGTGCTGAGAACGTTAGGAGGCGAGGTTGAGAGCGTATATGCTTTACAGCCCCCAAAATCCTATTTTGATGGAGAGGATACATCCCTGATAACTCTACGGTTTCAAAACGGCGGCATAGGAAGTTTGCCAGTCAGTTGGGCGACGAGATTAGGAAACATGAATTCCGGCCCGTGGTTTAGCATCTACGGGAGGGAAGGGACAATATTCGCTGATAGTTACTCCACTTTGCGCGTCTACAGCACGAAGATGAAAGAGGGAGCGGAAAATCCGACGAACATTAATCTTGAAGATAAAAATATCGTCTATGAAGAATTAAGGGATTTTGTGGAATGTATTCAAACGGGCAGGACGCCGTTGGTGTCTGGCATTGACGGCAGAAGAGATATTGAAATCTGCCTTGCCGCATATCAATCAAGCAAAACGGGGCAAGCTGTGGAATTGCCTATGTGAAAGTCGGTAATGTAGCCATTGACTCTATCTCGGCCCGGCGAAGATTTTTTCGTCCGCGTCGATTTTGAAGAAACATCTACAACCGACGTAATTTTCAAGCCCCATACCATGTCCATACCAGCGCGAAACCAGAACTCCATTTGCCTTCAGCTCAAGTTGATTTGGATTTTGTGCTAAAATTCATCAGCGTGAACTTTTTTTGAAAGCATATTTTTTCTGTTATGTCAAATTTTCTGTTCCATACAAAAAAGGTTCATCCGCACTTTCGAT
>CAZRLY010000378.1:985-2308 GCA_964601015.1 uncultured bacterium
AAGAGAAAAAAACAAGTTTTTTGTACGAGGACTAGTACACGTGGGCGCAAATATTTGACCCATTAAAACTCTTGTAGCGTCATCCCTCTGTGGTGACACCTTGTGTCGCGTCGTCCCTCCGTGGTGACACGACAAATCAATAAGCGGGTTAAGAACTTTTGCCCACGCTCGCTAGTAGTCTTTGATAACGTTTACAAAATAGTATCAGATTGTGGCGCACACACTATTTCAAAATTACCATCTTACGTGTAGTGCTAAAATTGCCAGCCCTTCGCTTCTCTTGGGGACGTGCTTTGATTCCGTAGAAGTATACCCCGCTTGACACACGCTCACCTGAATCGTTTCGTCCATCCCAGTAAATTGCTCGACTTTTGTCAATGTAAGTTCCAGCAGGTTGAAATCCGAGTTTCAACGTTCGAATAATCTGACCATTCAGATTGTATATGAAAAGCTGGACATTAGCATCTTCTGAAAGCTGGTATGGAATCCACGTTTCAGGGTTGAAGGGATTTGGATAATTTTGCAACAACTTTGACTTAGGGGGTGGAATTGTGATTGAGCCATTGATTTTAGTGATATTAAGATTGTCCGAAAGCCGGGCAATGTCCAAAATCAACGGACTGACTCCGTAATCGCTGTTTGGTAACACCTCGAATTCGACATAGAATAAGGTGCTTTCTCCTGAAATAGTCTGGGGGCCGGCAAAGGCGATTCGGACTTCACCTTTACGTTTGATATTCGAGTTCCAGTAGTAGCCTGATAACATATCAGAAGTAAACACGTTGACGGCGTGTAAAACGTTCGGGTTATATCGTAATACGATTCCACCCGATGTAATTCCAGACGCGTCATTGATGATAATGGGAACGTTTATTCTATTACCTGCGGCTACTTTAAGATGAGGAACGCTAATTGAGTAATTGCGCGGCGTGTTGCTAATAGGAGAAGCGTCAGCGGGGAATGTGTCAATTAAGCCTACGACGAATTTTAAAATAAGAGATGCATCGTAGGCAGAAATTGTACCATCGCCACTCACATCGCCTCTCAAACATTCTACAGAGTTGACTGTCACAGTTATAGGCTGCGGTGTAAGAGAAATGGCAGTTCCATCCGGGTCATTTGCAGTAATGTTTGTGATTGTAAAATCTACAGACGTGCCATTTGGGGTTGTAGACTCGGATTGAAATGTGACTTTGGCCACAACTCCGCTACCATTGACGCCATCTGCGGGACGCTTGCGGGTAATCCCAATGCTGATAGTACCTTGAGCATCATCTATTACCGGGTCAAGAAAGAGAACATTGTCACCAAGAAAATCACCTT
>CAZRLY010000379.1:0-2164 GCA_964601015.1 uncultured bacterium
CGTAACATCTGTTATCCCCCCCGGTCCAATTCCAACGGCAAACTAAGAAATCGAGGGTATTTCCCTGCCAGGCTTCCGGAGCAAAATCCTTAAACTTTGTCCAACAAGCCACTGTTAACTCATCTGTAATTCTAAACTTATCGGAATCAGGTACAAGGACATGAGAACCGATGCCAAGTTCCAATCCTTTGCCAAATTTGCCATCGACCCATTTAGGTTCACCCTGGATAGTTCCATCATTACCATAATTTGAGCGGTCTTTTACGGTGTCACCTTTTCCATCTTCAAAATCAAGGTACAGAACCAAAGATAGGTCTACTTTTGCTTGTGCAACTACGTATAGGCACAATGTCAAAAACACTATTGTTAAATCTATCCATAATTTTTTCATTTTTCTTTCTCCTCAATAATAGATAGTGCTTTGTCGATATTAGTGCATTGAAATTAAGTTCTGAATACCATACCAACGGGTTCCTCCCCCTTGACGGGGGAGGTTAGGTGGGGGTGAAAACCTCTTGGAGATTCTTTTCACCCTCCCCTAACCCCTCCCATCAAGGGAGGGGAAGGCATGATACTTGATTAGCATAATTTATTTAACAAAGCATTAGATTGGCGGGTTGATAGTGATGACTTATTTAACAGCCAAAATCATATTTGAAGGTGTCCCTTACGTACTCAATCCAGTAGCACTGTGGTTCTACAATTTCAGATAGAGAAGCAAATGGAGCCCAGAATAACTGAAAATAGTGATTGTCAGCAAACTGCGTCCAAGTTTCCCGGACATCACCTTTAACAGTCAGATGAAAGAAATGTCTCCTTTGCTTACGACATAAGAGGTCGTTTCTTACCCACCCGGTAATGCTGTAAGTTATGTATTGAGGGTCTGGGTATTTATCCCATTCTTGATATGTTACCTGCGTATACGCCCCTTCCTTGCGATGTGGCTTGACGAGAATGCCCCTTCTGAATTCGGCCCAATCAAAGCTTGAACTGTCCGGCCGTGAATAGACTTTCGTCTTTCTGACAATGAAACACATAGCATTTGGAGGCTCCTCGTCCAGATACCCAATGTATTGTTTTATTTTGACATTTTTTAGACCTGTTTCTTCAGCAACTTCACGCATGACAGCGCTATCTACATCTTCGTTTTCTTCGACGGTCCCTGCAGGAATTTGTATTCCCGCGTTTGGGTGTTTGAATAAGAGCAATTCAAGAACAGAATTGTTATAGCGCGTAACGAATGCAGTTACTTTCTCTATCACATTATCGGCTTCTGTCATACCCGACCCTTTCAAGCAGTAGAACAGCGTCTTCCCATCCAACAGGAGTCGAGAACGAGCGTATGCCTGTATTCGGGAAACGTCCAATTCTTATCTGTGTTCCAGTTCTTGCATCCAGCCAGGATGCCTCCACCTCATTTCCGGCGGTTATCTTATTCATGTTAATAGATACGGTGGTCTGATTGCTCAAATACGCCATAACCCAATCACCGGATTTGGAACGGGCGGTTGTATTCAACGTCGTACTCCGGCTTTCTTGGTTCGCAAAAATCGATTGGTCAGGAATTAGATTCCACCAATCCCGGTCAGTAAAAAATCTCTTGAGAACTCCCATTTGGTAAGCGCCGGGTGCATCTAACGCAGACTTCCAAGTTGAAAGCATTCGCCAACTATCATTGTGGCCGTAACTGTGGTAACCACCGGCCATGTAAGAACAATATGCCTGTTTGCGAACCATCAGAGGCGTAACAGGAAATCCATATTCAGCGCCGCCTTCGTAAGCGCCTTCAGCCATAATCACAGGTTTTGCAGGAGTTAAGTTGTAATCACTGGTTACCATCTTGTAAATCCGCTCATAGTATGCCCAGGTTTGAATCATATTGAACGCCAGCCAGCCTTCGTTGTGAATGAAGCTGGATGAAGCAGGGGAAGGGTCTGGATGAACGCTAATCAGATGCGTGCCTCCGTCTCCCTCTTGAAGTCCTGCAGCCAGTTCCCGAATCACAGGTACAAATTCCGGTGCAGCCTTCGGATACATGGTCCAGATGATATTCGGCACATTCCTGTAACGCCGTGCGAGCCATTTTGCATACGTCCGGGCATTTGCCAGGGTAATGCGGGAAGTCTGCAACTGGTGAAAAACACCCAAAACAAAAACCGATCCA
>CAZRLY010000380.1:0-2094 GCA_964601015.1 uncultured bacterium
AAGATACTGAAATCAATAATTCTCTATTAAGCAAAGTTGGCACTCACGGCAGTGGCTGGTGGCGTTATCGCCTGCCTGGATTTGGCTGCTTAGATTGGTGGAAATTCTTTGCCATTCTCAATGAGGAAAGTTATAAAGGAAATGCCGTGATAGAACATGAGGACCCCGTTTTCAGCGGTGAGCGGCATCTGGAAGGATTAACCATCAGTGGATGTTACTTGCGTCAGTTGATATTTGCATAGAAACAAAAGACGTAATACGCAATACGTAATTATAGGCATTGTAGGTATTTCTGTTGATGGGAGTGAGTGACAAAGATTGGGAGTGAGGTGAAATTATGCACAAGCGGCGAGAGGATTATCGTTTTGTGGCAGCGGGCTGGGCGGAGTTGCAAGCCGTTTGGTCTGAGTTGTTGCTGTCGCCCTTGCGTTTTCGCGGTGCTGAAATAGGCGCGCAGGAGGCGGGATGGGTGTTTGAGTGGTGGGTCTATGAAGCGTTCCGACTTAGCGGCGCTTTGGTGCAGCCACCGTTCGCGGTCAGGATAGCGACCTCGCTCATCGAAGAGATTGACGGGGCGGTGTTCGCTTCGTTCGGCGCGTTTCTTGTGGAATGTAAGTTTCAGGATGCAAAGGTGACGATTGAACCGATAGTTAAACTGCGGAGCCAGTTGGAACGCCGCCCGCCGAGCACGATGGGCGTGATTTTTTCGAAGAGTGGGTTCACCGATGAAGCGGTAACACTATTGTCTCATTTGTCGCCGTGCAACGTGCTGTTGTTTACAGGTCGTGACATTGAACTCGTGCAACGCCGCCCCGCTTCAATGGTCGAAGCACTGCGCGTCAAGTATCGGGCTGCGGTGATGGAAGCCAAGCCTTTGGATGAACTTCGTTACACGGTAGAATTTGGAGGTGAGGAATGATGAAAAAGTATCAGATGACAATTGTCGTAGAAGGCGAAAAGTTTCTCCCCATCGTCAAGGCTGTGTTAGCAGATGCCGTTGGCGACATGGAAGTTGACTGGGATGCATCCGAGTATTCTTCTTTGAGCAGCGCCACGTCTGCATTGCTCAGGCGGCGTCATCCTGTATTGCTCGTGCTCAACTCCGAGTATAACGACCCTGCGAAAGGCGAGTATCGCCGCTCTCTTGCGCATCGGGGACTTTACGATGTTGCCGACCGCGAGTTTTGGGAGGTCGCCATCGCCGACCCCAACATTGAGGTGTGGCGTGTAGTGAATGGGCGAGAAGTTACGGAGTTGATTGCAACAACCCCCGACCTGCAAGCTGCTGTCGCCTTTTTGCAGCGAGTCAAGAGCGGAGCAGTGGTGGCGGCGGGGTAGGGCAAAGATTTTTGTTTTGATTTCTATTTGGAAGTGAAATCAAAACTAAGATTACCCTATTTTTCAGTCAAAATCCATTATCACAACGCCAAGGGGTATTTATATGCCAGAAGAGAAAAAAATTCAATGCGATAACTGCAACATTTTAATAAGCGAAGCGGAGTTTTTAAAATCATTAAAAGTTTGTCCACACTGTAATTATCACCATCAAAGGGGCTATTATCTAACCGCGTTTGAACGTCTGAATTTATTAGTGGATGAGGGCACTTTTGTAGAATGTGACGCCAATTTATATTCGTTAAATCCCCTGAATTTCCCAGGATATGAAGACAAGCTTGCTGGTGACATCCAAAAGACGGGATTAAAATCTGAAATATTGACCGGCGAAACATTAATTGGAGGCTATCATACAGCGATAGGAATAGGTGACCCCAACATCAGGATGGGAAGTATAGCCAGTGTTATCGGTGAAAAAATTACGCGTCTTATTGAACGCGCGACTGAAAAACGATTACCGCTGATAATTGTATCGCCCTTTGGCGGAGGTATGCGGATGCAAGAAGGTACGATAGCTTTGATGCAAATGGCTAAAACCGCTGCGGCATGTATAAGATATATTGAGGCAGGTTTATTTTATATTTCAGTCCTAACCCACGTTACGATGGGAGGTAATGCCGCAAGTTTCGCTTCATTAGGTAATATTATAATTGCTGAACCTGGTACTAAATATGGTTTTGCGGGAGATCCAACTCGCGC
>CAZRLY010000381.1:0-2025 GCA_964601015.1 uncultured bacterium
GCATCGTGCGGCTATTCAGCAAAGCCCATATCAGACGAAAAGTAATAGCAGCCAAATCTTCACCAGACATTATTCATATCATAGAAGATGCAGAGAAGATGTTGACAGCAGGAGGTAAACAGTGTTCTACGACTAAAGTACGGGGCTTTCCCACCCGTTTTCAGGTTGATACTGCCATGAATTTGAAGTAAACAACAATTCATAATTCTTCCCTTGCGCTTCGAGAAGGAGGGGTGAAAAGACAAAGTGGAAAGTGAAAAGGAAAGACGCTCTCACAACTTTCCCCTTTCGCCTTTCGATTGGGGGGTGATTCCAATGGCTAAAATTCTGCTCACGGCGGACGATGTACGTTCGCTGTTGTGCGTTTCATACAGAGCAAAACTTATTGAGCGACTACAATCGCTCTATCCTGCTGAAATCGCTGAACTGATGAGGGATTTGGAGGAGCGAGACAGGGTGATTTTATTTCGATTGCTTCAACTGGAGCAAGCGGTTGAGGTATTTGAAGAGTTTGAGGCGGATGAGCAGGGAGCGCTGCTTCTGCAACTCAGCAAAAGACAGCGAGCCGTAGTATTGAATGAGATGGCTCCAGACGAGCGAGCGGATATGTTTGCGCAGTTGCCCGATGAGCTTGTTGAAAAACTGCTGCCGTTGATGAAGATGGAATAGCGGTGGGATGTACAGCGGTTAATGCAATATCCCTTAGACTCCGCTGGCGGCATTATGACAACTGATTATGCCGCGCTTCCAGCGGAGATGACGGTTGCGCGTTCGTTGGAAGAATTACGCAAAATGGTAGATAAGAAAGAGACTATCCGCTACGTGTACGTTACCGATTCAACAGACATGCTCATCGGCTTTTTGCATTTTGAGGATATCGTTTTCGCAGCGCCCGATGAAACTATAGATAGTATCATGCGACAGCATGTCATCAGCGTTTCCATTGACATGGACCGAAAGGAAGTCGCGCAAGTCATCGCCAAATTTGACCTGAATGTTATCCCAGTAGTAGACGCCGCAGGAAGACTATGTGGCATCGTCACAGTGGACGACATCATAGATGTCATCGAAGAGGAGGCTACCGAGGACATCTACAAACTCGGCGCCGCAGGCAAACCAGCAGACAGCTATTTGGGAACAAAACCTCTTACTGTATTCCGCCGTCGTATCACATGGGTGTTAGCGCTGGTGGTTGTTTCATTCATTTCAGGCGCTATTATCGAACGCTACGAATTAGTGCTGCAATCTTTGGTGGCACTTGCTTTTTTTATCCCCGTACTGATGGATACAGGCGGCAACGTTGGAACGCAAACGTCCACCGTGGTTGTTCGCGGACTTTCCATAGGCGATATCCGTCTGATGGATATTGGGCGTGTGCTTTTACGGGAGTTTACAGTAGGCGCGCTGGTGGGAACCGCAGTGGCAATTTTAACCGCCGGGCGCGCTTTGATGATGCAGAAAAATCCGTTATTTGGTGTCGCCGTGGGAGCGGCGATGTTCGCAACCGTATGCATCGCTACAACGCTAGGGGCGTTTTTGCCGCTGTTTTTCACCAAGCTACGATTTGACCCGGCGGTTGCTTCAGGTCCGTTCATCACAACAGTGGTGGATGTTTTAGCGTTGATAGTCTATTTTGAAATCGCAGAGTTCTTGTTAGGAATCTAAGGAAGTTCGCCGGAAAGTTATTTTATCCAATTCATGAGGACGAGAACCCACGGCTTTTAGATTAGATGCCCAAAAAAGAAAATTGGGAAAAAGCGATTCCTATGCGTGAGCATAGCGCTCCGATTTAGGAATGATACCCCAAAGGGGGAAACATAATTGAGCTTATATTTAGTTTTTCAGCTTAGTCTGCTGTTGGTGTTAGTTCTTCTCTCAGGGTGCTTTTCAAGTTCCGAGACAGCACTGACGGCGTTGACCAAGTTGAAGGTCAAACGCCTTTTACGTGAAAAGGGAGAAGGTGCGAAAAACCTGCTTCATTGGCAAAATGACCCGGATAGCTTGCTCACAACGATTTTAATCGGT
>CAZRLY010000382.1:0-2007 GCA_964601015.1 uncultured bacterium
ATCTCAAGGATGAGTTGGATGACGCGCATGAGATGCAGTTGAGTTTGTTGCCACAGGAAAAACTAAAGGTAGAAGGTTTTGACATAGCGGGTTATTCTGTCCCCGCCAAGGAAGTCGGAGGCGATTTTTTCGACTATCTCCGTTTAGAGGACGGCAAATTCGGAATTGCTCTTGCTGACGTGTCGGGGAAAGCCATGAAAGGCGCGATGGCTGCTATCATGACAAACGGAATGCTTCATGCTGAAGCCCACCTACACGATTCCCCCGCTAAACTTCTCAGCCATCTCAACGCCCGGCTACGTTCACGGATACCAAAACCGATGTTTGTTGCATTCTGCTTTGCCGTAATTGACCCGAATTCAAAGGAGATGCGCTTTGCTAACGCCGGCTGTTTTGACCCGGTTTTATGCCAAAACGGCAGTATTATCCAACTAAGAGTCGAAGGGACGCGTATACCGCTCGGAAGGTTTGCTGACATAGCATACCAGGATATTCAGAGAGAGCTACGACAGGGAGATATAATTTTGTTCTATAGCGATGGGATTGAGGAGGCAATGAATCAAAAAGAGGAAACGTACGGATACAAACGCATTGAGGATGTGCTCAGAAACACCACAGATACAACAACTGCACAGGATGTGATTGACCGGTTGTTAGAAGATGTCAAAGAATTCACCGGCGGCGCAGAGCAATACGATGACATGACGCTTGTCGTAGTGCGCGCATTATAGAGCTTTACCAAATTACATGAAAAATTCGATGACGATACTACTATTTACGATATGCAGTCTTTGTGCTTACGCTCAGACTGGCAACATCACCGGCATGGTGCTAAAACGCAGCAGCCGGGAACCTGTGCCAGAAGTTAAAGTGGCCATTGCCGGCACTGAACGCAGTACATTGACTGATTCTGCTGGGAGTTTTGTTTTTGATGAGGTTGCATGCGGAGAACACAACATAATCGTCGTAGCGGCAGGATACAAATCTGAAGAACGCAAGGTGGAGGTTGCGCCCGGTGAAGCCATCCAGATAAAAATCTATCTGGAAAAAGCCGGTTTTTTGTTGGATGAAATTGTAATTAATGCCCCTCGCTTGACTAAAACTATTAGCAGACAAACGGTGTCGGCCAGGGAAATCAAACGGATTCCCGGAACGGGCGGCGATGCTTTGCGCGCACTCCAATCGTTGCCCGGCGTCGCTGTGATGAACGATTTCAGCGGACAGCTTTACATACGCGGCGGTGCACCAGAAGATAATCTGTTCCTCTTCGACAGAACCTACCTTTTTTACCCCTACCATTTCGGCGGGCTTGTGTCAACGATTAATGCTGATATTATCGACAAAATTGACGTACTCGCAGGCGGATTTGGCGCGGAGTTTGGCGCTGATTCGCAGGCGGTTGTGGATATTCGCTCCCGCGCAGGGAGGGAGGATAAATGTGGCGTAAAAGTCAACGTCAACATGCTCATGTCAGAGGGACTGATTGAAGGGCCAATCGGCGAGCGGTGTTCGTGGTATCTGGCGGGGCGGCGAAGTTATATCGACTTATTTCCGATTGAAGTCGAGCAGATAACTGCTTTCCCCAGATTCTGGGATTACCAACTGAAACTTGATTGTGATATAACAGAAGGAGAACATTTAAGTTTTAACGCCTTTGGTTCGGACGATTTCATGGCATTTCACATAAAAGAGGAGGACGTGACGGACTATCCAGAGTTCGCTGGAAAATTTCATTACAGGAGCGGATTTCATACTCAGGGGTTGCACCTCAAGTCAATCTTATCAGACAGACTGTCCTCTAACCTTTCCATATCGCATACTCCCTATCTGTTCGATATTAAATTTGGAAAAGGTTATTTTATACGCATTGAACCGGACATGTACAGCATACGAGATGATGTTTTGTATACATTGACGCCCAAATACAAGGTTGAAACAGGATTGCTTTTTCTTGAACTGGATGATGTCGGTCAGCCCCTGGCCGAGGTCGGTGAAATAGCTCAATGG
>CAZRLY010000383.1:0-1979 GCA_964601015.1 uncultured bacterium
GGTGCAACCCCAACTGGATGCTCGAAACACAACGAATCTTAGTATTATAATCCAAGCAGTTCCATCGCTTCTCCAAGCGGGACAAACGAACCCGTAAGGCAGACCAAATCGTTTTTGCCTGCGATGTTTAACGTGTAATCAAGAGCGGATTTGACATCGTTTTTGACTACAAGCTCAATGCCAAATTCTTCCCATTCTTGTTTGATGTGTTCAGGTTCAGCGGCTCTTGGGATATTCCCTCTGGTAAGGACTGCGACATCCGCTATCTGGCAAAGTTGCGCGCCGATGCCCGAAATGTCCTTATCGGCGGAAATGCCTACGACAAATATTAATTTATCGTAGGAAAAGGTTTCGGTTATGGCTTCGCGCAACGCCCTTGCGGATGCGGGAGAATGTGCAACATCTACTAACATCGCCGGGTTCTGCCCTACAATCTGCATCCTACCTTCCCAACTCGTTTTGCTCAGTCCAGTTTTGACCTGTTCAGGGGAGAACTCATAGCCGTGAAATCGCAGCAATTCCAGAGCCTTAACTGCAGTTGCGGCGTTGATTATCTGGTGTGTACCGAGCAAAGGCAAGTAACATTGGGCGTATTCCGCCTGTTCACTTTTGAGATTGAAATACTGCCCGGACTGGTCAAAATTGAGCCGTTCAAAGGTAATATCCTTCCCTACCTGAAACAACCGCGCATTTTTCTCCGCGCAAACTTTTTCGATAACCTCCTGCGCTTCCGACGGTTGCTGGGAACTGACGACCAAACCATTTCTTTTGACGATGCCCGCTTTTTCATAAGCTATCGTCGCTAATGTATTTCCCAAAATGCTTATGTGGTCGAAACTAATCTGAGTAATCACGGAAACCAGCGGGGTGACGATGTTTGTAGCGTCCAAACGCCCCCCCAAACCGACTTCCAGCGCGACGACATCTACCCCCTCCGTCACAAAAAACAGAAACCCTAAAGCTGTGTAGATTTCAAAGAAGGATAATGGACCAATATGTGCTGATTGTTTGATGACTTTGGCTATGTGCGGTTGGAGTTGGCTGACTAATTCTGCTAACTGTTTTTCAGAGATTAATTGTCCATCAATGCGGAATCGCTCACGCGGTGTGACCAAATGGGGAGAACTGTATAAACCGGTTTTGTATCCTGCAACGTTGAGGATGGAGGCAATCACAGCGGCGGTAGAACCTTTACCCTTGCTGCCTGCAATGTGAATAACCTTCAATTTATCGTGCGGATTGTCCAGATTGGAGAGTAAGAGCCTGATACGCTCAAGGTTAAATTGTCGTGGATTGAAAGAATCGCTTGGTGTCTTTTCGTAATTTATGAAACTTTCCAGATAAGCTGTTGCAGCCTCGTAGGTTAGTTCACTCATTTCCCTTTTTAACCCCCATTAAATGTGATGTCCAAGTTTAGCAATTGAAAATCCGCGCAAGTGTGAAATATATTATCAAAATATATAGGGTTTGTCAAGCAGAATTTTCCGTTGACAATCCAGGCACGGGATGTTAAAATAATGGCTAAACAACTGGGAGAGATGACATGAAAAATGACCTAATCATGGTAATGGACTGCGGTTCGACTAACCTTAGAGTCATAGCCGTGGATACGGAAGGTAATTTTGTAGAAAGCGTAAGTTTCCCAAACCAGCCAGTACAACAACCGCGCGCTATGGAAGGCTGGCTTATCTGGGATGTCCAGGATATTTGGTCGAAACTTGCAGTTGCGTCAAGACAAGTTGTGGATGCCGTAGGGAGTGAAAGGATAAAAGCCGTTACAATTACTACCTGGGGGGCGGATGGCGCGCCTGTTTCAAAGGGCGGCAGTTTGACTTATCCTGTGATTTCATGGCAGTGTTCGCGTACTCAAGAACTGGTGGGAGATAGGATAAAAAATCTGTCTGCGTGGGAGATTTTTGAGAATACGGGCTATCAGATAATCTCATTCAACACGCTCTTGCGTTTGCTGTGGTTGCGTG
>CAZRLY010000384.1:0-1963 GCA_964601015.1 uncultured bacterium
AGTCTGGTCAACTAACAGCATTCAAGCTGCCGCATTTATGCGTGCAGTAGTTGACCAACTATCAACTTGTAAGCCTCAAGATATTTTTCTGTTGTTTTTTGGATAACCTCATCCGGGAGTTGCGGGACGGGTGGTTGTTTATCCCAGTTGATTGAAAGCAGATAATCGCGAACGTATTGTTTGTCAAAACTTAACTGCGCCCTCCCTGGCTCATAGCTTTCTTTAGACCAATATCGTGAAGAGTCTGGCGTAAGCATTTCGTCGATAACCAGTACACTGCCGTCGTAGAGCCCAAATTCAAACTTCGTATCAGCCAGAATCAACCCCGATGATAACGCCTTCTCCGCCGCTATGGTATACAAAATTACGCTCTGTTCCTTCATAATATCCACTAACAACTTCCCAATTGTCTCTTCAGCTTCGGCGATGGTGATATTTTCATCGTGTCCGGATTCCGCTTTGGTGGCGGGAGTAAAGATGGGTTCAGACAACTTATCCGCCTCGCGCAAACCGGGCGGGAGTTTGACGCCACATATCTCCCCTCTTTCCTGATAATCTCTCCAGGCAGAACCAGCTAAATAACCGCGTACCACGCACTCTAAATCCAATCGTTCAGCCTTTTTCACTAACATCGAACGCCCGGAAAGAATTTCCCCATACTTCCGCACTTCCTCCGGAAAGTCTGCTACATCAACGCTAATTAAATGATTGTCAATATCGGCTTGTTTTTTAGTGTATTCAAACCAATACACCGAAAGCCCCGTCAATACCTTGCCTTTGCATGGAATCCCATTGGGCAAAACGTAGTCAAAAGCTGAAATCCTGTCAGTCGCAACGATTAAGAGCATATCGCCCAAATCATATAAATCTCGTACTTTGCCGCGTTTGTATAATTTTAAGTCTGGAAACAAACCTTCTGTAGTTGTTAAAACTTTATCCATAGTTATTTCTCCTTAGTTGACGGATTTTTTTCATGTTCTGTAATTCTGCCGGATAGCAAAAGTCCCTGACTTCTATTGTCAGGGACACCATCTACTCGCTATCCAGTTCAATATTCAAAGTTAATCAAACGCTCCGCAAAAACTAATCAATTAGTCTTGAGTTTTGCCCAAAACGCAAGAAAGGTAAAACGCCCCAACACAAAAGCATTGGGATAAGGTTTGTGATTCTACTTCTTTATCTCGCCCCAGGTTGTGGTGAGTTTGCCTGTAAGGGAAACAGCAAGCATGCTAGATAGCCCGTCGTTCATGATGGCTTGAATGTCTTTTTTTTCCAACGCAACATTGAAAATCGCAACTTCGTCGATGGTGCCTGGTGTGTGAAGGGCCGCTGCACCAGGATTAGCCCCACCACCAATTCTTACGGGTTGGCTAGTAACTATGATACCGCCTGGGAAATTTTGACTGTCATCTTCTTCCCCATTAACATATAGTTTTAGAGCGCTTCCGTCGTACGTTTGAAAAATGTGATACCAGGCGTTGAGTTCGACAGATGTTTTGCCATCATAGTAACTGGCCACATTATCTGGAGTCCATATATGTGGTCGAAATTTATTGACATCTGATGCCGTAATCAGGTATTGCCTCTCACCAGACTCACCGTCTTTACTGATGATGTCACGGTGCTGTCCGGCGTTACCTGTTATATATACCCAACATCCCATGCTCATAGCCTTCGTCGGATTTAGATTTGGCGCATCAGGCACTTCAACATAATCATCTGTTCCATCAAACTCCAAGGCTTTGCCAAACTTTCCTTCAGCCCATGTCGCACCATTAATTTTGCCGTCATTGCCCTTTCCAGAGAAATCTTTGCCGACATCACCACTGTCCTCATCAAAGAGCCATATTCCGACACAGGTTTCTGGGTCAATTTTGGCATAACTTTGTCCTGTAAACATCAAACTAATGACGATTAAACTGAGACATAACATAGTTAAACTTTTCACTTTTATGCCCTCCAT
>CAZRLY010000385.1:0-1793 GCA_964601015.1 uncultured bacterium
TTAAAGCCGCTATCCCTTTCATAATCTCCTGTGCTATCGGTTTGTACGCCTCTCGCGCTCGACGCATACTTCTCAGTTCAGTGAGTTCGATAGCCGGTCCGAAGCTAACTGATACCTTTGCTCGTGTTATCCCCTTTGCGTGTCTGGGCAAAACAATTTCAGTTCCCTTTACGAAAGCCGGGATAACAGGGACGTTTGCCCGGTAGGTAATGAACCCGGCACCTTCTAAAGCCTTGCCAAGCGTCCCATCAACGCTCCTTGTACCTTCGGGAAACATCAAAAGAAGTTTATTCTCCTTCAACAGGGACAAAGTCTTCCGCAAGGCTTGAAGGTCAGGTTTTCCACGTTTGATTGGAAAAGCGTTGAAATACGCTATAAAATCCCCCCAGAGTTTCACTCTAAATAAGTTCTCTCTTGCAATGTAGTGCAATTCACGCGGCACGGCTGCGCCCAAAAAAATTGGATCAAGATAGCTCACATGATTGGACATGACAATCGCCCCTCCCGATGGAGGAACGTGTTCCTGCCCTTTGATTTCAAATTTAACCAGCTTTTTGAGTAGCGGTTGGGCTATTTTGTGAGTCCAGCGATAGATTTTTTTTCCATTCTGAGTTGGATAATATTTGTAGTGCATCAATAATCTTCCCCCGCGTTCCGACTTTCTTTGCCTGCGCTAATCGGGCTGAAAATGTTCGCAAATAAACTGCCAGATGCCCTCCACGACTTCATCAATGTTCAAATTCGTGGTATCCAACACTATAGCATCCTCAGCGATTTTGAGCGGGCTGTCTTCGCGCGTACTGTCTATTTTATCCCGTCTGTAAATATCAGTTTTAATTTCATCGAAGGAGATACTCTCTCCCCTCTCCTTCATCTCATCATACCTTCGTCGCGCTCGTTCTTCAACCGAAGCATCAAGATAGATTTTCACGTCCGCATTGGGAAATACAACGGTTGTGACATCCCTTCCTTCGGTTACAATCCCGCCGTCCCTGCCTATCCTCTGTTGTTGTACCACCAATGCACGGCGAACACCGGGAATCTTCACAATGTCGGAAATTACCTTGTCAACCTCCGGAAGACGGATTTCAGCGGACACGTCAACGCCATCCAAAAGGGTATTCGCTCCATTATCAGCAAAATCAATTTTGCACGTCTCTGCGATTTTTATCAGTGTTGTCTCATCGCCTTTGTCAACCCCGTTCCTTATCGCCCTCAAAGTAACAGCACGATACATAGCCCCGGTGTTCAAATACAAATAACCCAACTTTTCTGCGATGCGTTTTGCTATGGTGCTTTTGCCGGAGCCAGCCGGCCCATCTATTGCGATTATTAGTTTCTGTGACATTTTCGGTTCCCCAAGGTCAAATTTTTGACAGGTATACCAATCCACAAAAAAGATTAGGGTAATAGAAACCGAGTTTTTCCGAAAAACTCGGTTTTTTTAGCAGCAAAATATTCTGTGGAAAGGTATAATTGGTGTTTGGATGTTGTTAAAAAGGGCTGAAAGATATTGTCTTTCAGCCCTGTAGAGGCGGGGTATTTTCGTGTCCTCTTATTTCAACATGCTCAAAAAAACCATCCTAAATCTTTTAGTTTTGGCGAAATACCTCGTGCTACATTTTGAGTTTTCCCCAGGTGATTGGCAGAGCATCTTTAAAAGAGACGGCAGCGTTTAACTTTCCTTCTAACGCCAATTTAACTTCATCCTTTGTCAATGCTGCTCGCCATATCTTGATTTCATCTTTTTTGCGGCAGGATACCCCTTCTGATTGCTTCAATCAGTAGGGGAG
>CAZRLY010000386.1:0-1710 GCA_964601015.1 uncultured bacterium
CCTACCCTTTCGCCGTTCCCATCCCGAAGGGCGAAGTATGCTTGGCCAGTTTGCCCGCTCGTAGTCTCGTGGTGATACGATAGTTTTTTTGCGTGAATAGCCATGATTAGATTTCCTCCAAAATATCTTCTTCATTCGGTTCGTCCCACTGCCCCAAGGCTAACCCTTTCAACCTGCTGATAAAATTCTCCCTACGACTCTTTTTTTCTTCCGCTTGTTGCTTCTGATATTCTTCCAAAGCTTTCTGCCGCTGCTTTTCCTCATCTTCTCTTCTTTTCTCATAAGCTTTGACTCTCTTAGACCTTCGGAATTTTCTCGTCTTGCGGTAAAACTCGTCAAGAAACCTGCACGCAACTAAGAAATCCAGAATCCTGTCCTGTTCAAAGTGTAAGTTAGTCAAAACTTGATTTGGTGAAAAATCAAGGCTGCACTCCAACACCCTCAGCTCGCGTTCAGGCGGAAGTGGCAGCTCCCCCTCGATAAACTCCTCCAGGCGGTTTCTCTGAACAGGATCATAGGTTCCATCCGGATAATAGTTCCTCTCAAACTCTGGATGGAACCAGTAATCATCACCTCCAATCTCATATAGCTCTCTCGCAAACTGGTCCACATTGAGCTTTTTCTCTTTCAAAATCTTGCGGAATCGATCAGCCAAGATGTCGCAAACAGCAAAATTATATATCTTACGTTGCTCGTTTGTTATTGAGGGTCTCGTCGGCCAACCAATTGGTCTCGCAATGACTCTATCCCGCACTGCTGCTAGCTTCTTGAAATAGCTTTCCCTTTTTCTTGCAAACTTCTCTTCTGGTGTTACTTCCGGCTTATCCTGATTCGCTGTCATCTTTCCTCCTTATTGTTACTCATTATAATCACTTTCAACAATAGCTACCACACGGCCTTCGGCATCTCGCTCCACTTTTTTGACTCGCTTCCCTCTAATAACTCTATAAGTTGAATTTTCACTCCCTAACAACTTAACGGGTTCTCCGCGATCTTCATAATTATATTTTTCAAGCAGGTAATCTGCGCGTTTCGTGGGTGGCGTCTCTCTATAAGCTGAAAGATAGCGCCTAAAAATGTCGTTGTTCTTTTGGGCAGCCTGTTCTCGAGCAGTTTTTCCATCGTAATCAATAATTGCATCGAGCAGCCCCCGGAGATACTCGCATTGGCCCTCGTTCACCCCGCGGCCCTCTCCTTGAATGCATGTAATGTACGCCTTCAGGAATTGAACTTTATCCTCACTATCCATTTTGTTCCTCCTTAGCTCTCAAAAGCTTAATCTTATCGTTCAAAACCTCAATCTCGGTTCACATTGAAACCCTGGTTTTCCTAGTTTTTTGAAAAACCTATACCCTAACTATTCCCCTTAAAAAAAGTCCTCATAGGACACGATACAACGACAGCTCATTCTGTGAAAATTTCAAAAGCCTCTGCACACATGAAGAGCAAACACAATCAACATCTACCCGCTCATTGTAGCAGAGCTCGCTTTTGTAACAAATCATGCAAGAAATCATCTCCTAAAAAACCTCCTCTTCATCCACCCCAGAACCCTCCGAAAACCACCCTGAACATTCAGCGGTGCGTTATTTACAGCGGCCCCCCTCTTTGTAAACGCACTCAACGGGGGGCGAGCATCTTGGTGATACCTAATAGGCTTTTTTGGCGCTTTTCCTTTCTTCAAATGCCTTCTCCCGGGTGCATAGCCCC
>CAZRLY010000387.1:0-1704 GCA_964601015.1 uncultured bacterium
CTACGTTGATGCGTTTTACATGGACGTTTATGAGGTCACCGTTGGGCAGTATAAAAAATTCATAAAAGCAACTGGGCATCGTGCTCCAGATTGGTCGAATGTATCCCAATGTTCGCCGACTGACAATCATCCGATAATCTACGTCAGTTGGGACGATGCCCAAGCCTACTGCAGATGGGCTGGCAAGCGTCTGCCTACTGAAGCGGAGTGGGAAAAAGCCGCCAGAGGTGGGCTGGTGGATAAGCAGTATCCGTGGGGGGATAAAATCGATAGCACGAAAGCGAATTATAACAATAACGTGGGCAAAACCACGCCCGTCGGAACTAATCCAGAGAATGGTTATGGCTTACACAACATGGCAGGCAATGTCTGGGAATGGTGTGAGGATTGGTATGATGCAAATAATTATTCCTCTTCATCTCGCAAAAATCCTACCGGCCCCGCTTCTGGTCTGTATCGCGTCGTTCGCGGTGGTTCGTGGGACAACGACGGTGACAGCTTGCGGGCGGCGAACCGCAGCAACGGCAGCAAGCCGAGCAACATGAACTCCTATCTCGGTTTTCGTTGTGGTGCGGTAACCCCTTAACTCCTCTATGTTTTCATTGCAATCCCACTTTAGCGATGAAAACAAATTTACTCCTTTACCCCTTGCCGGCGTTGGAAGATAGAAAGATGCTGTTATCTGTCTGCTCCAAGTATTCAAACGCTTCTGAGATTTTTTCATCATCAGCCCAAATACCTTGCGTTGCGTCAATCGGGGCTAATGCTTCATCAGTTAGCCTTTTTATTGGCTTCTTTTGTAAAATAACTTCTATACCAACTTCTTGCCCCTCGCTGAGTCTGAGTGAATCATAAACTTCTAGGGGTATTTCGAGAATTGGCTTTTTCCCGACTTTAGCGATAATCATTTTCAACACATCCTTGGAATCTAACATCCTTTAATAGGTTATGTCAAACTCAGAAAGGAGAAAAATATGAAGGCTGCTGCGCTTATATCCTTATGTCTAACTTTGCTTTGCATTGGATGTGCAGGAAGAAAAGAGACGCAAGTTTCCATCCCTCCGTCGCCTATTTGGATCAAAGGCAAACCAAACAACGCGCTATACTACTACGGCGTCGGTGGACCGGTGAAAACAATGGACGAAGCCAAGCTCAAAGCGCGGGAAGATCTGGCGCGAAGCATCGAAGTGACGGTTGAATCTGAAATGAAGAGGATTGTCTATGAGAGGGACGAAGAGTACCATGAAGAGGTGATAGCCAAAAGTCGAAGCTATACCCGCCAACGTCTTCCAGAATCCAACATTGTTGACACACACATCAACCAAAAGACGAAAGAACGCTATGCCCTTGCGCGCCTACAACGAAAAACTGTGGTCGCTTTGATGGAAGAGCCGGTTCGGGAGATACAAAGAGATGTCATCAATCACCTCCGACGAGGAAGTGAGCACCAAGCGCAGGGACAGTTGATAGATGCTCTAACCGAATTTGGACAGGGCTGGCAGAAGGCATTGACGCTCCCCCGGAAGTTTAACTGGTTAAATGATGAAAAAGCAGAGCGGTATTCGGAGCATTTGGAAAACCTGCTGTATGGGTTAGTGCGTGGCATATCCCTTCGCGTTATGTCTGAACCCTCCGGAGAGCAAAAACTCAGTTTTCGTTGCGTCAACTTAGTTGGCGCACTCCAAATTCCGCTGAAGCGACTTG
>CAZRLY010000388.1:0-1651 GCA_964601015.1 uncultured bacterium
TATCCCTTGATGAAATTGAAAACTGTCCAGAAAAAGCATATCAAGCTGTCCACTCCGTTGATGCTGTGTTGAAAGCTTTATCAGATCAAGAGGCTATAACGGATAAAGGGGTGCTGTCGGAATGAATGAACTTACTATTCAATTATCTTACGAAGCCTATCAAAAGTTACTTTCGCTGTCCCAGGCATCTGGAATAGCGCCAGAGAAATGGGTGGTGGAAAGGATAAACAAAGAGTTAACGTTCTGTCCTGGCACACCCAAAGAAGTACTTTATATTGCAAGAAGATTTTTGGAATCACGAGTCGGATTTTTGTTAATTCCTAAAAAGGCAACACTGGACGCGGAAGGGAATATCTGGCGGATTGCTGTTTTCGCAAATGTTAAGATGCCAAAGCCTCCGTTTGTAGGAGAAGTGCAGGTGGATGCTCTAACTGGAGATGTGCGGACGTCCGTGGAGGAAATCAGCGAAATGATGCGGGTTGCAGAAGCATCATTGGGGATGGAATTATTCCCGATGGAAAAAAAGGAACGGTTAAGAGCGCTACGACTTATGAATACAGAAGGGAAATTAAACTCTGCTCAACAAGAAGAGTTTCGCTGTTTAGTTGTGGAGGCTGAACGCCAAACTCACAAAAACCTACGACGCTGGAAAAATCTTGTGAATGTACCGAAAGGAAAGGAGAGTGAATTCCAACGCCTGATGAATTTGGCTGATACAATAGAGGAGCAGGCGGATGCGTAGGACAGAGGTATATCGTTACCCTGTCACCCAGCGTGCTTCAGGACGTTGTGAGTATTGCCATTATCCACAAGAAATGAGCAATGGTGTTTTGGACATTGAGCATATTGTTCCAGTGTCCGTAGGTGGCATAACTGATATGGATAACCTTGCATTAGCTTGCCGACATTGTAACAATCACAAAGCCGTTAAGGTGACAGGAACTGACCCAAACACTCTTCTTGTAGAACGCCTTTTTCACCCCAGACGTGATGTCTGGAATGAATATTTCTATCTTAATCGAAAAACTGGAGAAATCGTCGGGTTGACTTCCGTTGGGCGAGCTATAAGCAACAGTAGCAGAACTTTCGATGAACCACCCTTTAGTTTTAATTACCAAGCTGCGATTGATAGCTTTCGGTGTTTTGTAATGATACAGAAAAAAAAATTACATGATTTTTTCACAAGCTTAAAAGAATGCGAGGTAACCTTGACTAAAATCATACCACTTTGTTTAAAGCAAGGCGATGAAGAGTGGGAATTGTTGGTTTTCTTGTTATTGATGTAAACACAGGGGAGATGTTGCTTTCAAAATCAACGCCATTGGAAGAATTAACAGAAAATGCAGAGCGATTATATAAGAAAAAAGCATCTTAGACTTCCGAAGTCTCCGAGACTTCGGAAGTCTAACGTTCTACGTTGGAGAGTAAGATTTTGCAGGTTATAGAAAGCTTAGACAGTATTTCAAAATTTGACCAAGAAACTGTTTTAACTTTTGGCACCTTTGATGGTGTCCACATAGGTCATCGCGCTATCATCAAGGAAGTCGTCCATCAATCGCAAAAACTCGGCTTAACGGGAGCGCGAGGCTCCTGCCGAAGTGTCGTCCTCTCTTTTGACCCACATCCGATGTATTTTCTCTCTCCAGAGGAA
>CAZRLY010000389.1:0-1605 GCA_964601015.1 uncultured bacterium
ACAATAATTATACCATTAAACGCTAAAAAATGGTAGTAAGTTTCTAACATTTCCTGTGGTTCTGCGAAGTTTTTTGCCCCAACGCTCCAGCGCCCGCTCCTTCGCAGGTCCGCAGATTTCACAAAGGAGGAATAGTAGAATGGGTTGGAAGGAAAAAGCAATAGAAGCATGCCTGGACGAAGAAAGGCAAAGTGAAAGCGAGAGAGCGAGAGAGAAACAGAAGCGTCGTGACTGGTTAGTAGACAAATTGGCGGAGTGGACGGGAGAGCGATTGTGCATCCCCACGCTACCATGCGAAATAGACGGTGTGAAATTCGGAGTTACTGGTGGTGACTACGCAGTTGTGATATATGACAATTGCCTCGTTTGCAACGAGGAAGTGCCAAGCGACCACATTTACAACTTGGCTGAATTAGGGAAAATGATTCGGCGTTTTCGCCCAGCTTACCGCCATGACTGCACCGACACAAGCGCATCCGCCGCAGAAAAGTTAATCGCAAATCTCAGAGAAATATTAAGCGAGACGGACATTCCGAGTAACAACAAGACATGGCTGAAGAAATCAAAAAAGCTGCAATAACACCAAACCAGTTCAACGGAGCACAGCAAACGGGTGCTCCCCGGGGGTGACGTCCCTGATCAGGACTCACCCCGAACTGGCTATCTTTTAGCCAGCGGAGGAGAAACCATGATAGGAACTTATGATTATACGCAGCTTCAGGGCATGTCGAATGCCCAACTGAGAAACGTCGGACGTAACCTTCATATCCCACGTTTCTCAGTAATGCCGAAGGGCGAACTTGCCAAAGAAGTCGTCCTTCATCAAAAGATGCTTGCAGAGACACAGCATCTTCAACTCACGTTTTTTGATTCAGAATCAACTACACTCACCCAAACCGAACAAAACACCCTTAATTCAAATCAGAATGATGCTGCTGATGACTACCATCGGGAGTATCAACAAGGCAAATCAGCGATGTTGGTAGAAAAGATTGCCAACGCCGTCCGTCCGCAACAGGCTGAACGCACGGACAACCAGATACCTGAAAAACCAGAAAAGATGTATGGTAATAATCGAAACTGGTTTTTTGGCTCATTGAAATCGCTGTCCGGTGCTTTGGTAAAACACGGACTGAATCCTGACCTTTACAAAGAATACTACTATCGAAAATTAGGGGTTTGTTCGCTCTCAATGTTAGAAGACAAACAGTGGGCGATAATCGCCGCTGAAACACACGCCCTCTTAGATGAATCCATCCAAGAAGGCAGGCTGCAAAACATAAAGGAGTACCTGGCAAGTGGAAAGAATAATGTCGGAAACACGCTATCGGCTTCCAAGGGGAAGGGTGATGGTGAAGGGGGTGTTCAAACCCAATTTACCGTTGGAAATATCAATAAGCACACGTTCGCCGTCGTTGGTTCAGATGGCAAACCCATTGACAGGCGGCGCTTCAGCAAAAAAGATCAAGCAGAAAAACATGCAAGTCGCCAGACACGGAAGGCGCAGCAGGCAAAAGAGAAAAAACCGCCGGTAGACACCTTCACCGGCAGTACGGTCAACCTGCCGACAACCAACGCCCAGATTTATGTCTCAACCGCACCACA
>CAZRLY010000390.1:0-1602 GCA_964601015.1 uncultured bacterium
TGCTGTCTATGAAGAGGACGGCACTACTACCTACGGACAGGGCACAGTATCCGTCATCGACACTAATGCGGATACCGTCATAAAAACAATTGACGTGGAAACCAACCCTACCGAAGTAACTGTTGATGGCAAGGGTAACGTGCTTGTAGTATGCACAGGCAATTACGCTGACATCACGGGAAAACTCTGCGTCATTGATTCAAACAAAGACGAAGTTGTTGAAACTATAGATTTGGGTACAACGCCATCAACCATCGCCGTTGCGCCGAATAACATCGCCTACATCACTTCCGGCGTGGGATTGCTTGCCTATGATGCAAACGCCGGTTCTCTGCTGTACGATGTAGCCAGTGCTTTGACGGATTTCGCCGGTGGTTCTGGATTGGCCTTCGATAGCGAAGGAAATGGATATATCTGCGTTTCCGATTGGACAGGCGAGGGAAAGGACAAACTGCTGGTGATGGATGCCAATGAAAAATTGACAGGTACTTACACTCCAGGCGGAGGCGCCAGCGCGGTGGCTATCGTCGAGAAATAGAGCATAAAAGTAAATCTATGTTGTAGCGACTGCTCTCCGTCCCAGCCTGTTTCCCATTGACGGACGAGACGGAGAGCGTCCGCTGCTACATATTACCATTGGAGGAATAGATGAAAACTTTCTTGAATATTGGAATTTTACTTGTCATCATTGCCATGACAATTTCCGCAGGGCATTCTGAGGGGCTAAAACCCCAGACGGACGTTTCCAAGAGAACCTTCAAGGATTTCCTGAATCGAGAAGTAACAATCAACTTTCCGCCAAAGCGGATAGTCTCACTGACACCGGGAGTTACGGAGATGTTGTTTGCCATAGGGCTGGATAAAGAGATAGTGGGGGTGACCGAATTTTGCGACTATCCCGAAAAAGCTAAGAAGAAGAGGAAAGTGGGCGGTTACTATAAGCCATCTTTGGAGTTGATTGTCTCTTTGAACTCCCACCTTGTCGTGGCTGCGGCAGACGGGCAGAACAAGCTTCACATAGATAAATTGGCAAACTTAGGTGTGCGATGTTTCGTCGTCAAGCCAAAGACGTTGGATGAAATCCTTTCGACGATGAAAACCTTAACCGTAGTTACCGGCAAAGAGGAGTCGGCTAAAAAGGCGTTGCTGAAGATGAAGAAAAGGGTAGCGCAGGTTGACAAAAATGTAATGCCTATCCCGATGGAAAAAAGACCGAAAGTATTCTACGCGCTTGACCACGCTAACCTCTGGACAACTGGGAAAGGCACTTTCGTAGATGATATGATAAAAAGAGCTGGCGGAATAAACATTGCAAAAGATAAGAAGGGATGGTATAAATATAACTTGGAGGCGTTGATACTGAATCAACCCGATGTTATCATCGTTGGCAGGGGCAAAAAGCAGAAGGACGAAGAGGTATTGAATAATTGGCGGAAATATCAAACACTGCGCGCTGTGAGAGAGAATAGAGTTTACACAATGGACGGCGACATCCTCAACCGCCCCGGACCACGGGCTATTGACGCGCTGGAAAAGCTCGTCAAACTCTTCCACTTGTAGGTCAATTTTCCAAAATCGACAAATATCCTGTCGAAATCTGAA